>MHXZ01000090.1 GCA_001825665.1 Planctomycetes bacterium GWF2_41_51 | reverse complement strand
TTGTGGTTCTCAATAAGGATGGCGCACAATACCTCGGCCCTAAAGGAGAACGCTATGATGCAATACCTTCAGAAGAACAGCTAAGGTCAATTTATTGCAAATAATGGAATGTTACCATTTACAGATTGAATCCACAGTTATAATAGTCTGACAAATGTTGAAAGTGAATAAGAAACTCTAAGGAGTGAAAGGAAATACAATGACGAAGAAACTGATTTTAATCTTGTTTGCTGGTTTTATTTTATCAACAACTAACAATGCATTTGCAGATAGAAGACACGGCGGGGGACACTATCGTGGTCATCATCGTTATGGCGGCCGTGGCGGCCATGTTATTATCGTTCCTCCGCGTATACGTCCTGTTATAGTTTATCCGCCGCGCCGGCGAGTAATAATTGCTCCGACAATTGTTTTTGGCTCTCCTTCCCCAGTTGTGGTAGAACGCGAAGTCATTGTCCATACTCCAGCTCCACAGCCCCAAACAATCATAGTTTGGATAACTAACGACAATGGTTCCAAAACTGAAATAAGACTCAGACCAGGTCTTGATGGCGGATATATCGGTCCTCGCGGGGAATATTATTCTACAATGCCGTCAGAAGACCAGTTAAAAATCCTGTATGGCATCCATACCGTTCAGGCAAAACCTGCCAATTTCACCGTTTGGATTACAAACGACAACGGCTCACAAACGCCTGTAACGCTTACGCCTTCCGGAAATGGTTTTATTGGCCCATCAAATGAATATTATCCGACAATGCCGACAGAAGAACAGTTAAAAGCATTGTATGGTCTGCGATCCAACGTTCCGGAGGAGAATAGTATTACGATTTGGCTGGAAGATAATATTCCCATTGTACTTACGAAAGAGGACGATGATTATATTGGGCCAAAAGGTGAACATTATGCCTCAATTCCAACCAAAGACCAGTTGAAAATGATTTATGGTCAGAAGGTGGGCAAAATTGATAATGGCAGTGTTGTAATTTGGCTCACTGCTGTTGATGGCTCAAAGACACCGATCACTTTGCAGAAAGACGGTTTAGGTTATATCGGCCCCGCAGGTGAAAAATATACCAGCCTTCCAACTGAAGAGCAGTTGCAGGTTCTTTACGGCGCTACAACAGATGGCGGGCAAAACGAACTGAGCTTTGAGATTACTAAAAACGATGGCACAAAAAAAGTGGTTACGTTGAAAAAAGAGGGAACTGAATTTGTTGGACCCAAAGGCGAACGGTATCCAACAATCCCAACCGAAGAACAACTCCAACTCATTTACGGCAAATAACTTATTAATTTCGCTATGTGTTATTTAGTTCCCTAAATAAAATGGTTGTTGCAAGACTCTATGATGAAAATTTTGCTGGTGCAAAGCTAAAGAAAAAAGCTAAATATTTATTATTTCTTTCCATTTAACCATTTTTTTCTTCAGGTTTATCCTGCGTCCATCAACTACAAAGGTTCCGTCACCGACAGCGTGAAACGTTCTTTTCTCTTTGCGATTATTATCAATCCACGCTTTGATTCCCTCTAAAATGAAGAGATTGTATTTTTTTACAAGGATGGTATCTATTACGCGACACTCGATGTTCGCAAGGCATTCGGCTATAAGAGGTGCTTTAACTTTCTCTGCGGGCAAAGGCGTTAGCTTAAATTTTGTGAATTTGTTTACATCTTTTCCTGAACAATTGCCAAGGTCAATTACTTTGCCGATGATATCAACGGCAGGAATTCCGATAACACATTCCTTAGTACTGCGTAACGCTTTAAAACTATAATCACTTTCGCTGACAATACATGCAATTTGAGGTGTGAACTCCACATCCATAAGCCAGCTCATTGTCATAACGTTGGCTTTTCCCTTATGTGATGTTGTTAATAATACTACCGGCCCAGGCTCAATAAGGCGAAATGCTCGCGCAAGCAAAAGCTCTTTCATTTTCCTGCCTCGAATTTAATTATGCGTTAATATTTCCATTCGTTAATCGAAAACTCAAGCAATGCGATTAATGTTATTTATGCAGAAAATCTGCGGCAATGGAAGCAAGCTGAGGTGCGATTTTTTCGAAAATCATTTTATAACCATCGCAGAGATAATTTTGATTTGCAAAATTCCTGTCCAAAACTATTCTGTCTTTAAGGCAACCTCCCATGCATAGTTCAGAATAATGACAAACAAAACATTTATTGCATAATTGTTTTTTTCGGTTAGCAAAATCCTGCTTAATCGGATTGTTAAACAATTCATATATCGGTGTTTGTACTATATTGCCAAGTCTTGTATCTTCATCGACAAAAAAATCACAGCAGTACGCATTTCCATTATGTTCAATCACAATATAATCATCACATTTTCTTTGAAACGTGCAGTTTGTATGACTGCCATAAACGAAATAATTTAGAATAGAATCGAACAGCCGAATACTTAATTTTGTAACGCCGAATTCTCGCCATCTTTCAAAAATTCTGCACATAAAGTTACCGTATTCGGTGCCGTTGATTGAGTAATCGGCAATTTTCCCGGTTATTGGGTCTTTTTCAACACAAGGAATGAATTGTAAATACTGAAACTTATTTTCCATAAAGAAATCAAATAACTCGTCAGGATACTTGACATTCTGATTGTTCAGTAGAACAATTATATTGAATTCAACTTTATTTTGTCTGCACAGTTCTATTGCATTCATTACTTTGTCAAATGTGGGACCGCCTGAATAGTCATTACGATAATAATCATGAAATTTTTTAGGCCCGTCAAGGCTGATACCTAGCAGGAAATTAAATTCATTAAAAAATTTGCACCAGCTTGCATTAAGAAGTGTTGCGTTTGTTTGAAAACTGTTGCTTATAACTATACCGTTTTTAGAATATTTTTTTTGAAATTCAACTACTCGCTTATAAAAATCCAAGCCCATTAACGCTGGTTCGCCTCCCTGCCAGGCAAAACTGTTGTTTATAAAGCCTTGCGACAGAAAATCTGAAATCAGTCTTTCTGCAATTTCTTCACTCATTCTGTGGGCCTTGTCGCCAAAAAGTTTGTGCTTGCAGGCATAAAAGCAATATTTGCAATTGAGATTGCAGTCCGGACCGGCTGGTTTAATCAAAAGTGAAAAAGACATTTTTATCCTTATTTGACGGTGATTTCAATTAATTTACTCTCCATACGAATGCCGATTAAATAAGTTCTGTATTATGGCTTATTTAATATAGATATCCCTTTTAAAACAACTAATTTTCAATCTCAAAACGTAAACCATTTAGATTGCCGAATTTTACCAGATAATAATCATTTTGCCAATCCAATGGCTGTAAATCACCGGAAAGCCACTGTTCGACAGCATTGCTGTAATTTGGCTGAGTAAAATGCGGAATAAAATGTTCAGGTGTGACCCATATTGGTTCACCATCGGGATGATGATGCGGGCCAAGTAAATTGCACAATGAACCATAAAGGATTAATTCAATTTCCTCTGCATTTTGCATTTGCCGGGTAATCATAATTTTAGATTGTTTACCTATCAAATAGCCAGCGCGGATGCCATTGAATTTGACTTCAATCACAGGAGCGTTAAAAGTATCGATACGCAGGAAAACGCGAGAATTTTCAGGAAAATCAAATTTTCTAAGCGAGTTTTTCAGACTTATTCGGCCAGAATAAAAAGGCAAGCCCTGCAAAGTGAAATCTCCATTTTCAATCGACTGCGGAGATTTAATTATCGCTGAACCGGCTGTTAGTTTATGTACGTTAGGATTAGGTAAATTTTTTGTAATGGTTGCGTTTGTCTGTATTTTGGCTTCAATATTGAAATCGCCGATAATGTAAAGTGATTCAATTTCTGTGCCGTAACGTGCCCATATATCCTCAGTGCTATTCAGGTAGCCAAATCTGAAATTATTATAGTGCAGCTTAATTTCATTTTTACCCTGATGAATTTGTGCGGTGATATCGATTGGCAGCCATCGCGGATCTTTCCAGAACGGCAAATCTTTGTAACGTACCTCTATATCATTAATGCTGACAATGCAATATTCCGAGTGCTCGATAACGAGATGAAGCTTTTGGATGGAGATTTCTTTATCAGCGTTGAAGTTGTATTTAAGTGTGAGTGGCCCTGTATAATGCATCTCGTTCAAAAGTTTTTGAATTGCTGTAAGCGGCAGAGGCATTTGCGACCAGTCACCATCTGTGCGATAGAAGGCGCAATCCAGCGGCATAGAATTGTCATCAAGACGAGCAGCCTGCCAATTGATTTGGTCTAATTGGATTTGTTTAGTAATTGCAGGCTCGATAATTGTTTTGACAGATTGAGGTGAAAGATTGAAAAGCAAAACTTCAGCGGGTTCGAAATGGGCATCAATTGTAAATACATTTGAGTCAAAACTTCCCATGGCCGGTTTACAATCGCCTGTCCAGAAATCCATAAGCTGAGCACTTTGCCAATTACCGGAAAATTCTAAACGGCAGTCAATTGCGTCTAATCTGTTTAAGTTTACAAGATACGCCAGGCGTGTCCCATCTTCAAGGTCACGAAGGTGTACCCAAAGTAATGAAGCGTCTTTATCTGAAAGCACTTTAACCAGCGGATAGGTAAATTGGCGAAAATCATTTTCTGAAATTTCGGGAATATTTTTCAGCCATGAATCAAGTTCGTCTGACTGTTTGCCATCGAGAAGCTTTGTAGTATTTGAGTATCGGACAATCTTGCCGCCCTGAGCATAAAATTTGCACAGCAGGTCAAACGTGGATTTTTTGATAGTAAACATGTTGGGAATGATGACACATTCATAACGCATTTGACCAATTATGATAGCCGGAGAAGCTCCTTTTGTATCTATAAGTGCATTTTCTGCAATTATGGTTTCATCACCAATATCGAAAGTACGCTGTGAACAAAGCAGGACATCCACGATGTGTTTGAAATCAGAATCAATTTTTTTTATTTCGTTTGTATTTTTTTCGACAATAGCATCGAAGTCCCATGGGTTGTTATGGTCAATTTGCGGCGGCTGGTCGGTCCTTGCCTGCGACAAAACGAAGGTTGATTCCTGCGGATGCAGCAGCAAAAATTCCGGTACATATTTACCATTACTCATAGCGAAACACAGGCGTGAGAGCGGCTCATCAATTGCGTTATTTGCAGGCCACCAAGGCTGCTGATAAAAGATATTGGGAGGATAATCGCGTTTACGACAACCAGCCATTGTATAAAGCGAAAGGTGCGGATTGAGGAAATTGACACCGAGACAAATCTGCTGAGCGGCAATCCAAAAGCGATCTTCAAAACTGACATCATGGCCGCTGCAACCGAAAAGTTCGGAAAGCATTCTTTTCTTTTCAAATTGGTTAACAGCACTCTGACATTGCTTTGCTGCGATTTTTTCGTCGATTTGTCTGCCAAGGTGGTCGATGCCTGGGTAATCCTGATGGCGATAGTTAGGCATAATTTTTACGCCCCAAAGCTGCTGATGCAATAGATCGTGTTCGCACATATAATGACCAGTCCATGCCAAATTGCGACTTCGGCACCAATCACCAATCTGTTTTGAGAAATTCTGTTCAAAAAGATGATTGATGGTACGGTAGTAATGCAGGCGAAATTCCAATGCACCAGGCAGATCGCAGAAAAGCAAATTCAATTTGGGAAGAGGATCATAGCCGTTCATATTTTTGAACGTTTCAATTGCGGCATCTGTAAAAGGTACTGAACCGGAGGGGAGTCTGCCTCGAAAACATGCGCAAGGCTCGTCAGTGAATTCGGCAGGAATTAATTTGCCATAGAATTTAGAATATCTATCATAATATGGTTTATAGCCATTTTCGATAAAACTTTTCATCGCATCTTTGCTCATGGTATCAACATAGCATGTACCGTTGAACCATGCATGTCCAAGTGGAGAAGTATATTTATAAACCACTAAATCATCGAAAATAGGGCCAATAGGTTCGCAGTCCGGAGGCAGTTTGTCTGAAGCAGGGCGAGCTATTAGAGTTTTCATTCTAAATTTTTTATCCGCAAGCGGGACTTTTCCACCTGCAAAACCGCTTGGCCATTTATCTTCGTCGTAAAGATACATAAGAAGGCCGCATTTTTGAGCTTCATCAAGAGCGGCATCAACCGCTTCGAACCATTTACCGCCGAGATACTCTGTAAGCAGGCCGATGCGTGAGTGAATGAATCCGCCCCCCATACCGCATTGAGCTAAAAGACGAACCTGGCGTCTGACTTCATCCGGCTGCATTGTTTCATTCCAACTCCAGAAGACAACGGGACGAAAATCAATCGGCGGTTTATTAAATTGTTGAAACCAGTTTACTTCTTTTTCCATTTTATTTACCTTGGTGGAATCCGGTCGATCATAAAATATAAGATGTTCATTTTTTCTATCATTTTGGTGTTGGATTATAAACATCTGTCATAAATTTTGCCAGTTAAAATCGAACATTACAATGTTTTATGGTAAGGTGAAAGACTAATATCATTGACAATTGATGTAATAAAAAGTATACTTAGAACACCGGTGGTGAATTTTTGAAACAACTCAAATTCTATGTTTTATGGGTCTTTGTCGTATACCTCTGTATGGATGCGCAAGCTACGGATTATGCTTATTTCAATGTCAAGGACTATGGTGCGGCAGGAGACGGCATAGCTGATGACACCTCGGCAATACAGGCTACGATAAACGCAGTATCGGCGGCGGGGACAGGTGTGGTATTTGTCCCATACGGAACATACCGAATCACAAGCGTCCTGCAATTGAAGGCTCGTGTTTCCATATTAGGCGATTCGCAGGGTGGTGTCGGCGGGAGCATTATAAAAGCCGGCAGCAATCTACCAGCAATGATTCAAACACTTCAGGGCGAAGGTGCGCACCTGGCCATTAATGATTTAACTTTTGATGGGTCAGCCAATCAAGGCTACAGTGTTACCTGGGCATTGGATTTGGCAGACTTTCTGGCAAGTCGAATTGGTTCGGTGAAAATATTCAATATTAACGGCGGGGGAATCTGGTCGCGCAGCTCAGGCAGCGGGCCGAGCTGGGTTAACTGGTATATTGATTCGGAAATGTACATCACGGGAAATAATTATGCCCTTCGGCTGGGGTCAAGCGATTCTTATATAAAAGGGCTTTATATCAATGGCGGATTGGGCATTTACGAGGATAACCACTCAGGTAATTTATATCGAAATTGCATCGTTGAAAATTGTGTATATGGTTTGATTGTACAAACGCCCGGCGGTTCAAATAACTTTATATCCGTTGTAAATTGCAGATTTAAAAATAACACATACGGAGTCTATTTCAATTATACGAGCACTTTTCAAACTTTTGCAACAATCCAAAATTGCAAGTTTGAGAGCAATTCGGCTGCGGACGTTTATCTGAAAAATGCATACCACATCAGCCTGGTCGAAAACAAATTAAAGACTACCAATCCTTCGCTGGGAAAAAATATTTATATGACCGGCGATGTGGATTATATTTCAGTAGTGGATAACTGGTTCGCCGGAAGCAGTCAGGCAATTACAGGCTCTAATTCCTGCTCAGTTAACAATAAGTTTTCTGTTGTGATGTGGCCGCCGTTACTTGAAGCAGAAGAGAGGAAATTCATCGATCTTCTTAATCCTGATGTAATAAATGTCAAAGATTATGGTGCAGTTGGAAATGGAACGCATAATGATGCACCTAACATTCAAAATGCTATAAACACGGCGCAACCAGGGGATGTGGTTTATTTCCCCAAAGGCAAATATGCAATTTATTCGACCATTAATCTTACCAAAAGCGGAATCATGCTTTTGGGTGATGGTATGTCACTGAATTATCATACCCGCATACAGGCACGCGCGAACCTGACATCAATGTTCAATACTCCTTCTGCGGTTAACGATGTTACAATAGCAAATATGTGCATTTATGGTACTTCAGGTACCTATGGATATGATGTTCAATGTGCATTGTATCTGGATAAGGCAACAGATTTTGTGTTAGATCGTGTGCATATAAATACTGTAACAGGAGATGGGATTTATTTAGGTGACGACAATAATTTAATCGCAAACTGCAACTTAGGTGCCGATGGATGGCAGGTAATAATTATGGGCGGCGGAAATGTGATAAATTCCTGTTATATTGCAGGGGGGGATGATGGTTCAGGCATAAAAATAAGCGGCCCCGGCGGAAATAAGATATTGAATACGCATATTGACCGCAGCTATGAGGCAGGAATCCGATTCGTAAATCCGGCAGCAAGTGCTGCCAGTACCATGGTTTACAACTGCTATATGGATATTAATAAAATCGCGATTGATTTTGACTATGCTTCCGTACAGAATGCCAACGTGCAGATTAAAGCATGCGTATTTCGCACTAACCCAACCACCATAAACATTAAGAATGCGCATGGAATTACGATTGAGGGATGTACATCTGCACAGGGAGCAGTACCGATTTTTTTAGCGACATCGGGGGATGTTGATTACCTGGTTTTCTCGGCTAACCAATTTATCGATTCGGTATTTGTACCAGGCAGTCATTCTGTGGTAAGGGGCAATGGCGGATATGTTACCGGAGGCGTCGGAAGTATTACAGAGCCATTGGCACCGACAAACTTGAATGCCGATACCAGTGATGGGCCGGTGCTACTTGATTGGAATGATAATCAATCGAACTATTTGTCGCATTATAATGTTTATCGTGCTTTATCTTCCGGAGGACCGTACGTGTGGATCGGCACGGATGTGGCTGACAGCGCATATATCGATCACGATGCAGATGGTGAAATCTACTATTATGCAGTAACTGCCGTCGATGAGACAAATAATGAATCAAATTACTCACAAGAGACTATGGTCGACTGCAATCCCAATGCAGATTTTAACAATGATGGGACAGCAGATTTTGACGATTTTGCAATTTTAGCCGGCCAATGGCATCAATTACCTGGTGTTCCCTCTGCCGACATAGTACCGGCTAACGGCGGCGACAACTTTGTGGATATGTTGGATTTGACAGTCCTTGCGGAGCAATGGCTGCAGCCGTAACTGGTTTACAAAATATCATCATAACATCAGATTTTTTTTCTTTATTCGTTTCAAATCTTACATATACTCAGGTAGATTTGTATGACCACTCAACTTCAAATTGGAAGGGATTTAGATGAAGTATTTATCTGTTTTGTTTACGATGGTTTTGGTTTTAACCAGTACGGCAATTTCTGAAAATTCCAAATTTAAAAGCGAGCTAACCAAACAGGATGAGATTCTACGTACTGATATTACAGGAGACGGCAAAATTGATATTATTGAGCGGTACTGGAATAACAAAAGGGTACGATGGTTTGATGAAAACGGAAATATGTCAGAATCTGATATGAACGGAGATATGGCAAGCGACTGTTTACAGGTGGATATGGATGATGATGGATTTTACGACGGGCCATCTGATGTAACAATAAAATGGGTCGATACTAACGAAGACGGCCGGGCGGACTGGCAGTTTTATATAAGAAATCCTATCACGAATCAAAACAAGAAGACAGGCGGGAAACCTGTTTTTATGGCGTTTGAAGATGTCGATGGCGATGGGGTGATGCATTATATTGACTGGCGAACATTCAATCTTGAAAGCTGGGGAAACAAAGGTGCGCTATTTTTTCCTGATTACAATGGCAACTCGCTTTTTATAAAAACGCACATTGCGCCGTATACGTTGAAAAATGTTCAATATAATTGGGAAAACCCTTTCGCATTTTATGATTTTGACGGTGATGGATGCAGTGAAATGTGTATTCGAATGACGGATAAGATGCATCCTGACGGAACGATCAATGATGTACATATCAGTTTCGATATTGATAACGACAGCCAAACAGGCAATGAAGCAGATTATGATTTTTCATTGTTTTTCACAGATGGAGAGCTGGATTATAAGTCAAAATTTCACTCTATACCGGGGTTAAAGGCTCCTGAGTGGGTACTGCCATGTTTTCAGCATAGTGAATGGCGCATAATCGATGGATTGTATTTTATTGGATACGATGAATGTTTTGAGGCAGTTTTTGATACAGATGCGAATTCGTGTTGGTTTGTTTTTGATGAAGATGATGACGATCACAGGTGGGAACGAGTAGAAATGTATCAGCCTAAAGATCCTTATATTCTAAGGGATGGCGGTTTGTCTCATCATATTCAAAGCGATATAATTGGCGATAGGGGGGAGTTCGATTTGGATAACAGCGGACAGGGGCAGCTATATTTCAGTGAATGGGACAGCAGATTGCATTTATATGGAGCAGAGTGGGGAGCGTGGACGGTTGACAGTAACGGCCAATATCATAACGGAATCAACGCCGGCGAGGCAACATCGAGCGAAAGACCTGAAAGAGTCGGCGAAACAGTGCATTATAGAGATACAAATGGAAACGGTTTTTTTGATTTGATCGAATGGGATTTAGATGGAGACAGACAAACTGATTATTTTGTGTCATTGCTGAAATATGGAACGGATAAGCGGCCTTTAATTGATACAAGCAAAGCAGGATGGAACGGCATCCATAAAGAATTCGTTAAAGAAGCTGAGCAATCATGGCGTGATGCATACGATTTATATCGAGCATGCTGGGTCAGAGGTGTGGTTGGTGCAAATATGAGTGAAATCGTAAACGCCGCTTCAACATGGCAGAAGTATTCTGACGGAGCCAAACTTAAAGAAAAGCTATTTTGGATAATAGATTCAAAGCTTAAAGATAAGCCGGAAAAACGTATTTTTCTGCAAAAATATTTTTTCACGGCAGATTTTGAAAAGCTTTGTGAATTCGTAAAAACGACAGAGTTTACCGATTTCAACAAAGAAAGCGCTATTGAATTCGTTTTAGAGAATCCGATTAAAGTTAGCAGAAAAAATGAATTAATAATAATTCCTTATAGTGAACTCAAAGGCATAGATTCAGCAGTATATTGCGTGAAAAAAAACGGGGAAGTACTGGCAAGTCAACTTGCTGATTTAGATTTCGATGGAATAAATGACGCAGTTGTTTTTCTTATGGATTTTACTGAAAAAGAAAGAATCGAGGTTCAGATTGAAAATTCGGCTTCTAATGCCAATAAATCAGAAAAGATGACTCATAGCGAAATATCAATTAGCTCGAAGTTGTCTGAAGCAGTGGGAAGCGGAAAAGTCGCTGACCAGGGACGGTTCATATCAAAGAAAATACTTGTCAGACGCGATGATAAGAAAAGTACGGATTATCGTTTTGAAGGGCCTTTGATTGAAAGTGAAAAAATTGGGTATCGTTTGTACTGGGATAACCGCGGAGCTATCGATGCGTTTGGCAAGACAGGTACGGCTTTTATCGGCGATGCGCATTTTGCAAATAAAAATCATCATACTATGCAGTCTTGGGGAAGAGATATTCTTCATAACGGAACGGCTTTGGGAATAGGGGGACTTGGAATCGGAATGGATGGCACAAGGTTTAGTCCATCAAGCGCTAATTATGGCGAAATTGTAATAGGCAATGATGGGCCGATATACAGCAGCTATCGAATGATCTATAAAGGAATCGAATATCAGGGAGAAAAATATGATATGACGTGGGATGTGGCTATGTGGGCAGGGCAACATGCGATGAAGCACGATATAACGATTACAAAAGGGGGGAAATTGCAGCTTCTCGCGGCACTTACTAATCATTCAGATATGAATGATGTCACCATGAAGAAAACTTTGAATAATAAAGGCAAACTTAACTGGGTTGCGACTTTCGGCAAACAGGTCTTTGCTGATGCCAATAAAAAATTGGCTGCAAAAAGTACAGAGAAAATGGGATTGGGGCTGTTATGGGAAAATAGACAATTAAAAGAATTTAAAAGCAATAATGTGGAATTCGAAGCTGTTTTTAAACCTGCGGAACATATTACATATTATTCCCTTGCAGCTTATAACAGTGAGAAAGATCAGCCGATAGACAGCGATAAGGATTTTTATTCTTATGTAGATAAACTTGCTGTGTTAAAGGCCAATCCAATCATAATAAAAACCCGCGAAAAATAATTTATTATAAAAATTTTAAACAGCTTCAATTGATTTTGAGAGCGGCAATTGGATATCAGTTTTTTTCTGTTTAGATTCTGGCGGAGGAAGCTGCTTGTACCAGAAAAAATAAAGACCAATCATCGATATTGCAAAGATGGTTCCGGTAACTGCAACTGCAATCCATTGGCGGAGCATCATCTGCATCGGCAGAAAGAGTATGCTAATGAACCAGCCGAAGGCGAAAGGTATTGAAATAATATCGTAGAAGTGTTCTCGTTTTGCGGCGGCCCTGAATTCGGGGCCAAAAGCGTTTTTAAGCGGACCCCAAAAACCAAACGGCCGAGTGATTTTATAAAAATTACTTAATACTGTTGGGTCTGTTGGTTTAGTTATAAAGGTTCCGATTATTGAGCCTAAAAGACCAAAGATGAGGATATACGCAAATTGATACCATTCGAGCATACCTGGCCAAAAAAGTCTTTGTAAAATTGCAGCAACAAGTCCAACAATAGTTCCGATGCCATATCCGCCTGCGTTGAATCTGTGCCAGTAAAAACGCAATACTAAAGGAATAGCGGTTCCGGCGGCGAGTCCGCCCATTACCCAGCCCCATATATCATTGATGCTTTTGGTTGTGTAGGCCATTGCAAAACCGATAAGGACCAACACGAGACCAAAAACATAACTTATATAAATAAGTTCTTTATTCGAAGCTTTGGGACGAATAAAAGCCTGCCAAATATCTTTTGTCAGAAAGCCGGTGGTCATATTGATTATGGCGTTGAATGTTGACATTGCTGCTGCCAGAAGAGCGACAATGATCAAACCTCTAAAACCCATTGGGATGTCATTTAGAAGTACAGCAGGCAGAATGCGTTCAGGATTTATAGTTCCGTTGCTATTTAAAAGCATAAGCCTTGTTGCAAAATCCTGGCCGAAGATATTTTTAAGGCCGTTAATTAAATCAGGAGAATAAGCGCCGGGGTTATTTATGATGTTGGCAGTAATTTCTTCCCATTTATAAGCGGGAACGTTTCCAACATGCGATTTAATAAGTTCCGCAGCGTTTGTTAATGTGGAATGGTCGGGAAATAAATCTTTAACAAGGAGAAGACCAAGCATTGCGAAGCCCATCATTAAAGGCCAGCGAAGAGCCATAAGCCAACCGCAAGTGAAATTGAGAAGCCCACATTCGCGGTCATTACGTGCGCCGAAAGATTTAGGATCCGCGCCGGCTCCAAGTCCAGTAAACATAATCTTGAAAAGAAAATATGCGCCCACAAGCATAAGCGGGCTGTAAGCCTCATAACCGGCGGGCATTTCAGTTTTCCAATGAGGAAAACTTGAGACCCAATTAGAATTTGCTGTAACAGATGTGCTTAAAGCGGTTAAATCAACACCTGAAGTTTTTACTACAGCAAGAATAGTTATGAACAATACCGCAATCCAAATGCAAACAGACTGAAATATATCAGTTGCAATTACACCATAAAAGCCTGCTTCCATGGTATATAGAATTGTAACAATCATCATTATTATTGAACAGGTGATTGGCGAAAACGGAAGGAACATTGAAAGAAATAAACCTGCTCCTTTAAACGAATAAGCAAGCAGGCCGAGAGCCAAACCAACCATGCCCAGCACAGAAGAGATGCGAGCAAATTTAGCCCAGCCATCGTTGCCAAAACGGAAGATTATCCATTCAGCACCAGTTAAAACGCCGCTGCGTCTATGCCATTTTGCAGTAAACAATAGAATGAAAACTAGGATAAGGCAGCCGCCACCTCTGAAGCCTTCAATATACATAGCCCGGGGGCCAAGCAGATACAAAAAGGAAACAATTACCATTGTGCCTGTCATATCAATCCAGGCAGCCATCGATGACATACCCAAAGCCCACCACGGCATTTTTCTTCCGCCGAGAAAATAATCTTCCATACTTGCGGAAGCGCGTTTTCGCAGAACTTGTCCGATTGCAACCAGTACGAGCATGTACAAAACTATAATTGCATAATCGAGTAAATTTAAGTGTTTCATTTAGGCTCCACTTCGCAAAGTTTATTTGATTCTGTTTCTTTTTCGTAATCGTGGTCATTAACTTTGCCATCATCTGCAAAATCTTTTTTAGATGTGCGTAAATCTTTGAAAAGCTGTACGGCATTATGTAAACCTCCAATTGCCAGCCACAAGGCGATAATCAAAGAAAGCCCCATTGTGAACCAGAGCATATAGTAATGATAGGCTTTCCATTGAAATTCTGTAAATTTAAATATAAGTGCCAGGGCGGTAATCACGACGAAAATAGAGAATAAAAGCAACGTATGAAAAATAGAAAAACCATAAATAAGTTTATCACCAGTTGTGAAATCCTCTGTGATTCCGAAAGCTTTTTTGAAAGAAAATTTTCTATCGCTTTCCATTAAATTATCTGATTCATTTTTAGCCGAAATTTTGTATTTGCCCCTATGAAGCATTTTTTCCAAATTGAAATTGGTTCGTTTGCCGAGAAATGAAAAAGCAAAATAAAGAGCCGATGCGACAAGCATAGCGTAAAAATAAACTTCCTGACCTGTGAGAAAGAAATTTTTACCGTACCAGCTCATCCAAAGCTGATCACAAATCATGCCAGTTGTTGCAAGGAATGAACCGCTGATAAGGGCAGCGTACGCGCCTGCAGTATTACCCCATTTTGTGTAAAGTCCTCCGATAATAACTGCACCAATGCCGCCGAGCCAGATTGCTCCGGTGAGAGCGAAAAAATAATAAATATGCTGTGTCTGCCGGAAAAAGCTGCTAAAAAGGCAAATAAATATTCCAACGAAAATAATCGACAGCCGCAAAGCCCAGATATGTTGCTTGTTAGTAAAAGATTTTTTTCGCAAAGGTACTATGATATCCTGTATGAATATTGAACCCCATGAATGCAGATAGGTATCGAACGTAGCTATTGTGGCGGCAAACATTACAGCGGCAAAAGCCCCCATTAAGCCAATCGGCATATAGACAGTCATTGTCATCGGCACGAGCATCTGGTCGCGAATTTGCTCATTTTGAATAGGATCAATCAATTGGTGAACTTTCTGAGCCTCGACTGTATAATTCGGATGGTGCATTATCATATAGCCAACGATAGGGATGAGAAAAAGGGCGTACATAAAACCCCAGCCGCGAATGCCGCCAAGTACGCCGGCCATTTTTGCCTCGTGAGGCGATTTAGCAGAGCAATTATAACCTTGCGAACCCTGCCAGGAGAGACGATTGAAAATGACTCCTACGATACCTATTACGAAATACCAGGGATTAAAATCAGTTTTTCCTGCATCAAAGGGGTTCAATAAAGATTTGCCTTGCTCGGATATCATTAAAGAATCAAAAACGTCTTTGAGTGAAAATTTTATCAATATTATGATAAGAATTGCTGCAAGGACAATATTGCAGAAGAATGATTGAAAAAAATCTGTAATCAATATGGCGATCTGACCGCCGATGAATGTAAAATAAAGAGCGATGCCTACCAGGATGATTACTAACGTATGGTAGGTGGGCAATGTTAATCCGGCGAGTTGATATGTTGCGGGTAAGCCGCAATAATAGAGAAAGAAGTTTGCGCTAACGGCAGGAAAAATACCGAAATTGACAATGCCCGATACCCAGCAGATTATTCCCGAGAAGATTCTAAAATTTCTGCTGTAGCGAATTTCAAAAAATTGAGCCATCGTCATGACGCGAGTTTCACGATAACGATATATCACCCAGCCTGTAAACGCTACAAGCATTCCAACCGGAATTCCGAGATTACCCCACCATCCTGCGGCAAAACCAATTTTGTAGTTCATCTGCCACATAGCAACTATTGTTATCGTGCCGAGCGTGGTCATGCCTTCTGCCATTGTAAGCATATATCGCCGTGCACAGCGATTTGCTGCCAAAAAATCTGCTGTTGATTGCGTGTGTTTTTTTGTGGCGTAAGCTAAGTAAATGAAGAAAATCGCCACGGCAAAAACGATTATCCAATCAATCAAATAAAAATTCATACATACTCCATAACGTTTTTCAATATACTATTTGCTCAATCACAAAAATAGCTGCGAGGAAAACCAGATTATATCTGATTACCTCGCAGCATACTAAATCTCAATTTAATTCCCAAGTTTTATTGGTGCGTACCTGCATCGTTTGTCCATGAGCAGGCCTCAACGCCATGCTGTGTTGTCATCTCACCAGCAGTATTGTTCCAGGCGTACCATCCGTTGCTGTTCCAATTGCGCGACCAAATATATCCATCAGTACGCGGGATAAACACTGTTACGACATCTGTATCCCGACTGGTAGCACCGGGATCTCCGGAATTAAGGCCTGCACCGCCAAGTGCAGTTACATCAGTCCACCCGAGACCCAACCATGCTTTATGCTGAAGTGCGCCATCAGATTTCCGCCAGAATACATCAAGGATATTTTTATCCCTGGCACAAACAGCGGGGGAGCCTATCATTGCATGGCCATGGTCGTACCAGTCACCCCATCCGGCGTCATAATAAGCTATCTGTACTAAAGTTCCTGAGGTGCTTCTCGCAAAAACATCAATTCGGTCAGGTCCCCATGATACAGCAGCAGGATCGGATTCTATGGAGCCGCCGCGATTGACCCAATCACCCCATCCTTCGTCGGCTGTCCATTTCTTATGAAGCAGAGTGTTGTTTACGCTTCTTGCAAAGATGTCTATTCGGTCGTGATTCATTGAACAGGCGCTAGGGCCGCCCTGGACGACAACATCGTCAAGAACCACCCATGTGGCACTCCATGTGCCATCGTAAAACTTACGATAAATCAGGCCATCTGTTCCTGTAACATAGAGGCTAATTTTTCCCGGCTCTCTTGATACAGCGGCAGGGTCAGATATTGTGCCAACATCAGGTCTTCCAAGACTTTGCCAATTACCCCAATCTTCGGCATCTATTTTGTGCTTACGATTAATATTTCCCTGTCCGCCACCGCGTACAAAAATGTCATGGCGAATTTGTCTGTTTGGTGCATTTACGCCGAAATTGGCACCAACTGCACGTGTTTCGCTCGGGTTATTTAGTATCTGAGCACCGCTTCCATTTTTACGGACCATACATGTTGACCCGCCGCCATCGAGGTTCATAGCGTTGTGTGCTCCGAAATCTTTCATCCAATAAGACATATCCTGAATTGTAGCTCCCTGGCTGTAGCCTGGCTGACGACCATCAACAACACACATAAATAGAAAACGTCCATCTTTTGATATTCCGACACTGGTATGCGGGTCAATAGTAGAAGGACTGTTGTCTCCATAACAACCACCATTGGTTAAGTGCCATGCATTGCCGGCAATGGCGGTATGAATTCCAGATGGATTGCCGGAAGCATCAACTATGGTGGCAACGTTGTCGCTCGTTATTCTTAATTGGACCGGATAGCTTGCATTATGGGAAGAAATTAGTTCCCCAGCTCTAATCAGCAATCCTTCGACGTTGGCGTGAGTATCACCGACCCATGTAAAAAAGTTGGCGTTGATGGCAGCTTCAAGACTTTGACCTGTTAGAAATTGCGAGGGAGTTTTCAAATCTGTCTCTCCCGCGGAGCTGCCATTGTCATTTGTAGCCCTGAAGGATATGTTCGAGTTGGCCAAGTCAACGCGAATAGCGTAAGCCCGCATTAACCTTGGTGAGGTATCCGAGCCGGTTGCATACCAAATACCATCATAAATGTAGCTCCAATCACTGATGACTCGCGCTGCCGATGCAGTACCTGTTACAAAAGCAATAGATAAGAAAAACAAAACGATTTTAAATGTCACAACTTTTTTCATAAAACCTCCTTGGTGCCTCTCGGCACAAAATTAAAGTTACTAAAGAACATTTAACGTCCATACATTTATTGATGCGTCCCTGCATCGTTCGTCCATGAACATGCATCAACACCGCCGCCAGTAGTACCTTTGTCATAGCCAGGTTCACAAGTCCAACGCATCCAGCCGCTGCGATTTCTCCATTGTCTTGACCAGATGTTGCCATCGCTGCGAGGAACAAATACAGTAATGACATCCGGATCGGGGCTGGTTGCACCAACATGGTCGCAGCCGCTGCCGCCGATATCTTCGGCTGCATCCCAGCCTGCTAATGGGCCGCGCCATCGTTTATGCATAATTGTGCTATTTGCCCGCCAGAAAACGCTCATCTTTTTATTTGTACGTGCACAAGCATCCGGCACACCGACAATTGGGTCTCCATGATTCACCCATTCTCCCCAACTGCCATTGCTATACGTTTTCTGCATCAGTTGATCGTTTGCATTGGCCGCAAATACATCAATATGGCCTGGTTCGCGAGATACGGCCGAAGGGCCTGAACCAAGTGTACCACCACGATTTACCCAAACGCCCCAGCCACCGGCCTCTGTCCACGCTTTCTGCATCAGTTGATTGCTTGTGTTTCGGCAAAAGACATCGATTCGATTACTATCCCATGAGCAGACGTCCGGATTGCCGCTTATATCGCCATTGCCAAGCGATGTCCACGAAGTACTCCAGATGCCATTGATGTAGCTTTTTGTGTAAAGATTTCTGTCTGCACCAACACAAAATACATCAATCCTTCCGGGCATGCGAGATACCGCGGCAGGTCCTGCAGTAGAGGCAAGACCGACTGAAGGCGCTCCTATAACTTCCCAAGATGTCCATTCATTGCCATCAACACAGTATTTATGATTTATACTGCCGTTTTCACCTTTGATGAATATGTCTTGTCGTGTTACTCTTTCAATGGTGTTAACGCCCAGATTGGCTCCTACCTTTTTAGGAGAACCTGCCAATGGATTGTTGAGCACAACAGCGGGACCGTCAACAAATTCACTGCGTACCATACAGGAGGACTGACCGCCTGCAAGATTCAGTCCATTCCATGCTCCGAAATCCTTGAGCCAATTAGCCGTATCCAAAATTGTCGCACCTTCATTGCCATCAACGACGAGTAAAATGAGAAAGCGTTCATTCTTCGAGATTCCCGCACCGGTTCGTGCATCAATATTATTATTGTCACCTGATGCTGTTCCGTTTACTAAGTTCCAGACATCACCAGCAGCAACAGTGTGAATACCGCTTGCATCGCCTGTTCCTTCAACAATGCTTGCGATTTTGTCAGCATTGATTCTCAATTGTATCGGATATGTTGCTTCTCCTGCGGAAACCAATACATTATTTCTCCTAAGTACACCAAGAACATCAGCATTACCATCTGTTCGCGTAAAGAAGTTTGTATTTATAGCGGCTTCAAGACTTTGTCCTTCAAGGAATGTCGGCGTTGATCTAACGGTTGTATCCAGAGGCAAATCTCCATTAGTGTTAGTCGATTTGAGTGAAATATTTGGATTTGCTAAGTCAATGCGAAGTGCATAAGCATTCATTAATCTCGGTGAGGTATCCGAGCCAGTTGCATACCAAAGACCATCATAGACATATGACCATTCGTTAATTATGCGTTCAGCATAAGCTGGAGCAATCAGCATCAATAAAGCCGAAATAATTAAAAATATAATATTCGTTTTCATAACTGATTCCTTTCATACCTTTTGGCACGAATTAAAGGATAATTTTTTTTCAAAGATACACTAACATTAATGATGACCCTGATGAGTACCGGCATCATTTGTCCATGAGCAGGCATCAACGCCTGAAGTGCCGCAAGAATCTCCCGGGCCTTTACCCCACTTACTACCCCACCCTTTGGGAGTCCATGTTTTGTTCCAGATGTTGCCATCAGCGCGAGGAGCAAAGACCGTTACAGTATTTGTATGTCGGCTTGTTGCCCCCGGGTCTCCGGTGACTATGCCGTGGTCTTTTAATCCACCCCACAGGTAGCCAATAGTTCTCATGCTCTTGAGATGGTTTGAAGAATCTCTCCAGAACACAAAAAGTAAACCAGCTTCCGGCGCGGCAGCATCTGGTGCGCCAACCATAGTTTTATTATGCTCATACCAATCACCCCAACCATTATTTCCATTATAAGTTAGTTGTCCCAACTTGTTGTTATTGTTTTTGACAAAGATATCAATACGATCGGGTCCCCATGAAACGGCCGTAGGATTCGAGGTGAGCGAGCCGCCTCGATTAATCCAATCACCCCAACCGGTATCTTCTTTCCATGTTTTCTGTTTAAGCCTGTTATCTTCGGAACACCACGCAAAGACATCTATGCGATCGTGATTCATCGAACATATGTCAAGTCCAATGAGGTTGTCTCCGCCGATATTTGTCCATGAACTATCCCAACTGCCATTGTATTTTTTGGTATAAACCCTACCATTGTTACCACAAACAAAGACCTGCATAAAGCCTGGTTTTCGTGATACGATGCTTGGATCAGAGGCACTGCCGCAATCAGGCTGGCCAAGACTTTGCCAAGTCTTCCACTTATTGTTCCCTATCCTATGTTTTCGTTTGATATCGCCGCTGCTACCTCTTATGACGATGTCATGGCGAAGGGTTCTTGCAACTGAATGGGCACCCAGGCATGCTCCAACTTTGCGCGTACCGCTTGCATCGCTTGTGGGATTTAGCTTTACAGGCGAACCATTAACGGTGTTGCTTCTCACCAGGCAGGTTGAGCCGCCGCCATCAAGGTTCATAGCATTGTGTGCTCCGAAATCTTTCATCCAATGTGACATATCAATAATAGCTGCGCCTGCACTCGATACTTCATCGACAACACATATAATAAGAAAACGTTCATCTTTTGATAGTCCAACAGAAGTTCTTGCACGTCTTGGAGCGGGAGCACCAAGAGGGGTGCCGTTTACAAGATGATAAGCGTCGCCTGCAACAGCCCATCTAATACCGGATGGATTTCCGACTGCTTCTACGATACTGGCGATTTTATTGCTGGTGATTCGCAGTTGGACCGGATAATTGCTTTGGTGTGAGGAAACAATTACACCATTTCGTATCAGCAAACCCTGTACGTCATTTCCGGAAAAGAAGTTTGCGTTAACTGCCACCTCTAATCTGTTGTTGGCTAAAAACTGAACAGGGGTTTGTAAAGTGGTTTCCCCAGCAGCGCTTCCATTGCCGCCCGTGGTTGTGATCTTTACGTTCGGATTGGCAAGGTCAATTCGAATTGCTTTGGCATACATTGTATATGGTGATGTTTTTACACCCGAAGCATACCAAATACCATCATAAATGTATGTCCATTTTGTAATTTCTGCGTAGGTTGTACCAACAAGAACAAGAAACAATAATAGGAAAAATAAGGCCATTCGAAATGTTACTACTTTCTTCATAATTCCTCCTTGGTGCCAAGCGGCACATTAAAAAGTGTTTATTTCGAGTCAGACAGTGACTCACGGCTTTTGTTAAGGACAAAACTACGCAGGTTGATGAATGAAAGGTTATTCATGAAACGTAATGTAATGCAGAAAAAATTTATGTCAAACAAAAAATTTAAAATGCTTAAGATTGTTTTACAAATGAATGCTTTTGATTGTTACAAAAAGGGAATTTTTTTTTAAAATTTAGTTTGAAAATGAATGAAAAAGTTATAAAAAGGCCAGAATGTGTTTTTTTTGTGTTGCGTATAACACATTGTTTTTAATGAGCTTATGTTTATATGTGGCAGCAGTAAGATTTGTTTCTTTGCATTCTTAGGCAGAATTTTGAAATAAACGGCAAATAGCTTTGTTTTTGCTTGACAATAATGTGTGATATTGTTATTTTGAATTTAACAATAATTTATTTGGATTGAAAATGGCAGTTAGTGCATTTGAAAACCAGTGTGAAAAAGTTTACTCCGAAATAGTACGGATGCTTCATAGAGAAGGTTGTCGTAATGGAGACAGGATACCGCCTGAACGCGAGTTTGTTGAGCGATTCGGTGTGAGCAGACCTACGGTAAGCAAAGCTTTAACCCGTCTGGTAGCAGAAGGGGTTTTGTATAAAGAATCCGGTAAAAAAGGGACATTTCTTTCTTCAAACAATGGTGAAGGTTCTGCTCATCAGAGAGATGCTGACAAATCTTCTTCAGGTCATATATCCAACAAAGTGTTGAAATATGTTGTGCCAGGTAACTGGGGTAAGTTTCCAGTAAGCCATGGTGTGATGGAAGGAATGTATTCTGTTGGGTCAAAGCTTGGTTTGAGTACTCAATTGGAGTTTGTATCTGAGGAATCTGATTGGATTAATAAGATAGTTAAATCTTCGGGCTACAGTTGCATGGGGCTGGTGATATGGGGTTATGATTTTGATTTGAGCGACAAAGTATATGAGGCTCTGGATGATTCCGGCATAACCTATGTATTTGTAGATTCAATGCCCGAAGGAAGAGAAGTAAATTTTGTCGGGACAGATAATGTAAAAGGTGCAGCTAAGACTGTCGATTACCTCGTTTCGCTGGGTCATAAAAAAATAACTTATATAACAGAAGATGCCAGAAAAGGCAGTATAAGAGATCGTTTGACAGGTTTTCTATCAGGTTTGATTCATCATGACATTGAGATTGGCCCTCGTTCAGTGGTCAAGATTGACGAAGATAATGAGTCGTCATTTAATGAGCAAGTTCGCTCATTATTTGACGCCGATGCAACTCATAGACCTACGGCAGTTTTTGCAAGTCACGACAGATTTCTTATCAAGTTATGTTCCTATTTAAATGGAATCGGCATCAAATATCCTAAAGATGTTTCACTGGTTGGTTATGACGATATCGATATTAGCTCACATATGCCTGTTCCGTTGACTACTATCCATCAAGATTTTTATAAAATGGGACAGATTGCTACTGAAATAATAGTAGATTGCTGTAATAAAAATAATAAAAGCAGATGTCAAAGAATTATGTTGGAGCCGCAACTGGTCATACGTGAATCCGCAGCTCCGAATAAATAAAGAACTCTCAGAAATAGGAATTTATCATGCACAAATTGAAGAAAAAATCTGGATTTACGTTAGTAGAACTGCTTGTGGTGATTTCAATCATTGCGATGCTACTTGCAGTTTTAATGCCAGCCTTAAGCACAGCAAGAAATTCGGCAAGGGTTATCATGTGCGCCGCTAATATCAAAGAGATTGGATACTTAATTCCTTTGTACCGGGCTGATAATAATAATGAGGTCCCCAAATTGGCCCAGAAATACTATGAATTAGCCAAGTATGCTTATTTGTCAGCAGCCTTTAAGAACTATGTGCCGGAGCTTCGCAATTTGCCGCCCGAACTTAACATAACGATTCCCTGGACGACTTCGCAATATCAAGTATATGCAGAAAAATACGTGCCCAAATATTTTGTTTGTCCATTTGCTACTGCCGGCATACCTAAGATCGACCGTCAATCTGCCGGTTCAATTGAGCTTAATGGTCAAAGACTAGGACTATTTAAAAGAGTAGGCAGCGACGATAGCTATGTAACTCAGAGATTTATAACACTAAAGGATACAGTAACAAATCAGGTTGGTTGGAGTGGTGAACATCCATTAGGCTCGCCATTCGGAACGCCGGAATATGGAGAATTGAACTGGTTTAACCCCTTAGATATCGGCAAAATAAAAGCAAAGGATACGCCACTTTGGGTTTGGGAAAACAGCATCAGAGCTGCGAAATGGGATTCAGAGCAAATTAAAAAAGCAGGCGGTTCAAGCCAATCAGATGTTATGGTGCTGATGTGTGACCGCGGCCAACACTGTGCTCGCGTTGGAACAGTGAACTCAATCAATAATTATGGCTCGCACAAAAAAGGAGGTAAAGGTGGAACAAATATTCTTTTCGGCGATCTTCACGCAGGCTGGGTGAATGGTCATCGAGTAGGTTGGTAAAAGGTTAATTATTAAATTAAAAATTAATTAACGGATGAAGGATGCAGTTAGAGAATGGTATTGATTAGGTGTGTTGCTCAATCGATGCCTTGGAAATTACTGCAAAGCTATTAATATTTTTTGGAGGTTGAGAGATGAAGAAGTTAACAGTATTTATTTTAACAGCTTGTCTAATGGGGTCAGCAGCTTTTGGTGCCGAGAATTATTGGACTGGCGCTTCAGGAGATAACGACTGGATGACAGCAGGAAACTGGGGAAATGGAACCTCTACACCGGCTGGAACATTACCCGGAACTACTACTGATCGTGCGAACATCAGTTTAAATGGTTCAGTTGTCAATATTTTTTCGGGTTCTTCCGCAAGTGCGCAGCAGGTTGATGTCGGCTGGAACACAGCCAGCGGAACTAACACTCTGAACATCTTTGGAAATTTGAACGTTGTCAAGAACTGGAGGGTCGGCTCACAGACAGGCGGAGGACAAGTATCTATTATGAACGTCGATGGGGGAACTTTAACAAATAATTTGGGATTCGGTTCGGCAGCAACAGATGGCGTCGCGCATGTAGGCCGTTATGGTTTAGGTACATTAAATATTACAAATGATGGATTGGTTCAAATTAATAACTCTCTTGTTACGTCAGGAAAAGAAGATGGATATGGGATGATTAATCTCATAGATGGAACGCTTCAGGCTAATGGCTGGAGAGCGTTTGAAGCGACATCAGTAGCCGGTATCGATGTTGTCAGAGGTGCTCGTTCTCGTCACCAGATGGATATTACCGGCGGCAAGCTGCTTCTCCAAAATGACCGCCTCATCCAAATGTGGGATTTTGCCAATGCAGGCGTAATTACCGGATACGGCGAAGCTGGTTACGGCAGCGGCCACAATCTCCAGATTAGACTTGTTGAAGGCTATTTTCTTAATGGAAGCTGGGGCGTAATGACGGAAGTAACAGCGATTCCGGAGCCTGCGACAATGATGTTGCTTGGTCTGGGTTCTCTGATTCTTGTTAAAAGAAAAAAATAATTTTCTGGCGTTAGGTTTCTGTGAGTAATACGACAATACATTTGAATAATAGTTTGTTGTAACTGACAGGGACGGAGTATGGCTGGAATTAATAATGATGATGTAGTTGTCCATGTGGCTGACTCGTCTTTAAATTTAGAAGTAATTTGTAATGGAAAGGCATAAAAATGAAAAAATTGTGCTTGATAATGCTTTTAAGCAGTATTTTCGCATTTAATTGTGTGGGGCAAACATGGGACATTAAAGCGGATTTCCCTGCTGCTGCAGATTTTACAATTCCGTACAATGGGTGGACCATTGGTACAAGAATAGTAACATCTACCCTTTATCCTGAAGGAGACTACAACTACAATACGTTCTCGGAGGCTTATTCTGATGTCGAAGAGACCAAACCGATATACAAACTCAGTAGCAGCAGCTTAGCTGCCGATTCGAATATTCATGCATTCATAAATCGGTACACTGAGGCGCTTGGTGCGCCCACGCGAGTACAGGCATACGATAAGGATGGCTGTGTGGCTTTAAGATCGTATGTTGATTCCGTTGACCCGTTAGTAGCGCCCACCGAACGTTACGACAGCTATCTTCGCTGGACAGCACCTGCAACAGGTAAGTATTATATTCAATTAGGCGTGATGAACAATGGTCATGTAGTAAAGGTTACTTTCTCAATCAATGGCAAGCCACTTGAAGGTCATGAAAACATTGAAAGTACGACAACTGCTGCTCAGAGAGTAAGCTTTTTCCATCCGAGTTACGAACTTAAAGCCGGTGATGTTCTCGAGATGAACCTGCAGTCAGCGGGTGCGACTGCAATTTGGAAAACAACTCGCCTCTTCGGTGTAATAACTAATGCTCCTGAATATATTTTGCAGGATTCGTTTGAAGATCCGGCTTTACCCGGCTGGACAGGAGCTACCGGCGGAGGCGTAATTGCTACCGATTTTGTTCGCACTGGAACCAAATCTGTTGAATTTCCATGGGGCATGGGAGCAGATTATCGTCGTATGACACTCATGCCATTTGCCGGCCAGTCTGACGCCCGAAATGTTGAGTTGAAGGTATATTTTTATAATATGCCTACTTTCTTAACGCAGTACAATGGTAATATACCTCCCGGGCTTACAGAAATTGATAGTAAAGGTGCCGTACTTCGAGTGTTTTGCTCTAACGGTGAGTATTCAACAATGCAGATTCTTGCAACCACTCATCAATTAGCTCACACCAATCCATCCGGCCCTGTAGGATGGCATAGTCCTCCAAAACCATACGCTCTGGTTAAACCTGAACCGGGTTGGAATGAATACAAAATAATTGCTAACAGCAAGGGGCATGTTACGATGTATATGAACGATATCCCCGTTGCGTTTAATCCTTTAATGACTGGATTTAGGGATATCATCATAGGCCAATTTAAAGGTGCAGATTATGAAGGACCTAATGTAAGGACCATATTTGATGATCTTGAGGTCAAAGCCTATGAAAAGGATGAGTTTGAGAGTTTTCCAACGGATGCCCCAAGTTTCGCTGACCCAAATATGCAAAAATTACATAATATTTTATTTTTAGATACTGACCTAAATAGAGATTACAGTGTCAATTTTAAAGATGTAGCCATTATGGGTCAAAACTGGCTTGCGGCAAATAATACATCTAAAGCAGTTTCCGAAGGCGACATATTTTTCAATATGGAATATGGCAATTTCAGAACAATGATAGATTCTATGTATGGCGGCTGGGGTCGCGTCGGTGCAGCTTTGACAACGCGAAAATTCTATCGCAGCGGCAGTGAGGCTATGAGCATTCCGAAAGGAAGATTCGGCCGCGTGTGGAGAGAATTCTGGGCATTCAATAATAATAATTGCACAGTAACTGCTTGGCTGTATTATCCTGCAAATACATATACCGGACCGCTGGAAATAAATCTGCTGGATGAGAATTATAATGCCGATACGCTTCTGCGTGTTTATGCCGGTTATCAATATGATCCTGAAAATCCAGGATTGGGTACAAACGTTGTTAAAACGGCGCAAGGCCAATATGGCAACTGGGTTGATAGTTCAGCAGTTGTGAATACCGGATGGAACAAGGTCCAGTTTGTTCTTGATCCAGAAAACGGAACTGATGTCTATTTTAATTCAACTCTGATTCGCAATTTTACACCTGCGGAATTCGCCGGCGCAACAGTATTTTACATTGGCAAACAGTTTTATTACGGCACTGACTTGCCAGATACGGGTTTAATTATTTTTGATGATGTCAGTGTATTTGCTAATGATTCGGGCGTGGTTCAGGGCGACCCGGACGCGATTTATCCAGCCGGGGAATTTAATTTCGATGAACAAGTTGATTTTATTGACTTGGCTCAAGTTGCGGAACATTGGTTAGAAAAAGCTTCGTTGTCATCTGATGGATGGTAATTGAGCATAGTTTTGATGAAAATGGGGCCGGGAGAATGTAATAGGATTCTCCCGGTTTTCTTTGAGAACGAATTTAATGTTGAAAAGCTACATCATAGGAATCGCAATTCTGTTGGCTAATTGCGTGAATGCTCACATTATTTTTGATTTCAAAGATGATCTTCAGGGGTGGTTTCGCCATAACGATTCAATAATTCTTTCTCATGAAGACAAAAGCCTTGTTGTAAGATACCAGCAGCCAAGCAGTGATTGGACTCCTGTTTTGCAGAGGTCTTCATTAAGTTATGACGCGACAGGACACGAAGAGATATCGTTGAAAGTTATGGCATATAAAATTCCCGCCGAAGGAATGGTGTGCCGATTTCTTTATTGGAATTCAAATGGTTATGGCGTTGGATTTTTTAACATTTATCCGGGACAAAGCATAGTTCGTTTTAATGCATCAGAGATTTACCACAGTGGTGAGCATTATGAAGGAACAATTAACAAAATCAGATTTGATATGCCGCAAGCACCTATATTGAGCTATTCCGACCTTAGCGACGCAGAGATTCGCATTGACTGGATCACAGTTACAAACAACAAAAAGTTTGTCGCTGCGAATGAAAATGGGCAATTTATAGTAGTTAATTTCTCAACAACCGGTCCACCTTTAAGTCAGGCCCTTTTCAATGATTTGAAAAGCAAACTGCCGAACCATTCACAGGCGAAGGTTAAAGCCGGTGCGAGCCGAATGATTAGACTGATGGAAAATCCTGACCCTGCGGGTGCTTTGAACGGACTTCAAACATTCTTACAATTAGCAGAACAGAATAACGTGCCGATAGTCGTACAAATAGATATCGAAAATTATTGGACAAACAGACAGGATCTGTGGAACTGGTGGGATCCGTCAATGTCCGGCTATAATCCTAATAATCGCAATAATGTCGAATGGTATAATTGGGGTTCGCAAAACGCTATCAAGATATCGTGGCGCAATTGGGGGAGTCTGCACAGGGTAAAACCAGCGCCGAATCTTATGAGTCCGCAATATCGCACAGAGGTGCATAGGTTATACGAATTGGCAATACCGATTATCGTGCAATGGTGGAATAATCTGCCCCCCGGAAAAAAAGACCTGTTCGTAGGGCTTAAAGTCGGCTGGGAAAGTTCGATAGGTTTAAACAGCTTCTATTATCCAAATGGCAATTATTATTATGAAACCTGGCCCACAGATTCATCTCATGACCCCACTTACAGTGTTAATGGTACATTGCCGCCGGCTTACGGAGTACAGCAGACAGGGTACGCGGCGATGACTACTTCCGGGCTTAAGACTTCGGGAACGATAACCGAATCAGATATTGCACGCGTAACAGGAATGCATTTGACAGACCTTGCGATGAAAGCCAATGAATTGGGGCTTCCGAGAGATAAAATATTTACTCATAGCTGGCATTTCAAAAACAGCGGCACGAATAAACTGGCTGCGGTTAATAATTATTCCAATCCGGGATGGTCGTATTATACAAACAATAATAGCGGCATAAGAAATATAAGCGCAGATATAGATAACGCAATAAATGATTCCAATGCATCTTATTGGGCTTTTGCCGAAACTCTTTTTCAAGGTTCCGATACAACTTCAGCATGGCAGACTTTTTTTGAAAACAACCTGGATGCAAGATGCAAATTTATAAATATTTTCAATTGGGATAATGTAACAAACAGCCTGGTAAGGTTAAATGCGATCAGGAATTTGCAGAACGAATACACGATTTCTTTTTCATTGCAGGACGCAGTAAATGCGGCAACAGAAGGCGGGACTATCGTTATTCCAAGAGGTTATTATTTTGAAAATATAAATTGGCAGGGTAAATCGCTAACCATAATCTCAGAGAACCAAAACGATTGGGATGTTGTGGCAGATACTGTCATTGATGCCGGCGGTGCAAGCAGCGTTTTTGAAATTCAAAATGCAGGAAAATTTGTGAATATAAAAGGAATTACTATAAAGAACGGCTATGCAATAAATGGTGGAGCTATAAATTGTATAGGGGGCAATCTTAATGTAGAAAATTGCCAAATATTTGGTTGTACGAGCAGAGATTTCGGCGGCGGATTATTCATTCAGGACGCTACGGTAAATATCAAACATTGTCTGTTGTTCAACAATGTTTCAATATATGGCGGTGCGATTTATGCCAATAACAGCGACGTTAATATAGTGAATTCTACATTTACAGAAAATTATGCTTCGAATAAAGGCACTGCAATCCGTACGAACAGCGGAACAAATATTAAATTGCATAATTCAATTCTAATTAATAATCAGCCTGCGGCTTTATACCAAGTAGGACTTAGAGATTCTGATGCTGTTATCAATTATTGCAATATTCAAAACAGCCAGTCCAGTGTTTTGCTTGAAGGAGTCAGCAATCTGACGTGGGGTCTTGGTAATGTGGATAAAGATGCAGGTTTTGTGGACAGCGAGCAGGACGATTATCATTTATGTTCAAGTGCCGGCCGCAGCGTTACATTCGGCACAGGTTTGCTGATGGATGATTTTGCAAGCCAGATGATAGATGCGGGATGTCCGAGCGATGGTCTTGCTGATGAGTTAATTTTTGTTGACAACAAACGGATCGATATGGGAGTATACGGAGGAACAAATGCTTCATCTGTTACTCCTGAGGGTTTTGGTTTGCTGCCTGATATTAATAATGACGGAACGGTTAATTTTTCCGATTATTCATTATTGGCTCAGTTTTGGCTCACTTCTGATGCAGAAAGTATTTATGTTGACTTAACCAGGGACGGACAGATAGATATTGAAGATATTTGTGAGACGGCGCAAGAATGGCTGTCCACAAGTGTGTCGGATTAATATATAGTTTTTTAGTTAGTTTTTTCGTTGAAAAGGAAAAATTAATCATGGACAGACGCCATTTTCTAAAACAGATAGGCACATATACACTTGGTGCGCAGCTCTGCATGGGTGCGGTTGCTTCCGCGTTAGCTAAAAATCGGGCCAAACAGCCCCCCAATGTTGTATTCATCCTGGTGGATGATTTAGGCTGGGGCGATTTAGGCTGCTATGGCAATAGAAATATCAAAACTCCCAATATAGACCGCTTGGCAAAGCAGGGACTTCTTTTTACCCATTACTATACCAGCTCTCCGGTCTGTTCACCCACGCGAGCGTCGTTAATAACGGGGCGGTTTCCATCGACTCTTGGCATTCATTGTGCTATGGACCATCAGAAGTGGAACGCTCAATACGGTATGCCCGACTACCTTGATCCGCAGTTATCATTGCTGAAATTACTTCAGAGCGATGGGTATAGCGTGGGACATTTTGGTAAATGGCATCTGGGGGTTCCCTATAACCCGGGGACGCCTACGCCCAAAGAATACGGGATCGATGAATACGCCACATTGGCGACAGACCCCTGGCCGGATTATAGAAGACCGGGCGCGTACCGTTCCGAATGGGCCCAAAACAATATTGATGCGGCCATCACGTTTATCGAAAAACATCCGAAGGAGCCCTTTTATTTAAATGTCTGGTTGTACGATGTGCATTGCACCTTAGACCCGTCGGATGAGCAGATGGAACCGTATAAAGACCGCTGGAAACCTCTTCCGAGTCATGCCGATAAAAATCGAGTGCCGATGCACCGGGACCATAAAGGGGCAATACAGATATACTCCGCCGCTGTGACCAACGTCGATACACAGGTTGGCAGACTCATTGATAAATTAAATCATTTGGGGCTATCCGAAAACACCATTATCGTTTTCTCCAGCGATAATGGCCAGTGCAAAATGTCGCCAACATGTGCGCATAGCGCTGCCGGAAGTGCCGGTCCATTCCGGGGCTGTAAAGGGTCTTTGTATGAAGGGGGGACGCGTGTCCCGTTTATCATCAGGTGGCCTGAAAAAATTCCCGCTGGTATAGTGGATGATACCACCATCATCAGCAGCGTTGATTTCCTTCCAAGCGTTTGTAGTATTGCGGAGATCGGCATACCCAAGAAGACCAAATTGGACGGCGAAGACATGTCTTCGGCATTATTGGGAAAACCTAAAAAACGAACAAGGCCTTTGATGTGGGAATTTCGGTATAATCCCACTGGAGCAGGCATTCTTGACTGCAGCCCGATGTTGGCGATGAGAGAGGGCAAGTGGAAACTTTTAATGAATCCTGATCGAAGCAGGGTTGAGTTATACGATATTATAAAAGATGTCAGCGAGGTGGACAATGTCGCCGAAGCCAACAAAAAGGTGGTTGCGGAGATGTCGCTTTCTTTATTAACATGGCACAAATCACTTCCGAGTAAAGATAAAATACCACCACGCGCAGGTAAGAATGCGTATCCGTGGCCAAAGTCCGGCAAAATCAAAAAAAATAAGAACTTATAGAGAATTCAGATGAAAACGTAGAATACTTAAATAGTTATTTTAGACAAAGTTATAATTAGTTTTTTAAGATATGAATGGCTGATAAAAATGAACAATAAAGATTTGCAAAAACAAGTTATCAAAGACGTTGATGAGAAGAAATCGACCGCAAAGCAGTATAAAATGTATTTGGCTATAAATACACATTGGGATCGAGAGTATCGCTGGTCTTTTGTTGAGACGCGCACGAGATTGGTTGAAGCGGTCGATATCCTTATCAATACAATGGAAAGTGATCCGCGTTTCGCATACTTCCATACCGATTCGCAAGCATCGTTTCTGGATGATTATCTTGTTGTTCGTCCCGAGAATACGGAACGAGTGAAAAAGCTTGTAAAAGAAGGCAGACTATTGACAGGACCGTGGTATACATTGCCGGCAGAGTTTTTGGTCAGCGGCGAGGCATTGGTTCGCAATCTGCTTTTGGGGCATAAGATAGCAGGTAACCTTGGCAAGGTGATGAAAACCGGTTACAACATATTTTCATGGGGACAGGTTTCGCAGCTTCCGCAGATATACCGTCAGTTCGGTATGGATACAATAATGTTTTATCGCGGGATTGATCAGTCAAATATAGATAAACTGGAATTCAAGTGGAAAGCTCCCGATGGTAGCGAGGCTCTTGGTATTACATTCGGCTCATATCACAGGCTGAATTTCTGGGTTTACGTATATCGGCCTTATAATGATCAGGGCGGACTCAACAGGGAAAAAATAGTAAATAATAATGGTTTTCTTTTTAATCTTTGCGATTCGTACAGCAGCGATTTTAACCATTGGGTTATAAATCAACCGCAATTTAAAAGTCTGGAAGATGCAAAAGCAGGGCTTGACATACTTCTTGATACTGTAAAAGATAAGTCGTCCACCGAAAATCTGTTATTCCTGCAGGGGTTCGATCAGGAGAACCCTGACCCGGCTGTTCCTGACCTTGTCGAAAAACTTAATCGTGATATTGATTTTGGAAAAATTGAAATAAGCGATCTTGGCACATATATAAAAGAAGTTAAACGCGGGCTAAATGATAAAGGTCTATATAACAAACTCGATGTGTTTCAAGGCGAAATGCTCAATGTCGAACGAAGCAGCGATCCATTCGCTCCACTTTATATCGGAGTATTTTCAGCGAGGATGCCGCTGAAGCAGCAGAATACCGATTGCGAAAATAGGCTTGAAAACTGGGCGGAACCTGCGGCAGTGTGGGCGAATCTGCTTGGCAAAGAATATCCTTGTAAAGTATTTGAATTGGCATGGCGTGAACTTTTGCAAAATCAGCAGCATGACGGTATCGGCGGCTGTCACGTGGACAGAGTTACCACAACTATGGAAGAAAGATACCGAAATGTTAAAGACCTTGCAGAAGTTATCACCAGAGATTCTCTTGTTAAAGTCGTAACAGAAATTGATTATTCACATCTGGGCGAACAAGAAATTGGAGTAACCATATTTAATTCATCGGCTGTTTCGAGGACCGAAGAAATCGTTGCCGAAGTGGATATTCCTCATGAATGGGGACAAAGATTTGTTCCTAGAAGCAAATATAAAAGGCCCTTGACTGTATGGGTGTATGACTCTGCGGGAAATCGGGTGGAATCACAATTGCTTACATTAGAAGACGATACCAGGTTTGCATATCTCAAATATGGTTCACATATCAGTTTTGATGTTGCTCGAGTCAAAATAGCGTTTAGTGCAATAAATATACCTTCAATGGGATATGCCTGCTTTAAAGTTGTTCCAAAGCAAACCGTAGATCGTCCCGTCAATACACTTTGCCCCGAAACGAACGTTCTGGAAAATGATTTTATACGTGCGGAGATTCGCGGGGATGGTACGCTGGAACTGCTTGATAAACATACGGGCAGTAAATACGATAAGCTGCATTACTTTGAAGATTCAGGAGAAATGGGCGGACCTCTTATTTACCAACAGCCTTATATTAACAATACGTACACAACGCTGGAGCAGAACGCACAATGTGCTCTTCTCTTTTCTGGAAAACTTTATGCGACTTACAGAATCGAAAGAAGTTGGGAATTGCCCCAAGGCATTGATGCAGGAGTGAAGGTTTATGTACCTCATGGAAATGAGTGGATTGGCCAGGAACCTGTAAAGCGGTCGGAAAGAAAAGAAATACTTCGTATTACTACGGATGTAACTTTACGGAAGCACAGCAAAGTTCTCGAATTCGAAACGACAATTCAAAACAATATAAAAGATCACCGTTTGAGAGTTTGTTTTGATACGAATTTATCAAAGGCTCGATATTGCTATGCTGATTCTCCTTTTGATGTTGTCAAAAGGGAAATCGCGATACCCGATTCAAGCGGATGGTATGAGTCAGCGGCAAGAACTCTTCCAGCGCATTCATTTGTCGATGTAAATGATGGAACTAACGGTATGGCTTTGCTGCAAACGGGGTTGCCGGAATACGAAGTTGTCGATAATAAAAAACGTACCATTGCACTTACTTTACTTCGATGCTTTGGAACAGCAGGAAATAATTCTGAAACCTATGTTCCTCAGCCGCTTGCTCAATGCCAGGGAACGCAGGTATTCAGATATGCGATAGTTCCTCATAACGGCAGTTGGCAGGAAGGCGGAATAATGAGTATTGCCGAAACGTTTAATGCTCCAATGAGAGTTGTTCAATGTACAAAACATCAAGGTGTATTGCCGCAGAAACACTCGTTTTTTGCAATTGACAATCCTGACTTTGTCATTACAGCTTTAAAGAAAGCAGAGTATGGCAGCGGTTATATTCTTAGAGGTTTTAACCCATCAGGCAAGGATATTGCTGTAACTGTAAAAATTCCTAAAATTATTCGTGATGCATGCAAAGTCGGACTTGAGGAAAATGTTATGGAGTCTTTCATAATCAATCCTGACAGCACCATTAACATCAATGTTAAAGCTGGTGAAATATATTCTATATTATTAAGTCGATAAGGGAATGAAAGAGTATGGAAAGAAGGACTTTTTTAAAGCAGTGTGTAGTTGGTGCAGTAGCTCTGAGTACAGCATCAATTACTAATGGCATTGGCAAAAATAAAAAACCTAATTTTGTATTTATTCTTACCGATGATCAACGTTGGGATGCAATGGGGTTTATGGGCAAGTATCCATGGCTCAAAACGCCTAACATCGATCGTATTCGAAAAGAAGGCGTACATTTTAAAAATGCCTTTGTAACTCATTCTATCTGTTCGCCAAGCAGAGCGTGTTTTCTTACCGGAGCATACTCTCACGTTCATGGCGTAATTCAGAATGAGAGCAGAGATTTCGATTTCAATAAAACTCCCTCTTTTGCACAAATACTCGCACAGCACGGCTACAATACAGCATTTCTTGGTAAATGGCACCTTGCCTATGGCAATGAGCCTCGGCCCGGCTTTAAATATTGGCTCGGTTTTGATGCGCAAGGAATATACGAAGATTGCGTGCTGAACGAAAATGGACGAGAGTTCACCAGCAAGGGTTATATCACTGACATTCTAAGTGAAAAGGCTGTTGATTATATTAAGGAGCAGGATTCTGACAAGCCATTTTTAATGTACTTATCGCATAAGGCTGTGCATCAGCCATTTACACCTGCATCGAGGCATGCTGATTTATACTCAGATGTGAAACTTCCTGAGCCTGATAACTTTCGTGAAGAGACGGAAACTAAACCGCAATGGATAGCGCATAGTGGTATGAAAGGTATATTCAGGACTAAGACGCCGGGTAAATATATTAAGCTCGAAGAAAGTGAAAATGCATCCAAACTTTTCGATGGTCAAAAAAAGACTTATTTAGATTACTATCGAGGCATTAGCGCGGTAGATGAAGGTATAGGAAAAATCTACGATGCTCTTGAAAGTAAAGGGCTTTTGGAAAACACCGTTATCATTTTTGCAGGGGATAACGGATATTTTCTTGGTGAGCACAGCGGTCGTCTCGATAAGCGACTTATGTATGAAGAATCGTTACGTATTCCAATCGTAATGAGTTATCCGGCGATGATAAAAAAAGGTTCTTCCACCGATGAAATGGTTTTGAACATAGATTTGGCTCCAACACTGCTTGATCTTGCGGGCATTAAATCGCCATCGTATATGCAAGGAAGTTCGTGGACGCCGCTATTTAAAGGCAGAACTCAGAATTGGCGAAAAGCATTTCTATATGAATACTTTGTAGATTTGACTCCCGTGATTCCAACTATGGTTGGCGTGCGGACGAAAGAATGGAAACTTATTCATTACCCGGACATCAATGATATTGATGAATTGTATGATTTGGTAAATGATCCATTTGAAAAAAAGAATCTTATTCTTGAACCTGCATTTGAAAACAAGAAAAAAGAATTAATGGCTTTGATTGAAAAACTTAAGGATGAAACAGGCTACAACAAATCACAGTGGAAGCCGGCGCCTGTAATTCGTATGCCAAAGCGGGCAGGTACAGGTCTGGTAGCACAGTATAATTTTGAAACAATCAAAAATAGTGTTATCGAGGATTCTTCGGGTCATAATAATCATGCATCACTATTTTCTGACGAGGCTGTCATTACTGATTCTGAGAAAGGTAAAGTTCTTCATTGCCGTGGTAAATATACCGCTTCGACGGAGTTTAAAGATACTAAATTTGAAACCGGGCCATTTGCTTTTGACGTTACTTTCAAAGCTGAGGGGGATGGAGTAGTAGCGTCATGGGGCGACTCCAAAAGCGGTTTTGCGGTTTTTGTAGAGAACGGTATGCCTGCATTTGCATTCAGAGCAAACCAATCATTGTTTATTTGCGATGCCGACAAACAATATACCGGCAAGTGGGTCAGGGTTACTGGAACGGTTTGCAATGGAAAGGCTCATTTATTTATAGATGGTAATAAAATTTCAGAACTCACAGTCGGACCTTTATATTGGATGGTGGAGCCGACAGGAAAGATGTATATCGGCGGCGCAGGAGAAAGCAAAGTACTTACCGAAATGAAATTAAATGGATTTACGGGCAATATATCGAATGTGCGAATATATGATAATATGTTGACGTCTGAACAAGTTTTGAAATTATAAAAGGATTTAAAAATGAAAAATTTGCAGAACAGGCGAGATTTTATCAAAAGTTCAATTATTGGCCTTTCGTCGCTAAGTATTTTTGGTCATTTAGCGAACGCAAAAATGAAAATTTCAGGTGGAAATAAAAACCCGAATGTAATATTGATATTTACTGACGACCTTGGATGGAATGATGTGGGATGCTACGGTGAGAACAGAATCAAAACGCCAAATATCGATAAACTTGCACGACAGGGAATGCGTTTCACAAACGCTCATACCCCGACATCAATTTGCACTCCTGCTCGTTTTGCTTTGCTCACAGGTAAATACTGTTGGCGAACACCGCTTAAAACCGGTGTGGTCGCCCATAAACCGCTGCTCATCGAACCTGGAAGTTTTACTTTGCCTTTGGTTTTCAAGCAGGGAGGTTATAAAACAGCGTGTATAGGAAAATGGCATCTTGGCTTACGCTCGAGATCTTCCGGGAAATTTGATCCGCAGACGCATTATGTTCCGCCTATAGAGCCTGGGCCAAACGATATTGGATTTGATTATTTCTTCGGCCTTCCTGTAGGACATTTTTATCCGCCCAGCGTGTATATGGAAAATAAAAGTATTTATAAATATGATCCTAAAGATCCCCTTGTATTGGCCAAATCAAAGCATGGTATAGAGACCGGTGCCAAAGCGGCAAGATATGAAAAGGAAGAAATGCTTGGAGATTTAACAAAGAAAGCAGTTGAGTATATTAATAAAAATAAAGATGAAAGATTCTTTCTTTATTTTGCACCAAGCGCTCCGCATGACCCGTATGCACCTTCAAAAAAGTTCAAAGGCAAAAGCAAAGTTGGCGATTATGGTGATTTTGTTATGGAGACTGACTGGGCTGTTGGAGAAATTATAAAATCTCTTGAGAAAAATAAAATCGACAATGAAACTTTGATAATCTTTACAAGTGACAATGGCGGCGAAAATGCGGCCCGTGATGCTTTCAAAAATTATAATTATAATCCAAATGGGAAATGGCGCGGTGACAAAGGTGATATTTACGAGGGCGGACTGCGCATTCCATTTATTGCTCGCTGGCCGGGAGTTATAAAATCCGGACAAACAAATCAACAGCTTTTTGGATTCAATGATATGCTTGCGACTTTTGCCGCGATGCTCGGCAAAGAAATTCCTGATGGCGCAGCGCCTGATAGCTATAATGTTTATGATGCTTTCAGAGGCACACAAAATATTCATTCTGAAAGAGGGCTTGTCTTGAACAGTCGAGGCGGACTTTATGCAATCATCAAAGGAAAATGGAAATATATCCACGGCCAAGGTAAAGGGGAACGTGTCAAAGAAGGCTATCTAACACCCGAACAACCAACCATCGGACAATTGTTCGATCTTGAAAATGATCCATACGAATCAAAGGACCTGTGCTCTCAACATCCTGAAATTGTAAATAAGATGCAAGATCTTTTAAAAGATTATTATGTAAAAGGCAAATCACGGTAAGATTTGCTACAATGTAAATTTCATTAATGGAAGGGTTATAATGAAAAAAATCATGTTCTCATTCGCCATCTTTGGAGCGTTATGTTCAGTTTTGTGCGCACAGGATTCTAATTCTCAAGATGATATTAAATATTTGGCTTTTATGAGAACGCCTGAAGATGTGTTTAATCAGCACCATCCTGAAACAATTAATGTGGCAGGTTTTAATGAGATTACAAGGCATTTTGCGGATTTACCCAACTCGAAAGTAAAGCCGGGCATTGGTTTTATTTTTTCTTATTTGAAAACAGATATAGATACTGTTCAGGTTGACCTTAAAAGATTTTTGTCGTTGTCACTAAAAACAAATACACCTGTCCTTGTAAAATTAGATGGTGAGCAATGGTGGCAGAATCGTCCGGACTTATGGAACTGGTGGGATCCCGAATTGCCCGGCTACGACCCGAATAACCGAAACAATGTCGAATGGCGCTGGTGGGAACCGGAATATGCAATAAAGATTGCCTGGCGAAATTGGGGCAGACAGTTGAGAGTTTTGCCCCCGCCTAATTTGATGAGTCCTGCATACCGAAATGCCTGTCATGAAGCGATGGATCAATTGATGCCAATTGTTTTAGATTGGTATAAAGCGTTGCCTGACGATAAAAAATATTTGTTCATTGGTCTTAATCTCGGATGGGAAAGTTCGATAGGAATGAACGCATATTATTATCCTAATGGTAACGATTTGATCGATGTGCCTGAAATAGATGACGTTCATAAGCCGTACATACATGATGATGTCTTAAGCCGCGGTTATGTGCAAATAGGTTATGCTTCGGTGAAAACTGCCGGAATCAGGACAAGCGGAGATATAAATGAATCAGATATTGTAAAGGTTTCACAAATGCATGTCGAAGATTTATGTAAACGTGCTTATGATTTCGGATTCCCTCGTGAAAAGATATTTTCACACGGAGTCGGAAATCCTAAAGGTGAAAAACTTTACGATGTCGCACTTAATAAATATTCCTGTCCTGGCTGGAGCACCTATGATCGACCTGATATGCCGGAATCAAATATCGGCATAAACAGGTGCTTGGATATAAGTGATGCTAATCAGTGGGCTGCTACCGAGTGGCTGCTTCTTGCCCCACACGAAAAGGCACTTTGGAAAACTGCATTTGAGAAAACACTTAGTTATCGTAATTGCAAATATCTTTGCGTATTTAATTGGGAACTAATAAGAAAAAGCCCTGAAGTAATCGAAGCGGCTCGCGAAGTCATAAAGGAGAATGCAATCAAATGATTCAGCATCGTTTTAACATTGATATCTATTGTTTATTTTTGCTTAATATAGGCTTGATGCCTTGTACGTTGCATGCAATATCGCAAGACAATCCCGACATCAAATACATAATGATCAGGAAAGATTTCAATCTCTCCAGACCTGAGATAATTAATGAAACTAAGTTCAATGAATTGATGGATCATTTTAAAGATTTGTCCGATACAGAAACAAAAATAGGAATTAAATTTATAATTTCTTATTTCAATGCTGATGTAAATACAATCGCAAAATCTCTCGAACGCATTTTATTCTATGCAGAGAAAACCAATACTCCGATTCTGATTAAGCTTGACGGAGAGCAGTGGTGGAAAAAACGTCCTGATTTATGGAACTGGTGGGATCCTAATAAGCCTGGCTACGACCCGAACAATCGAAATAATGTCGAATGGCGCTGGTGGGGGCCGGAGTATGCGTTAAAAATCTGCTGGCGAAATTGGGGCAGACAACTTCGTGTGTTGCCGCCGCCGAATCTGATGAGCCCGAAATATCGTAAAGCTTGTCATGACGCAATGGATGTTTTGATGCCGATTATTCTAAATTGGTATAAAACTTTGCCCGAAGATAAAAAATTTCTTTTTGCAGGTTTGAATCTTGGTTGGGAAAGCTCGATTGGAATAAATTCATTTTATTATCCGAATGGAGATCAGTTATATGATCAGCCTGAAGCGAATGACCCTCAATCAGGTGCAGTCAGAGCAGATATATTAAGTAGGGGTGTTGTGCAGCAGGGCTATGCAGCGTTGACAACTGCCGGTATACGTAAATCAGGAGATGTCACTGAAGAAGATTTGTATAAGGTGGTTAAAATTCATCTCGACGATTTATGTAAGTATGCTCATGATTTTGGGTTCAGCCGGGATAAAATTATTTCTCATGGATGGGGAAATGAAAGCGGCGAATTGATGTATGATGCGGCTGTAAATCAATATAGCTGCCCGGCATGGAGTGAATACTGGTTCGTTGATGACCCGGGTCAAGATCAAGGCATAATGCGAAATATAAAAATGAGTGATGCACCTTATTGGGGAGTTGTGGAATGGGTCCTTCCGCCACCATACGAAAAAGAGAGATGGAAAAAAGCATTAAGCAAAACTTTAAGCCTTCCAGGCTGCAAAATGATAGGCATTTATTGGTGGTGGTTCTTTGATAAAAACGAAGAAATTCACGATGCAATTCGAGAAGTCTGTCTTGAAAGTAAAGGAATGTGAATGGATAGACGCACATTTTTAGTACGTATGACACAAGGTGTAACTGCCGCTGCATTTATGCCCATAATTGCGGATGCATTTGATGGAAGCGGCGAAGGATATGCCCGCATTCTCAAACCTGGTAAATTAATTATCGGGGAAAAAACAAGGGTGCTCCTTGAGATTACTGTTGGAAAGAATGGCATCCCAGTCGGAGGCGGAATATGGATTGGAGTACATCATGCTGCGATATGGAATACGGATTATGGCTTCTGGTCAGATTTCCAGTCAGATGATCCAAAAGGTAAAAAATATATGGGTGTAATTGGCAAGCACTCTGAAAATTTTGAAAGCAAATGGTACAGTTGGGCGCCGCCGCCATTCCATAGAAAAAAAGGCGGTCCGCCTGCACCTGATTGGTCCGGCTCGACACCGCTTATTTTCCATCAATGCCTGAAGTCTAAAGTAACAAATGTTCCTTTAAAGGCTGGTACAAAGATTCTTGTAACTATTGGTAATGAAGAATTCGGCGCAATTCCGCCGATTTGTACGGATAAAGATCATGAATTTTTTGTAGCGGTAGATTCCGATGCGAGCGGAATATATAAAGGTATCGGTGATTATCCTAAACTTGATTTGATAGCACAAGAAGCTCACCATATCACTGGTTCAGCTCAAATGGTGCAAGAGGCCGGTAAAGAATTTGAGCTTTTTGTGAAAGCTGAAGACAAATACTTTAATACAGCTAAAGATTATAATGGAAAAGTCGAAATCAGGGATGAAGATAATAATCTATTAGCTTCAAACGTCAAATTAGTTAAAGGAATGGCTCGGCTCAAAATACGAATTGATAAACCGGGTGCACATCGCTTGCGATTTATATCGAAACAACTAAACGGTCGAAGCGAACCGATTCGTATTTTTGATAAGGCACCGGAATTTCGCATTTACTTCGGTGACCTGCATGGTCATACCCGCGTTTCTGATGGCTGCGGCACTCCGGATGAATATTATTCATTTGGCAGGGATGAGGCAAATCTCGATGTTTGCGCGTTAACTGACCATTGGCATAACGATTGGGAATTGATGAAGCGCATGGCAATAAAATATTATGCACCAGGCCGTTTCGTTACTTTCCTTGCTGAAGAGTCAGGCACAAATCAGGATCATATAAATTTATATTACAAGACTTGTGATGTTCCTCCGATTAGCAAATGTCCTAAAAAAATTGAACAGTTTTACAAAATTGTCGAGAGTGATTATTTAAGCAAGGGTATAGATGTGATTGGCGGGCCTCATCATTTTGCGTTTGATCGCGGGCAAGATATTTACCCATGGCAGTCCTGGGATGATCGGTTTATGCGATTTGCAGAAATCTTTTCAAATCATGGAACAGGTGAATATGCCGGAAACGACAAGCCTTTACATACAACCAACACTAATAAAACTATGCAGGCTGGACTGGCTTTGGGCAAGCGTTTTGGAGTGTTTGGTTCGTCTGATACGCATGTTTCCCGGCCGGGCAGATCGAACTACCTTATGTATGCTGGTTCATTAGGTGCTTTTATGGCCAAAGACTTGACTCGTGAAAGCATATGGGATGCATGGTGGAATTATCGTGTTTATGCTGCAAGTTTCGACAGGATATATGTCGATTTCAAAATCAACGGCCAAATAATGGGTACGCAGGTAAATGCTGCCGATTCATGTCTTATTGAATATGAAGTAGTTGGCGCCGATGAAGATATTGAAGTGATCCTGTTGAAAGACAATCTTGCGTGCAGGACAGATAAATCCGCAAATGGAATTATTAAAGTTTCATTTGAAGATAAAGCTCTCGATAAAGATCATTTCTATTATTTAAGGGTTGTTCAGAAAAATGGTCATAAAGCCTGGTCAACACCAATCTGGGTTTCACGTAATCACGTAATTTAAATTATGGCAAGAGTTAATATGAAAATATTCGTAACAATAAGTTTAGTTTTATCAATGTCGTGTACGTTGTTTGCATTGTCTGATTCTCAAATAAATGAGAAGTATTTGTTGATTATGAAGGAATTTGATGTTTCAAGGCCTGCGAATATTGATGAAGCAGATTTCAATGATATGATGAGTCATTTCCCAGATTCTTCGCAATCTCAAATCAAAATAGGCGCTGCTGTTATTCTTTCGTATCTCAAAACTGAACCTAAAACTATTGCTAAATCATTGGAACGTATTTTATTTTATGCAGAAAAAACAAATACATCAATAATGATTAAATTTGATGGTGAGCAGTGGTGGAATAAACGCAGCGATTTATGGAACTGGTGGGATCCTAATAAGCCGGGCTACGATCCAAATAATCGCAACAATGTCGAGTGGCGATGGTGGGGGCCTGAGTATGCATTAAAAATTTGCTGGCGTAACTGGGGCAAACAACTTCGCGTTTTGCCACCTCCGAATCTGATGAGTCCTGCGTATCGAAAAGCATGTCATGAGTCAATGGATGTTTTAATGCCGGTACTTCTTAACTGGTATAAATCTTTGCCCGAAGATAAAAAATTTCTTTTTGCAGGTTTAAACCTGGGATGGGAAAGCTCAATTGGCGTTAATGCTTATTATTATCCAAATGGCGAAGAATTAATGGATAAGCCCCAAACGGATGATCCAATGGGATTTGTACGTGCGGATGTTTTGAGTAGAGGTGTTGTACAGCAGGGTTATGCGGCTGTTAAGACAGCGGGTATTCGCCAGTCAGGAGATATTACTGAAGAAGATTTGTGCAAGGTTGTCAATATGTATCTTGAGGATATCTGCAAGCATGCCTACAATTTTGGTTTTAGCCGGGATAAAATTATTACTCATGGCTGGGGAAATGAAAGCGGTGAGCTGCTTTATGACGCTGCGGTAAATTCATACAGTTGTCCGGGATGGAGTATTTACTGGTATGCCCATGATCCTAATGAAGACAAAGGTGTAACAAGAAATATTAAAAAAAGCGATGCGCCATATTGGGCCGCTGTGGAATGGTGGCTGCCAAGACCGCATGAGACGAATATATGGAAAGAAGCTATTGCTAAAACGCTCAATTACCCCGGCTGCAAACTGCTTTGCATTTATGGCTGGAAGGGAATTTCAACAAACGAGTCTATCAAGGAAGCAATTCGGCAGGTCATTCTTGAAAGCAAATTGTCTGTGAAAGAAAATTAACTGGAGAATTCATGAAATATTACTTAATTTTAATCTCATCATTGTTTATACCTCAAATGCTTTGGGCAATGGCAGATACAAAAACCGAGGAGCAATATATTATTCTAATGATGCCAAGGTCTAAAAACATCAATGAAGCAAATTTTATGCAAGTAATGAATAATTTTCAGGGTCCACCGCAAGCTCGAGTCAAGGTTGGCCTTGCTTTTATTTTTTCTTATTTGAGAAATGATGTTAATGAACTTAGTGATTCGTTGAAAAGTATTTTGCTTAATTCTGAAAAGACAAACACTCCTGTCTGGATCAAATTTGATGGCGAACAATGGTGGCAAAATCGGCCTGATTTATGGAATTGGTGGGATCCCAATAAGCCTGGATATGACCCGAATAATCGCACCAATGTTGAATGGCGATGGTGGGGGCCTGAATATGCATTAAAGATTTGCTGGCGGAATTGGGGAAAACAGTTACGAGTACTGCCGCCTACGAATTTGATGAGCCCGAAATATAGAAAAGCATGCCATCAGTCAATGGACGTTTTGATGCCGATTATTTTAAATTGGTATAAAACATTGCCGGAAGATAAAAAATATCTCTTTGCGGGTTTGAATCTGGGTTGGGAAAGTGCAATCGGAATCAATTCTTTTTATTATCCAAATGGCGACCAGTTTATGGATAAGCCAAAATCCGAAGATCCTCAGTCAGGAGCAATCAAAGAAGATGTATTAAGCCGCGGAGTTGTGCAGCAGGGTTTTGCTGCTGTCAAGACGGCAGGGATTCGCGACTCGGGAGATATTACTGAAGAAGACCTCTACAAAGTTGTTAAAATTCATCTCGATGATCTATCCAAATACGCCTATGATTTTGGATTTCCAAGAGAAAAAATTTTTACTCACGGCTGGGGAAATCAAAATGCCGAGTTAATGTATGATGCGGCGGTTAATAAATATTCATGTCCGGGATGGAGTGATTATTGGTATTCAAAAAATCCTGCAGAAAATGCAGGTATAATGCGTAATGTCGAAAAAAGTGACGCTCCATATTGGGCTATGGCCGAATGGAATCTGCTTCCTCATGAAAAAAAGATATGGAAAGACGCAATCAGCACGATACTTAATCTTCCGGGCTGCAAAGTAATGTGTGTTTACGGTTGGAAAGGAAAAGCTGATAAAAAACAGGTTATTGAAGCGATACATGAATTGGTTGTTGAAAGCGCAACTCCTTTTAAAGAAGAAATTAATAATAAGTCGAAAGTTTTAGAATGAACAAATTATCTGATAATAAATTATCCTTTAGTATTAAATCGTTTTATGCTACTGGTGCGATATCTGATGTTATCATGGCTAATATTATCGGAGTTTTGGCATTCCCGCTTTATGTAACGGGACTGGGGATCAGCCCGATATTGATTGGTTATGCTCTTTCAATACCGAGGCTATGGGATGCGGTAACTGATCCATTGATGGGCAATATCTCAGATAATTCGCGACTTCGATGGGGTCGGAGAAGGCCTTATATGTTCATTGGCGCAATATTGGGAGGGCTTTTGTGTGCCTTGCTCTGGATGCCGCCAACATCTCTTAGCGAACAAGGTATATTCATATATTTTCTTATCACATCAATATTATTTTTTACAGCATATACTATTTATTCAGTTCCGTTCAATGCGCTTGGATATGAACTTTCAAATGATTATAACGAGCGAACGAGTGTTATGTCTTATAAAACATTTTTTATGAATGCCGGTGCTGCTTTTATCCTGCCGAGCATTTTGTGGCTCTGTATGCGGCCGCAGTTCGGAAACAACCTTGTTGAAGGAGCTCGCGTTGTCGGCGTTTTATTTGGAGGTTTAGTCGCCGTTTTTGGGATCCTTGCTGCTATATTTTCACGCGAAAAACTGCACAAACAAAATAAGATTAATATTTCTTCTGCATTGAAATATACGTTCTCTAATAAAATCTTTCTGCTTTTGTCGATGATTGTAGTCTGTGTGTTGATAGGGATATTGGCAGTGTTTCCGCTGGTATATTTTCTCAACCTTTCTTACATCTTTCCAAATGATCAAAGTCGTACCGCCACTGCATGGTTTTGGTATCAAACAACTTATGGAGTAATGGGAATATTGGGTGTACCTGTCATTAATTATCTTGGACAGCGTTTTGGGAAAAAACCAATTCTTTTAGTTGGCTTAACCCTTATATCATTAATGTTTCCTGCAAGCTGGTTTTTGTTTAATCCTAATTATCCCTGGCTGCAGCTTGTTTTTGCCGCACTTGTCTCACCCGGACTTTCTTTTGTATGGGTATTGACTTCATCAATGATGGCAGATGTATGCGACCTTGATGAATTAAAGACAGGATTGCGCAGAGAAGGTGCATACGGTTCAATCTTTACGCTATTAGTCAAAATTGGAGTATCGGTGGTTATGTTAGTTAGCGGTTATGTACTTATAATAGCAGGGTATGACCAAAAGGCAACTATACAAACTCCGGAATCAGTGTTCAACCTGCGTCTCTTCTTTGTATTTTTACCAATCGTGTTTATGGTAATCGCGATGATTTTAACTTTCTTGTATCCTCTCTCGAAAGCGAAAATGGAATTTATCCATCAGCAATTAAATAATCAAAAAAGTAATGCAATTGATGCGGAGATGTTATGACGCCCAGAAAAAGAGTACTGGCAGTTCTTAATAATCAGCCGGTTGACCGGATACCAGTAGATTTATGGTACACAGGTGAAGTAGGTGCTTCACTGAAACAACATTTCAAAGTTAAAAATGATTTTGAATTATATCAGGCAATGAACCTTGATAAAATTGTGTGGCTGTTTCCGGGCTATAAAAATCCTGCCGCTGATAAATTTACAGGTTCTCAAGTTGGAGCTCAAGCTGTTGGTGAACGTACTGCCTGGGGTGTACCGCTTAAACCAATTCAATCCAGCGATGCGGTTTATCATGAATTCGGAACACCTCCATTGAAGGAATATAATTCAGCGGCGATGCTGGATAAATATGAATTCTGGCCTAAAGCGGATTATTTTGATTACCAGGGGTCTCTTGAACTGGCAAAAAAAGTCTCACCTACTTACGCAACGATAGGCCCATGGATATCCTTCTTTGAAGTTTATTGTCAGATGCGAGGACTGGAACAGTCACTTATGGATCTTTTGACGGATGAATCTTTTGCATCAGAAATCCTTGATCGTATTGAAGATTGCCAGACAAAAATGCTGAAAAAATTTCTTCAGGTTCTCGAAGATAATCTGGATTTAGTCTTTATCAGCGATGATATGGGTATGCAACAAAGTCTCCTCATATCCCCTTCGATCTGGAAAACATTTTTTGAGGCACGAATGAAACGATGGTGCGATTTAATTCATTCATATAACAAAAAAGTATTTTACCACTCAGATGGCGCGGTAGAGCCGTTAATTCCTTATTTAATTGAGTGCGGCATTGATATACTTAATCCTATACAGCACGCATGCCCGGGAATGGACACAGCTGAATTAAAGAAGAAATATGGAAGCCGTGTTATGTTCCACGGCGGCATTGATAATCAATCTGTTTTGCCTTTTGGAAAACCGGAAGATGTTCGCGTTGAGACGAAAAATTGCCTTAATACGCTTGGCTCTAGCGGCAAGGGATATATTGTTTGCAGTTGCCACAATGTGCAGGCAGGAACACCGGTAGAAAATATTATCGCGATGGTTGAAACTGTTACGAAAGGTTAATGATATGAATAAAATGATTTTGAAATGTTTATTTTTTGCGAGTGTTATTTTGGCCTTTACAAATGTGCAGGCCGCTATCCCGGAATATACAAATCCATTGGCGGTAAAAATTGCCGATCCCGCAATTTTGAGGGCATCAAACGGCGATTACACTTATTATTTGGCGGGAACCGGAACACAGCGATACGTCTCTGATGATATGGTAAATTGGAGACAGGCGGGACGGTATATCGATTTGTCGCCATATTTAACTTACATCAGTTTATGGGCTTCTGAAGTGGTTGAAAAAGACGGGCACTATTATTACTACTTTTGTGTACCTGTGGATTCTCTTGGCAAGCGTGCTATTTTTGTCGCAGAATCGGATTCACCCGATGGTACCTTTACTCCGCTGCCTTTCCCCAGCGGCGGTGCTTCATGGCAGCCTGTCCTCGAACTTCCCAATAACGTGAGCATAATCGATCCACATGTGTTTATAGATGATGATGGAACTCCTTACATGTTCTATACCCGTGACCTGATAAGAACGGGAACAAATTGTAAAATTGATGTTGTCAGGCTCAAACAGAATATGTATGAAGCAGACAGCGCGACAACTTTTCTTATGCAGCCTTCGCAATCATGGGAAAAATCATGGCAGGAAGGTGTATCGGTAGTTAAGCACAATAGTATTTATTATTTAACGTGGTCATCTCAATACTGGGGAGGCCACAAGTATGCTATCGGCTATGCAACTGCTTATAGCCCTATGGGACCTTATACAAAATCTCCAAATAATCCATTAATGAAGCAATGGCTTACTTATCCGCAATATACCAATCCAAATTCTGATTCTCCTGACCCGAGTCAAATCGACCCCAACAACATCGGGTATTCAAGCCCGGGGCACAATGGTTTTGCGATGTCGCCCGACGGCACTGAACTTTTCATTTGTTATCACACGAAAATGGGGACGCAATTCGAAGGTCAGCGTCAGATGAATATCGACCGCGTCATATTTACGCCGGATAACCGAATGCATATTGACCAGTCTGGCAACATTGCACCAACTCGCGAGCCAAGAGCTTATCCTTCGGGTTCAGTTTATCCTCATAGTGCCCAAACCGATGAGTTTGAAGGCACTTCACTTAACCGCTCTTTATGGTCTAATATCTGGGCAGAAAATGACAGCTATTGGTCTGTTGATAATGGCAGCCTCAACATTACAATGGCCGCAGGCGATATAGCAGGTGAATCAACTAACGCGCAGAACATATTCCTGCAGAAAGCGCCGGAGGGAGATTGGCAGATTACCGCAAAAATTAATTTGCCGTTGTCGCCCAATGCGGGTGAAGTCGAACAGGCTTATATTGTTGTTTTTCAGGATACGAACAATTATATAATGGTACGAGTGTGGAAATGCACACAGGGTGGGTTCTGGCCTACTAATATGTCGTATGTGGATCATATTCGTGAAATAAAGACTGTTCTTACTTACGCAAGGCCGAATATTCCATTGCTGCCTGATATTTTCTATTTGCGAATTAAAAAAAACTCTGGAAATTATTATCAATGTTATTTAAGCACGGACGGTCAAACATGGGATCCTTATGGCCCCAGTTATTATGCAGAGCTGACCGATATTAATGTTGGTATGGGAGCTAATAAAAACGGTGTTATTTCATCTTCTTACCAGGCGAAGTTCGATTATTTCGAAATTCAGAGATCTTCAGATTTGAATAAAGATGGAATGGTAAATTTTAAAGATTTTCAAACAATTGCTTTTGAATGGTTTGATAATAATTGTTTTCCGAAACCCTTGGGGGACATAGATAATAATTGTATGGTTGATATGTATGACTTAGTTGAACTGACATTAAAATGGCTGACGGTTAATCCCTAATTACAATGAAGCGACGAGAATTTTTAAAAGCTGCCGGTGCGGGAGCATTGATATTAACAATAAAAGACTTGCCAGTCTTTGGAAAATCAAAGATAAAAAAGCCCAATATCATTCTATGCATAGCTGATGATCAGGGCTGGGGCGATGTAGGTTATAGTGGTCATCCTGTTCTCAAAACGCCCAACATTGATGAAATGGCTGCCAATGCTTTACGATTTGACAGATTTTATGCCGCCGCTCCTGTTTGTTCACCTACACGCGCAAGCGTATTGACAGGACGCCATCCCAACAGATTCGGCTGTTTTACATGGGGTTGTACACTTCGTCCGCAGGAAATTACAATTGCTGAATCGCTTAAGAAAGCAGGTTATGTTACGGGGCATTTTGGAAAATGGCATCTCGGTTCGGTTTTGAAAAATTCTCCATTAAATCCTGGCAGCAGTGGTTTCGATGAATGGGTATCTTCGCCGAACTATTTCGACAATGACCCTATTCTCAGCAAAATGGGAACCGCTGTTCAATATAAAGGCGAAAGCTCAATAGTAACTGTAGAAGTTGCTCTTGAATTTATTCGTAAGAATACTAAATCATCTCAACCTTTCCTTGCGGTTATTTGGTTCGGTTCTCCTCATAATCCTCATGATGCGGCTCAGGAAAATAAAGTTTTGTATAAAAATAAAAATGAAAAATTGCAGAATTTTTATGGTGAAATCACAGGAATTGATAATGCAATAGGTAAACTCCGCAACGAACTGCGAGTACTTGATATTCATCAAAATACGATGCTCTGGTATTGCAGCGATAACGGGGGCCTAAAAGTAAGCAGAACAGGCGGAAGAGGCCATAAATCTGAAATTTACGAAGGCGGGCTTCGCGTTCCTGCATTACTCGAATGGCCTGAATTTATAACTGCGCCTCGAATTACCAATGCACCCTGTACTACAAGTGATATTTATCCAACAATTATGGAATTTGCAGAAATAAAGGTAAATAAAGAATTACCGCTCGATGGTATCAGTCTTGTTCCGTTGATTGCTAATAAAACAAAAGCACGCTCAAAACCAATAGGTTTTTGGAGTTATCCATCGCAAGGCGTGGTAATGTCGAGCAAAGACGAAATGACCGGTCTTTTCGAATCTCAAAAAACCAGAAAAGAAGTTAACGATTTACCTTCAATGTCAAATGTCGGTACTATTTCTCAAAAATATTCTTACAATTCTTTCCTCGGTCACGCCGCATGGCTTAATTGGCCTTATAAACTTCACCGAATTGAGAACCAGCAGGGTATTAAAATGGAATTATATGATCTTGCAAAAGATTCGATGGAAAGTAATAATTTATCAGCGAAGCCTGACATCACAAAAAAAATGAGATCAGAACTCGAGCACTGGATGAAATCTGTTGTGCGAAGCCTTAATGGCGAAGATTACAAAAGCATAAAGCTGGAAAAACAATGAACCGAAGAGATTTTTTAAAAAATGTGAGTATCGGAACTGCTTTACTGGCTGCTTCACAATCTCTTGGTGCCTTAAACAAAACCAAAAAAAGGCCGAATATATTTTTCTGTATATCAGATGATCAATCATGGCTTCATGCAGGAGCTTATGGCGATAAAGTTGTAAAAACACCTAACTTCGACAGAATTGCAAAAGAAGGAGTATTGTTTACGCATTCATTTTGTTCTTCTCCTTCATGCACACCATCGCGAGCAGCTGTCCTTACCGGCCAGGAAATTTGGAGATTAGGACAAGGCTCTACGTTAAGAGGTACATTGTTTAAGAACCAATATAAAGTTTATACGTCGCTTTTAGAGGAAGCCGGTTACCTTGTGGGCTTTACGGGTAAAGGTTGGGCCCCGGGCAATACAAAGGCTGGCGGATGGGGAAATCAAAATCCGGTTGGCAAACAATTTAATAGTAAAGCAGCGCCTTCATCTTTAAAAGGGATAGCTGCAACCGACTACGCAGAAAATTTTAAAGAATTTCTTAACACCCGCAAGGAAGAACAGCCTTTCTGTTTCTGGTTTGGGCCTAAAGAGCCTCATCGCGATTATGACATAGGCTCTGGTTTAAAATCCGGAAAAAAATTAGCTGATGTTCGTGTTCCCGAATCTTTACCTGATGCAACTGAAACACGCAGCGACATTCTTGACTATTACATGGAGATTGAATGGTACGATAAGCATCTTGGACGAATGCTTAAGCTGTTGGAAGATAAAGACGAACTTGATAATACGCTGATTGTGGTTACGTCTGACAATGGAATGCCTTTTCCTCGAGCAAAGGCAAATCTTTATGATATGGGTGTTCATATGCCGCTCGCTGTCTGCTGGGGCAAGTCTGTCAAAGGCGGCAGGGTAGTGGATGATTTTATAAGCCATACAGATTTTGCACCTACATTTCTGGCTGCTGCCGGGTTGGAAGTTCCTGCCGAAATGACAGGACGCAGTTTCCTGGATATTTTATTATCAAAAAAGCAAGGCCGAGTTGATTCACAACGTGATTTTGCATGTTCCGCAATTGAACGCCACAGTATATGCAGACCTGATGGAATGGGTTATCCTATGCGGGCGATAAGAGACCGTCGCTGGCTTTATATTCGTAATTACGAACATGATCGATGGCCTGCCGGAGATCCCGGGAAATTCGGTGATTGTGATGATGGTCCGACTAAAGCATATATCATTGAGCATCAAAATGATCCTAAAGTAATGCCGTTATTTGAAAAAGCATTTGGCAAACGTTCTACTGAAGAATTATATGATGTAAAGAATGACCCCGGCCAGATTAATAATCTTGCAGATGAACCGGCTTTTGCTGAAACAAAAAAAATGCTTCAACAAAAACTCTTTCAATACCAGCAAAAAACCAGCGATCCGCGTGCCCAAGGCAAAAGTCCATGGGATAATTTTAAGGATGAAAAATGAGTAAAAGGTTTTTTGTTACATTCAGTTTTCTATTATGCTTATCTCATTTGCTTTTTGCCCGGCAATCCGAAACGAGCGTAGAATGGGTATGCAGTAGATATCCTGACCGCATTACCAAACTATTCCAGAACCTCGATATAACAAAAAATGGATTAGAAAAAGTTTCAGCCGCTGTTGATAAAAATGATATGCCTGCTGCCTGCAATGCTTTGATTGAGTATTACAAAAAATGTGATTCAGGCAGTTGGCTTAGAAAAAAATTGCCCCAAAAAAACAGCACCGCTATCCCGCAGGCACAGAAAATTATAAATGATATAATCACTTCTCAGACAGTTAGTGCGAAAGTTCCGCGATTGATCAGCGGCGGTTTCGATTGGAAATTTAAAGGTCCTAATGATGACAAAGAATGGGCCTGGTTTTTAAATCGCCATTATCATCTTAAAACTTTATTAGAGGTATATCTTCAAACCGGCAATGCAGTTTACGCTCGCCGTATTGATGAACATATTCGTGACTGGGTTACAGCAAGTCCATATCCGGGCATAAAAAGCAAAACGCCTCAATGGCGAGGTTTGGAGGCATATTGGCGAATCCGTCATTGGAGTTTAATCTTTTATGCTCTGCAGGATTCTAATGAATTCACTCTGGCAGCTCGCATTTTAATGCTCTCCAGTATTCCTGAACACGCTCACTATTTACGGAATTTTCACGCAGTTGGAGGTAATTGGATTACGATGGAAATGTGCGGCTTGGGTATTGCAGCTATAAGTTGGCCCGAGTTTAAAAGCTCCTCAGAGTGGCTGGATTATGGAATAGACAAAATGGCTGTACAGATTTCCAAACAGGTCTATCCTGATGGAGCACAAAAAGAACTGACCAGTCATTACCATTTAGCTTCGTTAAGAGATGGTTTCCAGCTTTTTGCTGACTATTTAGGCCATTCGCAAAAAAAAGTACCCGCTGAATATAATCAGCATCTTGAAAAGATGTGGAACTATTTAGCTTATACGATACGACCGGATGGTCATGGTCTGCTCAATAACGATTCTGACAGAGACTTCAACAAAGATATAATTCTACAATTTGCTGAAAAGTTAGAATATTCTGATTGGCAATGGATTGCCTCGAACGGTAAATCCGGCAAAGCACCAAAGGCAGAGCCTTCAATTTTTTTTCCTTGGGCAGGGCAGCTTATTATGCGTAACAGCTATGCCGCTGATGCTCAATGGGCATTTTTCGATTTCGGACCTTTAGGAATAGGCGGTCACTTTCATCATGATAAACTCCACATCTCTGTCGCTGCTTTTGGCAGAGATATTCTTGTCGATAGCGGCAGGTACGCTTATCGGCTAAGTCCGGAGCGCAGTTATGTTGTCAGTACCGCAGCTCACAATACAATCCTCATTGATGGGCAAGGTCAAAAACATTGTGAGCGTGAAACTAAGACTTCAATGAAAGACCAAGGCATAATCAGCAAAAAATATGATTATGCACGAGGTATTTTTGACAACGGCTACATCGATATTGAAGGTCAGGTCACACATACTCGTGCAGTAGTATATTTAAGAAACAATTGCTGGATTGTTGTGGATAAAATTGATACGGACCGGCTCCGAAATATTCAAACGCTGTGGCATTGGAATCCTGATTGCGCAGTTATAAGCGATTACAATACTTCGCTATCCACAGATTCAGGTAAAGGCAATCTTCGCATCGTTCCGATTAGTGATATGAATTGGAAACTTGAACTAATCAAAGGCCGCAAACAACCTATGCAAGGCTGGTACAGCAAAGAATATAATCAGTTTGTTCCTTCGACTGCATCGGTTTATTCAGCAAAAATTGAGAAAACTTCGACATTTGCCTGGCTGCTTATTCCTGCAAAAGGAAAAGTCCCATTTGCAAAAGGGAAAATTATTTCTGTTGAAAATAATGAAGTAGAATTGGAAATTATGCCTGATGGAAAAAAAAGAATAATAATAAAAATACCTTTGGATAATCATTCTACAGTAGAAATAAAATGATAGGAAAATAAATATGTTGAATAGACGTGATTTTTTACATGCAGGCTCACTTTGTGCGGCATCTTTTGTCATGGGTTGCCGGCAGCCGCAGTTTAGAAGTTTTTCAGGCAAAAATCCGCCCAATATTATTTTCATAATGGCCGATGACCATGCTGCCCAGGCTATGAGTTGCTATGGCAGCCGAATCAACACGACTCCAAATATCGATCGTATCGCAAATGAAGGAATGAAATTTCAAAACTGTTTCTGTACAAATTCGATATGTGCTCCGAGCCGGGCAGTTATTCTGACCGGAAAATACAGCCACATCAACGGTAAGATTGATAATATTAGTACCTTTGACGGTGGTCAGCAGACTTACCCCAAACTGCTCCAAAAGGCTGGATATGAAACGGCAATGATTGGTAAGTGGCATTTGGGCAGTAAACCAACCGGTTTCGATCATTGGGAAATTCTTCCCGGGCAGGGATCGTATTATAACCCTGTCTTTTTTCAAATGGATGGCTCACGCAAAAGCTATAAAGGCTATAGCACCGATCTTATAGCAGATTTTTCAATAGATTGGCTCGAACATCGCAGCGACAAAACCAAACCATTTTTGCTGATTAGCCAGCATAAAGCCCCGCATCGCTGCTGGTCGCCGCCTCCACGTTATTTCGGCAAATACAAAGAAGGAACGATTCCTGAACCGGCTACTTTGTTTGCAGACCATTCAAGCCGTTCAGAAGCATCATCGCAAAGTGAAATGTCTATAAAAAAACATTTCAGTTGGTCGCACGATATGAAATTCAAAGGTGAGAATCTGTTCCCGGAACATTTTACAGATGATTTGCAGCATACTGAATACGACCGGATGACACCCAAGGAGAAAAAACAATGGGACGATTGGTATGAACCCAGAAATCAGGAATTTATTGCGCAGATGAAGGCCGGCAAACTCAGCGAAGTAGATATTGTTCGCTGGAAATATCAGCGATATATGCACGATTATCTCGGCAGCATTGCTGCGTTGGATGAAAACATCGGTCGAATGTTGAATTACCTTGACGAAAAAGGGTTGTCGGAGAATACTATAGTTGTTTATACCTCCGACCAGGGATTTTATCTTGGCGACCACGGCTGGTACGATAAACGTTTTATGTATGAAGAGTCACTGCGAATGCCGCTGTTGGTACGCTGGCCAAAAAAAATCAAAGCCAGGACTGTCTCGCAAGATATTGTTTTAAATTTAGATTTTGCATCTACTTTTCTTAATGCGGCAAATACCGCGATACCCAATGATATTCAAGGCGAAAGCATAATGCCAATTCTTCAGGGACATCATCCATCAGACTGGCGTAATGCTATGTATTATCATTTTTATGAATTTCCAGCCATCCATCAGGTCAAACGTCATTACGGAATACGCACCGATCGCTATAAACTGATTCATTTTTACTATGATATAGATGCATGGGAACTTTATGATTTAAACACAGACCCTGAAGAACTCAAAAATCTCTATGACGATCCAAAGTATTTTGTTATTGTCAAAAAGCTCAAAAAAGAATTGGAACTATTGCGAAAACAATATGGCGACAGTGATGAATTAAATCAGAAATTTTTATCCAAAAAACATAATTAAAAGGACAAAGTATGAACTATCTAATACGTTTCTGTATAAGCTTTCTTTGTTTAGCCTCATTATCTATCTATGCTCACGCTCAGGGTCTCTTTAATCCGTTTGAACAAGCTGGTTCCTGGCATAAAGCCGCTCTCCACGTCCATACAACTACAAGTGTCGGAGATGTAAATGTTGCAGAAAGCATTGCACGGTACAAGTCAAAAGGTTTTGAGGTTGTTTTTGTTACAGACAAAACCAAAACAAACGACTTAAGCGGATTTTCAAATGAAAAATTTCTCGCCATTAACGGCTTGGAGCTTAGCACTACCACATCACCTTGTCATTTTTTGTGCCTGAATACCCCACGCGATTTGAAATTTGTAAATGATATTCCTGCGCAACAGCTTATCAACGAAGTCAAACGTTCAGGCGGTGAAGTAATTATCGCCCATCCTTATTGGAACAACATTACGCTGCAAAATCTTCTTGAACTACAGGATTATATTGGTATTGAGGTTTACAATGCGGTTTGTGACAATGGTACGGCACGTGGCTATAGCGATGTCCATTGGGACCAGCTTCTTAACAAGGGCCGCTATTTGCCGGCAATCGCTGTAGATGACACACACAAGGACGGAAGAATCGTCGCACTCGGTTGGATTCTGATTAAAACCAAAGAATTGACAGTAGAAGCCGTCATGAATTCACTGCGCAGCGGTTCTTATTATGCATCCAGCGGCCCAATCATTGAAAATCTCAAAATTGAAAACGGTTTTGTAAATATTAAATGTTCGTCTGCTGTGCAAATTAATTTTTTTGCCGCTGCCCATCTTGGTCGCGTTTTCCGCCCGAAAGATAGCAATTCACTTACACAAGCCCAATGGAAGTTAAGTTCAAACTGCCGTTTCGTCAGGGCAGAGGTGATTGATGCCCAGGGCCGTCATGCATGGTCAAACCCTGTTTTAATAAAAAGTACGGATATTCAATCAGATAAGCTAAAAAAACGGAATCGAGGTAACAATGTTAAGCAGAACAAATAAAATAATTCTGTTCTATATATGTATCTTAACTACATCAGGACATTGTTTAACAATGAGCCCATGGGTTCCAATTTTTAAAGGTGTTGAGCATGCAGTGGGTAACTCTGATGGCGTTCCAAGACCTGAAATAGTACAGGCTATTCGTATTGACCTGTATGATCCGAATATAAGATTTATATCAACTCCCCCAAACGGTGCAGCTTCAAGAGATACTAATACTCAAACAGGTTTGCAGTTTATGATTTCTTCGGGAGCACAGATAGGAGTCAATTCTAGTTTCTTTACTCCTGTTGGCGAAGCAACTTCGGATATTACAGGTTTGGCTATGAATGAAGGGCAAATCGTTTCCCCTGCAGAAACTTTATCTTATGGAGGTCGAACCCTGCTGATTACTGCAAACAATACAGCGGATTTTCTCATCACTTCGACTTCTACGAATTTGACACCATATTGGACAGCCGTGGAATCATGGCCATATTTCCTACACAACGGTAGTAATACCGGCGATAATCGAACAGATCCGCCATCAACTTTCCTTCGACCGCGAACAGCCGTTGGCCTGACATCGAATAAGAGACACATGATAATAATAACAATTGACGGCGATGCTGTAAATGTCGGATATAGTGAAGGATGCAATCCCTGGGAAGCGGCCCAATGGCTAAAGCGTTTTGGTGCCTGGTATGGCTTAAATCTCGATGGTGGCGGTTCGACGCATTTATGGATATCTGAATATGGTGGAAATACTTACGCTCTAAATCGTCCTTCATCAAACAGGGCTGTCGGAAATCACCTTGGCGTTTATGCCGCACCATTGAATCAAATTGTTTACAGTGATTCTCATGTATATGCTTCATTCGAGGACAACAACGAATCGACTTTCAATCAAAGCCTAACTCTTTCTGGAACAACTACGGGCATCGATTCGTCATCATCAGCATCGCCGGTAAGCGCACAAAGTTTTCAAGGATCATGGTCGCAGCAGCTTTTAATTATTGACAGCTCATCGCAATCAGGTGGCTGGTTCGTCAGACATTTGTCCGGTGGAGGTGAACGTTCAAATAACATCGTCCGTCCGACTAAAGGCTTTATCGGTTTCTGGGCTAAGACTACCTCAGCAGGTTGTGAAATATCAATTGCTCTTGATGATACCTATAATATTACTGCCGACCGAGGTATATTCAAAACTGTGATCTCCGATGGCAATTGGCATTTATATGAATGGAATATTGAAAACGTTGCTGATTGGCAGACTTGGGCAAGCGGCGATGGCATCATAAATTCGCGTGATTTCACAATCGATTCTATACAAGTACGTAACAACACAGACACAAACGCTGTTATATATATTGATGAAGTTTCGCATTCCGGTCGGGTAAGTCTTGCATATCTCTTTGCCGCCAAAGGCGATTTTGAGCCGGATGGGGATGTTGATTTTTCTGACTTTGCGCTTTTAGCTCAGCGTTGGTTGTCAACATCAGAAGATATGGATTTTGAAAAAAAATATGATATTTCGGAGCCTGACGACAATGAAATTGATATGCATGATATTTTAATTTTTTCTGAAAACTGGCTTAATGGTACCGAGTAGGTTATCACATATTTTAAAAATATTTTTAAATGGAGTTTGAATGAGTCTTCCTCGAAGTGAATATCCTCGACCTCAATGGGTGCGTGATCAGTGGCTTTGTTTAAATGGCACATGGGAATTTGAAATTGATAATGATAATAATGGTTTGGAAAGAGGGCTTGTCAACCGTCATCTTGATAAAAGCATTATTGTACCATTCTGCCCCGAATCTGAACTTTCAGGCATTGGCTTCACAGGATTTATGAAAGCGGTTTGGTATCGTAAAGAAATCGAGATACCACCCAAATGGGTAGACAAAAAAATATTGCTGCATTTTCAGGCCGTTGATTATGATGCAACAGTATGGATTAACGGAATCAACGCAGGTTCTCATCGAGGCGGTTGGACGGGCTTTACTATTGATCTACGCAATTTTGCTTCTGCGGACCAAAAAATTGTAATAACTGTTCGTGCCAGGGATGATATGAAAAATGCGATGCCAAGAGGCAAACAGTCAATGGAACTGCAAAACCATGATTGCGTATATACGAGAACGACAGGTATCTGGCAAACAGTGTGGTTGGAAGCAGTTTCAGAGATTTATCTCAGACGGCCTAAAATAACCCCCTTTGAAAATAAATCCTTTTTAATTGAACAAGCTAGCGATGGTGACCCCGAAGGCTTAAGAGTCAAAGTTACCCTCAAAGATACAAATGGCAAAATTGCGGAAAAGATAAGCGAATTTAATTGCTTTAAAACAGCAGTTTTTTCGATTGCTGTTCCCGAAAACAAGATTCGGCTTTGGTCGTCGCAAGATCCTTTCCTTTACGATTTGGAATTTGAGTTAATTAATCAGCAAAGCAAAGTAATAGATTCTGCCAAAAGTTATGCAGGTTTACGGGAAATAAAAATCGAAGGCAAAAAAGTTAAAATTAATGGCAAATCAATATTCCAGAGATTAGTGCTGGACCAGGGCTATTATCCTGATGGAATTATGACTGCTCCAAATGAAGAAGCTTTGATTCGCGATATTCAAATTTCTCTTGAGGCAGGTTTCAACGGCACAAGACTCCATCAAAAAGTATTTGAAGAAAGATTCCTTTATCACTGCGATAGATTGGGTTATCTCGTATGGGGCGAATTCGGTGATTGGGGGCTTACCAATGGTCTCATCGACGAAGGTTATAATCAGCCCGGAGCGGCTATTGTTGCGCAATGGATGGAAGTCTTGGAGCGAGATTATTCGCATCCGGCTATTATTGGATGGTGTCCGCTTAATGAACTTCTTCAAGTCATCGAGGATAGATACACTTTTCTCAATGACGTTATGAAGGCATTATTCTGGATTACAAAGGGATACGACAAAACCAGGCCGGTGATTGATGTTTCAGGTTTTTCGCACAGAGTATTTGAAACGGATATTTACGACAGTCATCTTTACGTTCAGGATCCCGAACTGTTTTCCAAAATGATGGGTGGACTTAAAAACAGCAAGCCGTTTATTAATGACGAATGCGGCTGTAATATCAATTCGCAAATGACCGGAAGAACCGTTTCACTCCCTTACAGAGGTCAGCCATATTTTGTTAGTGAATTTGGCGGAATTTGGTGGAACCAGGAAGCTGCATTGAAAGCTCAAAATGATACCGGCAACAGGAATGAATCGTGGGGTTATGGCGATAGATCAAAAACCATAGATGAATTCTACAAACGGTTTGAAGGCTTATGTAGTGTATTATTAAAGAATCCTGATATGTTTGGATACTGTTATACGCAGCTTACAGATGTGTTTCAGGAACAAAACGGCATTTACAATTTTGATCGCAGCCTGAAATTTGATATGGCAAAAATTTGGGCCGTTCAACAGCAAAAAGCAGCCATAGAAGTATTTTGACCAATTTACCTTTAATTATTATAATACTTCCTGGAAAATACAGAAAAACAGCTTGAAATATAATAATTAAAGGAAAAATGGCAATGTTAATTAATGCTTTGAAGATGCAATTAAAAAAAGGTTTTGAAAAGGAATACAAGAAACGCCATGATGAGATATGGCCTGAATTGAAAAAGGAAATAAGTGACGCCGGTGTTTCAGATTATTCTATTTTTCTCGATGAAGAGACATTGACCCTTTTTGCTGTGCAGAAATTGACAGAAAATAATACGGCAGATAGATTGCCCCAGACGGAGATATTAAAAAAATGGTGGAAATACATGGCAGATATAATGGAAACAAACCCTGACAACTCTCCGGTTTGTAAAACTCTCAAACAAGTTTTTCGCATGGATTAAGAAAAGAGAAGATTATAAATGGCAATTCCTTTACCTTCTGTAAGAACCGCAGCATTCGAAAAGCTTGGATATGGAATGTTCATTCATTGGAGCCTTTATTCTCAGCTTGGCCGAGGTGAATGGGTCAGGTTTATTGAAAAAATTCCCGCTGCAGAATACATTAAACTCAAAGATTCTTTTACTGCCGATGAATTTGATGCAAATGCAATAGCTAAGTTGGCAAAAAAAGCAGGAATGAAATATGCTTGTCTTACCGTTCGTCATCACGATGGTTTTTCTTTGTACGATACAAGAGGCCTCAATGACTTTGATGCAGTCCATAGCCCGGCAGCTCGCGATATTGCGGCAGAGTTTGCCAATGCCTGCCGTAATGAAGGCATTGTACCTTTTTTTTATCATGCAACTTATGATTGGCATCAGGAAAAATTTGAAACTGATTTCCCTGCTTATATAGATTATCTCTGCAATTCAATTGAAATTTTATGTAAATATTACGGCAAAGTCGGAGGCTTCTGGTTCGATGGCAACTGGAGCAAGCCGCAAAACAATTGGCAGGAGAGCAGACTCTATGGCATTATCAGGAAATATCAGCCTGGTGCGATTATAATCAATAACACCGGTCTGCACGCAAGGGGCGCAGTTGGACACGATGAGATTGATTGTATAACGTTCGAACAGGGCCGTCCCGAACCAATGAATCGCAATGGAATGAAAAAATATCTTGCAGTTGAGATGTGTCAATCAATAAATTCTCATTGGGGAATAAGTAAAAATGATTTCAATTATCTTTCTCCGAAGGAAATTATTGAAAACTTGTGTGCCTGCCGAAAAGTTGGAGCCAATTATCTTTTAAACATCGGGCCGACAGCAAGCGGCAAAATTCCAGATTATGAAGCTTCTGTGCTTTGTCGCGTAGGGCAATGGGTACAAATGTATGCCGATGTGATTTATAATGGTAAACCATATATGATAGCAGAAAATGGCATTGATTTCGCGATAGAAGCAAATGGCAAAATTTATTTGTTTATACATAATTTAGGCGTTGGCGGACACATCAATGTTACTACTGTAATTCAAAAGACCTACCCCAAAACTTTTGAAAGAATTAACAGAAAGGTCAATAAAGTATCTTGGCTTGATAACAGTCAAGAGCTTGATTTTGTTCAAGATAAAAATGGCTCTTTAACTTTCAATGCTGCCGGTTATCCTTATGGAACAAATCTTGTTGTACGTGTTGCACAAGTATCCTGATTATTTGATATTCGCCAAATCAAGCTTATACATTATTTGATTATATTCATATCGGGGAGTTGGCTGCTTAGTACCTGAAAACATTGAGCAGTATGTTCCCTCGAAATAAATTATTCGTCCGTTTTTCTGATCAAAAAAAGTATGATGCACTGGATTATAAAAAGTATAGTTATCATGTGTAACTATTTTCCAGCATCTATTCCACGGCCCGCTTATATCATTTGCTTCGGCGTACCATATTTCTCCGAATGCTGAAGTTTTTCCAAATGCTTCTCCCGCAACTATAATCCATTTCTTTTTATAATCATTCCATGCCATCGAACCACTTGCAAGAAGAGGTATTTCATTAGTATCAGCGGACAATGGCTGGTATCGCAATTCATTGGCCGAAATCAATCCCGCTTTCTTTAACTCACGTTCTTCCTTGGCTCCGATAGGATCTGTTCTTCTTACCCATTGATAAGTTAATTTGCCGTTTTCATCACGATTGAGCTTTGATTTTTCTTTCAGGTATTTGCTGCCCGGCTGTAAACACGTAAATGTGTCGTATGCATTAGGTTCTATAACGCTATTAAAATCAGCTTTGACCCTGATGTTCACAAATGGATCGGTAAACCAGAAATAATCTATCCCTCTTTCGGCATGTTTTATTGCATGACCTCTCGGACAATCCCATGGTCTGTTTGGATCGAGTTTCTTTAGCTTTTCAAATATATTTTTCTCATTATTATAAATTCCCAACCCATGCTCAACACGTTCCCCAAGGCTTTTCATTCTCGAATAATGTACTATCATTTTTTCTTCGTCGCTATCTTTTACGAGTATCGGAGCTCCAATCCATATAGCTTCATGTCCCTCAAAAGGAAACATAGCTTTAACTTCATTATTGTCATCAGTAAAGTATTTAAGGTTAATTCCAATATTAGGATCCAGACCGCCATTTGCTTCTAACTCTGAGACCGCACCTGCAACCTTAAACAGCCCGAGCCTATGTCCTGGCTTGCGAGTATCACCCCAAAACCAGTATATTTTACCTTTATAAATCAATGTCGTGTCGAGTCCTGTCCCAAAACGGCACTATTAAATACAGGTTCACTAATTGGTACTGGCAAATCTAATTTTACGCTGTCACTATAAATTCCCTGCCCGGTAATTCTATATAATCGTTCCGCTCTGTTAATACGTTTAATTTTAATTTCACCATATCCTCCAGGTTTAGTAAAAAATGAACCACCGGAGTAGCCGAATGTGTCTTTGTATGAATCATATCCGTGACTTTTTACGAAGAACCAGACGTTTTTATTCATTAAGCCGGGTTCATAAAAAGCAACTACACCCTGACTGTCAGTATAGTAAACAATGTCATTTACGGTGCTCAACTCGACTAATGGCACACCTCTGCCGGTTTGTTCATCGACGACTTTTAATTTAAAATACGAAGTGTTTTCACCAAATGAAAATGTGGTGAATAAAAAAAGAATCATAACAAAATTAAGCGTTTTTGCATGCATAAATTGTTACCTGAAAATGTAACAATTATGCCTAAAAAATCAAGAGATATTCCTATGCAAATTAGTTGCGATTCGACTTGGTTTTGATATGATTCTTTGAAATTTATTAACTTTACAGGATATCTATGAAAAAAAGCATTCATCTAATATGTAACGCGCATCTTGATCCATGTTGGCTTTGGGAATGGCAGGAGGGAGCTGCAGAGGTACTTTCAACTTTTCGTACTGCCGCTGATTTATGTGAACAAAATGATACATTTATCTTCAATCATAATGAAGTAATTCTATACGAATGGGTGAGGGAATATGAGCCCCAGCTATTTGAACGTATAAAAAAACTCGTCAAAACCGGCAAGTGGCACATTATGGGTGGTTGGTATCTTCAGCCCGACTGCAATATGCCAAGTGGCGAGTCTTTTGTAAGACAGATTCTTGCCGGTCGTCAATATTTTAAAAAGAATTTTGGTGTAAAGCCTGCAACGGCTATAAATTTTGATTCTTTCGGTCATAGCAGGGGACTCGTTCAGATACTTGCAAAATCCGGCTATGATTCATATATATTCGGCAGACCGCAGCAGCACTGGCTGCCATTGGAAAATGACCTTTTCACATGGGTCGGCTTTGATGGCTCCGAAATTCTGGCAAAGAGATTCAGAGGATGGTATCAGGCCAGTCTTGGCACTGCAAAAAAACAGATCCTCGAAAGAATGGAACAGTCTAAAGATGACATTATTGAAATTCTATGGGGTGTAGGCAATCATGGTGGGGGGCCAAGCAGAAAAGATTTGGCAGATGTTAATGAACTAATAAAACAACGTAAAGATATTAATATATCACATTCAACTCCCGAAGATTATTTTAAGCAAGCTCGTAAGGACATTTCCTCTTTAAAAAAATGTCAGAACGATTTAAATCCGTGGGCAATTGGTTGTTATTCTTCCATGATTCGTGTCAAGCAAAAGCACCGTCAGCTTGAAAACGAACTCTATATGGTAGAAAAAATGGCTTCTTCTGCCGCAGCTAATAAACTTTTAAAATATCCGCAGGAAGATTTTGCATCTGCATCGAAAGATTTGATGTTTGCGCAGTTTCACGACATTTTGCCGGGTTCATCAATTCAGCCTGTTGAAGAAGCGGCACTGCGTATGATGGATCATGGTTTGGAGATTCTTTCAAAAATCAAAACTCGTTGTTTCTTTGCCTTTGCCTCTGGACAGAAAAAAGCACAGGAAGGGCAAATTCCGGTTTTCGTTTATAATCCTCATCCGATGAAAATAAAAGGTACTTTTGAATGTGAATTCAACCTTCCTGATTTCAATAATACTGGAACTTTTACCGATGTTAAAGTTTTCCAGAATGGTAAAATTATTCCAGCTCAGGTTGAAAGAGAGTTAAGCAATCTTCCCATAGACTGGCGCAAGCGAATTGTTTTTCATGCTGAGTTGCTGCCCTCACAGATTAATAGATTTGATTGCACATTAGAACGAATAGATAAAAAACCTGCAATCAAATCTATTGCAAAGAACGACAAAATTTTATTTAAAAACCCGCAATTGCAAGTTGTTATAAATACACGAACGGGGCTTTTGGATCAATATAAAGTAAACGGCGTAGATTTAATTTCTAAAAATGCTTTCTGCCCAATTGTTCTTGAAGATAACGAAGACCCATGGGAAATGCAAAAAGTTGCTTTCGGAAAAGTAATTGGGAAATTCAAACTTCTTGACAAAACTAAAGGCACAAAATTCAGCGGACTTCATGATTTAAAGCTTAATTCCGTTCGTATAATCGAAGACGGTAATGTAAGAACGGTTATAGAGGCTGTTTTTGGTTTTGAGGAATCGTTTATTTGTCAAAGATATAAACTTCCTAAAGCTGGTACTGAAATTGAAGTGGAAACAAGGGGTTTCTGGAATCAGAAAAATACACTTCTTAAATTGCAGATTCCAATGACAGATGATGGCTGCAGCTATTTTGGTCAGACAGCTTTTGGTATCCAGGAAATGCCTTCAAATGGAAACGAAGCGGTATCGCAAAAATGGGTTACTGTTATAAATTCAAAAAAGAATAAATGTTTAACTTGTATAAATGATGGAATTTATAGTTCCGATTTTACCGGCGGGAATTTACGTCTTACACTTCTGCGTTCACCTGCATATAGCGGGCATCCTGTCGATAAAAAAGAAATACTTATGACCGATCGTTTTACCAATCGCATCGATCAGGGGGAAAGAGTTTTTAGATTATGGATAAATGGCGGAACCATTAATGAACGATTTAATAATATTCAAAATGAGGCTCTTTATAAGAATGAAAAACCTTTTTCGCTGTCGTTTTTTCCAAGTGGTTTTGGGACAAAACCAAAACCTTTTGCACTTTTAGATAATAAAATAATAGAAATCTCCGCAATCAAAAAAGCAGAAAGCAGCAATGATTGGATAATAAGACTTTACAACTCCAATGATAGAAAGCAGTTAGCATCGCTGCATTTGCCTGTTTTGAAAATTAAAAAGGCTTTTAATTTCGGTCCATTTGAAATTAAAACGCTCAGAGTAAATAGTAAGGGAAATATTTTTGAAGTTAGCCTTATAGAGGATAAAATTTAGATATTCGTATCGGATAATTGGTTCAATTGCGGTGCCGGAAACGCTGCGCAGAATTATGTTTTTCGCATCTTTTTTACTTACAGGAAATTTCTGGCCTAAATGCATTTAATTTGGTATTTTATTATAACTTGCGGGCGTAATTCAGCGGTAGAATGTCAGCTTCCCAAACCTAATATTGTCATTTTTAAGTACTTGTCAAATAACAACTTAGTCCTTGTAGCATAAGCACTTATGAACTGGTTTAGAACTGAGTTGAAACTGGTTTCAGAACTGTTTCTTAACTGGTTTTGCCACAAAATTGCCACAAATTTCAACAATGGAATGGGATTCAAGTAGCTCCATTTTCAATGAAAAATGGCGGAGAGGGTGGGATTCAATCTGCCCGCTTTTTGTAACATTATTAAAAAGCTGTATTTAGTTTAACTCAAACCAAAACAAAGATTTAGACGTTCTTGTTTCTTTACTGTCCTCGCACGATTTTTTACTATCTTGAACTGCGTTTTAAGGACAGTTTGAGGACAGTGGAAAAAATAGTGCTCTAACAATGACAGATAGGATTTTAACAGAAAATTCGAGGCATGTAAAGTTTCCTTTGAGCATCGGATCTAAGTCCGTGACTCGCTCCATAAGATTAGTATTTACAGCGTATTACGATGCGTTTTTTTACGTAAAAATAGGACTTATGATTCTAATAGTAGTTCAAGTAAAGACTAAATATAGACTAAAAGTACATTCTCTGGTGTACATTTTGGTGCACTTCGTCTATTTTGGAGCAAGCTAATATTGGAAGAACGTAATTTTATTGCTTGCAAGAACAACTATTCTTGTTGACCATCATTGTTAGCGTCTCCTGCACAAGTATCTATGACTGGTTCATCTAAATCTTTCCACCATGCTGCTCGGTAATTATCAAAATATTTTTCAAACATATAAATTCTATAATTAACACCATCAATACCAACTGCTATAAATTCATTCGCTCCATCACCGGTAATAATATTTCCTATTTCAGGTGCTCCGTAAAAATCTCCAAGACGTGTCTTGGAACAACCAGGATTCTGTCCAATTATTACTTCCTGCATATTCATATACTCTAACCGCCATCAATTCACCCCAACCTTTATGAGTAGCAACAACTATTTCATTATCGCCATCTCCATCAACATCGCCTCCTTTTGCTCCCTGAAAGTTTTGTTGACTGTCACTCATACTCCAAAGTGAAGAATATACTCCATTATTATATTCACAAACTATCACAGGGGCATTACTCCAAAAAGAAGTTCCAGTAAGGATAAGATTTGTTCCATCATTTCTCAAATCACCTACCCATACGCTCCTGTAGTCAGTATATGGATATGATTATTCAGCCAGAAAGGATTAACAATGCGACAGGCGGCAATGAATATGGCCGTAAGTAAAGTTATCGAAGCAACTAATGCAATGGGAGTGCTTCCATAAAAAGTAGATTATTTTTAACATAATGAGAAAGCTAATAAATTACATCATAAGTATATAATATAACATTAAAAAATTTAAATTTAGAGAGAAAAATAAATTATAATAAAAAACCAAATACCAAGCAGTTGTAAAATGGATATAGAATTACTTGTTATGTACTTTCGATTGAATTTAAATTATAAATTTTTCAGTTTAGATGTTGCGGGAATATATTATGTTGACAAGACGGAAATTTTTGGAAAAGGCGGGGGTGGTTTTTTTAGGAGCAGGAGCATCGATGCTTACAGCTTATGGAAAGCCTGCAATATTTGCCAATAATGGTGGTAAAAAGAAGAATGTAATATGGATACTAGCAGATGATCTCGGCTATGGTGATGTTGGCTCTTATGGATGCAGGGACATAAGTACCCCTAATATCGACCGCTTAGCGCAAGATGGAGCTATGTTTACAAGGTCTTATGCATATCCTGCATGTACACCTACGAGAGCAGCCCTTTTGACTGGCCGATATCCTGAAAAAGCTGGTATTACGGGTGTTTTGATGGGCAAAGGCGGAATGGATAGCTCGGCCACAACGATTGCGGAAGTTTTCAAAAAATCTGGCTATACCACCGCATGCATTGGCAAGTGGCATCTCGGATATGCCGGGGATACATTGCCGAACTCACAGGGTTTCGATTTCTTTTATGGGCATCGAGGAGGTAAGATTGATTATTTCAAACATACCGATACTGCTCAAAAATTAAAAAATGATCCAAATGGAAAACATGATCTTTATAAAAATCAGACTGAAATATTTGAAGAAAATAAATATTCGACAAATCTTTTTACGAACAGCGCATTAAATTTTATTAAGGAAAATTCATCGAAACCGTTCTTTATGTATCTTGCTTATAATGCCCCGCACTACTCTCGACACAAGGAATTACAGGCACCGGGCATATCGCACCATCAGGTCGGCCAGTCTTCCACCAGAGAGGTATATGCGGCTATGGTGGAATGTATGGACGAGGGGATCGGACAGATAATTAAAATGCTCGAATCAGCGGGATTAGCTGATGATACGATAATTTGTTTCATAAGCGACAATGGAGCAGACCCCGTGCATGGCGGCTCGAATGGCTTGCTGAGAGAGAAAAAAGGCACTTGCTGGGAAGGCGGTATTCGTACACCGCTTATAATTAAATGGCCTGGATTGTCAACAAATGGCACTAAGATAAATTGTCCAATCGGGATTTATGATTTATTTCCAACGTTTGTAAAAAAACTTGGCCTTAAATATGATATTAAAAATCTTGATGGAGTTGATATATCAGGCATTTTCAAATCTGATAATGTGCTGGCGCGAAGAAATATATATCTGAGATTCGCAAGCCAAGGTGCCGTTATAGATGGAAAATGGAAAATGATGAAAGATAAAGACCAAAGATTTTTATTTGACCTTGAAAATGACTTTAGGGAACAGCATGACCTTGCAAATGAGCATCCTGCAGTGCTGGATAAAATGTATAATTCTTACCTTGGGTGGGAAAAAACGTTGATTAAACCCTTAAAAAAAAGGTCAATGTAAAAATATTCCATCATTTTGCCTACATATTCCATTTTATTTAGATTTATTTAGTAGTATAGTTTTAATAGGAATGTGAGAAACTAAATTTTATAGTATTAATTTTTATTTGGAGGCAGGAAAATGAAGAAATTAAGTTTTACTTTTTTGTTCTGTGTACTTGCATTAACAAGCACAATCGTCAATTCAGCGATGGTTGGCGTGTATATTGATGAGGATTTCAGTAGCGGCCTTGGAAGCTATTTGCAGGGAGCGAATAGCAATTCAACGAGTCAATCCGCTGATACAGATGGTTCAGTTGAAGTAAGCGGCGGATTAGCTATGATGCATCCTACTTCTACAATCTTTGGAACTGAAGCTTTGCCGTTCGTGTCTCTTGCTTCGGGTCAATCTGCGGTACTGACACTTTATGGTATGACGGTAACCGATGACACTCCGAGACCTGGGTACACAATGATAGGGTTCACTGATGTTAAAGATACGCTCAACACCGGCAATACAGGCTTTGCGTCCTTGGGAGGTCCCAGTTCGGCAACTGGAACTTATATGAGAATGTACACAAGGGGACCTGCTGGCATCAAAGGTCCTAATACGGGCTTCAGTCGCTCATCTTTTGCAGATGGTCTGCCTCACGACTGGATTATTACACTTAGCAAGGCATTAGACGGTACTATGTCGTTTCGTGTCCAATGCGAGGATAAAGACCTCGACTGGAATACGTTAGACGGTTTTAATGGAGTATCGGCAGCAGAGTGGGCGACCTATTTGCCTACCACCGCGATTGTACCGCACATTCGTTTCACTGATATGGACAGTGTCGGCAATGGCCTCTTAACCATTGACCGTTTGGTCTATGAGGTTGTTCCAGAACCTGCAACAATAGTGTTACTCGGAATGGGATTGGCATTGCTAAGGAAAAAATAATCTATCTATCGATTCTGTGATGTTGAAAAGATAGTGGGATCAATTGAGCCGATATAGAGATTGGCAATATAGAGCTTATGCTTGTTGCATAGGCTCTTTTTTTCAATTATAATCATTTTGAAACGATTTTTCATAATGAACAACAGAGAGAAACTACAAAACGCATTAAATCATCAATCCGGACCGATACCAATTGATTTTGGCTGCACAGCAGTTACCGGTATTCATATTTCAGTAGTGCAAGAGCTTAGAAAGTATTTTGGTCTTGTAAAAAGTCCTGTCCAAGTGGTAGAACCCTATCAAATGCTCGGATTTATCGACGAGGACCTCAAAAAAATATTAAAAATAGACACAGCAGGTATTTCAACGCCAAATACAATGTTTGGTTTTCCTTTAGATGACTGGAAACAATGGAAAACACCATGGGGGCAGGAAATTTTGGTGCCGGGAAAATTTGAAGTCGATGAGAATGAAAATGGTGTGTTCATTTATCCGCAGGGCGATAGAACAGCAAAACCGAGTGGGCATATGCCAAAGACGGGATTTTTCTTTGATACAATTATTCGTCAACCTCAAATACAGGAAGATAAACTTAATGCGGCAGACAATCTTGAAGAATTCGGATTAATTTCTCAAAATGATATTGCATATTATAAAAAGCAAATTGATGAAGTTTCTAAATCTGGATGGGGTATTGTTGCGGCTTTTAGTGGAACAGCTTTTGGCGATATTGCTCTTGTGACGGCTCCATTTTTGAAAAATCCTAAAGGAATACGAGATATAACGGAATGGTATATATCAACTGCGATAAGGCAGGATTATATTCATTCAGTTTTCAGCAAACAGCTTGAATTCGCAATTGAAAATCTTAAAAGAATATATAAAACAATCGGCAATGATATAGATGTTGTATTTTTGTGCGGCACAGATTTTGGAACGCAATGTGGTACATTCTGTTCAATTGATACTTTTCAAAAACTGTGGAAACCATATTATAGCAAGCTAAACGGCTGGATTCACGAAAATACAAAATGGAAAACTTTTAAACATTCATGCGGAGCGGTTTTTGATTTTGTAGAGGAATTTGTCGATTGCGGTTTTGATATTTTGAATCCTGTTCAAACATCAGCAAAAGGAATGGACGCAGTTGAACTGAAAAAAACCTACGGCAATCGCATAGTATTCTGGGGCGGGGGAATAGATACTCAACAGATTCTTCCTTTTGGCACGCCGCAGCAAGTTAAAGATGAAGTGCTGAGAAAATGCGAGATTTTTTCAAAAGATGGTGGATTCGTATTTAATTCTATTCATAATGTACAAGCCAAAACGCCCACAGCAAATGTTATTGCTATGTTTGAAGCAGTTTGGCAATTCAATTCCTAAAAAATGCTGAATATGAAATTTTGTTAGCTGAATGAAATTAATTTCTCAGTTCAAAAACAGCAATGCTCATATATTCCATCATTTTGCCAAAATATTACAGGTGTTAGTAATTGCATTGCAATCTTCTCTGTTGGTATAAAGGTAAATAACCATTCTTGCAACAGGGACGACATTTCTTGGAAGCCTCAGTTATGTGGCTAATGGAAAAAATGTGTATCGAGATAATTAGTCATTTTTCGGAGTCGATTTGCGCTGTGCAGATTGAATACCGCAATTTTTTTCTGAATGAAAGGAAGTCGTTATGAAAAAGAAAGAATGGTTAATTGTGTTATTGTTTTTTTTATTGATGCCAACAGCATTGGTAATGGCATTAGAGGGTCCCGATGTGGTTTTTTTAGAGTTCGATGGAGATTATGATTCAACACTGTCTGATATGACCGGAGATGGCTTTTATGAGGTTACAGACGCAGGATATTCTACATACGGAAGTTGGATGAATTCAGGATTAAATTGGACCCACGTAACTTATGATGGCGGGTATCCCTATATGGGGTCTCAAATGTATAAGGTTCAATGTAATCTGTCACCGCACCCTGTTGATAATGATCGTTCTGAACAGATGTTGATTACTGGTTGGTATCCCGCTGACGGCTACAGATATTTTTCATTTGCAGTCTATATCCCTACCACATGCAGCACCCCAGCTAACTGGTTAATGTTGTCGCAATGGCATCAGGATGGAGACCATTCACCGCCGCTTTATTTTAGCTGGCAAGGTGATACGAATAAATTTAGGTTGGCACGATATTACGATGGTGTTGTAAATGGCGAGTATGACCCTGTAATATGGGGAGGATTATGGGAAAGCGATTTCACAGTTCAAAAAGGAAAATGGTACTATTTTCAATTTACTGTAAAACCGGGATTGAATAATACCGGTCTCGTTGATTTTCGTATGATGAATTCTGCAACAGGATTGTGGGAACAAGAATACCTCAATGATGCAATTACTATAGGTTTTCAATATTTACCCGATGGGAACACTCCGGCTCCTCAAAATTATCAGTTTAAGCTTGGTACATACAGAGGCACTCAACAGGTAGTAACCAAGATTTATTTCGACAATATTCGCTATGGTAAAACATGGGCAGGTATAAATAAAGGCCATTTGACGGGTTCGCATCAATGCGTGATGGATTTGCCATTTGATGAAAGTTCTGGCACTGTAGCTAACGATGCATCCGCTTACAATAATGATGGACAGGCTATGGGTGGAATCACTCACCCATCAAACGGTATATCCGGCAGATGCTATTGGTTCGATGGTGTCAACGATTATGTTCGTATACCGTTGGATACGGTGGATTTTGACTTTGGCAATTATATGACAGTTTCCTGCTGGATGAAGACCACCGCTAATCGGAATGTATATCTTGTCAGTCAGGATGAAAGTCCTAATAGTTATAAATATCGTTTGACTGTAAGCTCCGGAGCATCTGCATTCAGAGTAAAGCATCCGGACGGTACGACTCCGTATGCCCAGGCTACGTTAGGCAGTTCGCTATTCGATGGCGAATGGCATCACATGGTAGGAACGTATAATCGCTTTTCTCCGGATGGCAATAGGATAAAATTGTACATTGATGGTGAACTGGCGGCTTCTGCCGCTGGCAGCGATAAGCCGTTATTGCGGGGTGCTGATTATCTTAATATAGGAAAAATCGGCAGCACTGATTGGTACTATGGCGCTCTTGATGAAGTGCTACTGTATAACTGGGCATTGACAGCAGACGAAGTCGAAGATTTATATAGCTCATACTAATCTATAATAAATAAAGGGCGAGTTTGAAAAATAACTCGCCTTTTTTGTTTTTTCTGAAAGGGTGAAATTATGAAATGTTTAGTGAAAATTTTGATGTTGATTGTTTTGTTGGGTGCAGTTGCGCAGGCAGCGACATATTATGTAGCCCCAGAGCAGGGGGGACGGGGCACCCATGATGGATTGAGTGCTGCTAATGCAAAAGATTATCTCGATTCAGCCTTCTGGACCACTGTTCAAACCGGCCTTTCAACAGCAATCGCTACCGTATGGTTTGTTGACGGTACTTACAATCGAGGGTGTTTGACTCTTTTAAATAAAGGCAATGCTACCAACAAGCTTTATTTAAAAGGGGTCGCCGGCAGCAACGTGCAGTTCACTTCCAGCGGAACTCAACTTCTGATAATTGATAACAGCCAAAATATCGAAATCCGCGATTTGAATTTCAGCGGTACCGGCTGTACAGACCATGCAATTTTATGCAGGTATTCTGCTTGCCGCAATATCGATATAGTTAGTTGCCAGTTTACTAATTTAACTAACCTCATGTATGCTGCGGTGGACATCATAACCGGAGCTCATGATATTATAGTCAGAGAGTGCTTATTTGACACAATTGGAGTTGTCGGCCATATAACTCATGGGGTGTACGCTGCACATAATTGCTATAAAATTAAAATTCATGACAATACTTTTGAGGATGTTGCCGGTTCCCATGTGAATTTACGCGACAATGTAAGTGATGTTAATGTTTTTGACAATACATTCAGAAGTACAGGCACTTATGCAAACGAAGATTTGCAACCAGCGATAACGGTTCACGGTGGTGATGATGAATATTTCGGTAGAGATTACTCTTTTCATGACAATACGTTTGATTTTGCTGACAGGCCGCGTTATAGCGCGATACGATGGACTCACAAAGGTTATGAGGGAAGCGGCGGATTCTATCAGATACCTAATGCAACAGAAGCGGATTATCTCGAAAATGGCGGCCCCGAGATTAAACGGGGATTTCTCTATGGTGCCGGAGTCGATATAGATTCGCAGATATATGGAAATACCTACATCGGCGTGGACGTCAGAGTGGGATATGGATGGTGTCCATCGGGAGGGTATTGGAGCTATCGAAATGTTTCCAATGCTTTTTATCAGACACGGTGGGCTTGCGACTGGGAGGGCAGTAATGATGAGCTGGTTAGTTGGAGTGTTGTGGAAAATAATCCATACACAGATGTTTCAGTAACTTCTTCTAATCCCGCACATGGTACATATTCAGCCCGCCTTACAGACACATCGGCAAGCTATCGTCCTGATCTTGTACGCAGTATTGGTGCAAATATTACTCGCGGTTATTATCGAATGTATGTAAGAATAAATTCGCTCAGTGCCGGTTATGCTGAGCCAGTATATACTAATTCGTCTGACTGGCTTTATTGGATTAGAGCCAATAAATCCGACTACAAATGGGGTAACAATGATGGTGCTTTTCCCAGTTCTACCACATGGACAACCGGAACATGGTATCTCCTTGAGATGGAGTTTAATTTTTCTTCGGATAAATACACGGTGTGGCTGAATAACAGTAAGATAGCTGACAATATTACAATTCCCACAACAAATACATCAATGTCAGATAATATTAAGATAAGTCCCTGCGTAACGACATATCAAGGCGATATGCAGATTGATTTCACCAAATTAGCCGTTTACGAAAGTTCTACCAGTTCTCGCAAGTGCGTAATGGATTTGCCGTTTGATGAGGCTTCGGGAACTACTGCCAATGATGCAACAAACTACGATAATGATGGACAACTTATAGGCGGAATTACTCATCCATCGGACGGTATATCGGGGAGATGCTTTTGGTTTCACGGTGACAACGATTATGTTCGTGTACCTTTAAATGCGGTGGATTTTGATTTCGGCAATTATATGACAGTTTCCTGCTGGATGAAGACCACTGCTGATCGGTCGGTATATTTAATCAGTCAGGATAACAGTCCTAACGATTATAAATATCGTTTAACTGTAAGTTCCGGAGCAGCCACCTTCAGAGTAAAGCATTCGGATGGTACAACTCCGTATGCCCAGGCTACATTAAGCAGTTCGTTATTCGACGGTCAATGGCATCATATGGTAGGAACGTATAATCGCTTTTCTTCGGATGGTAATAGGATAAAATTGTATATTGACGGCGAGCTTTCCGCCTCTGCTGCCGGCTACAATTACCCAATATTACGCGGTACTGATTATCTCAATATAGGAAAAATCGGTAGCACTGATTGGTTCTATGGCTCTCTTGATGAAGTGCTGCTGTATAACTGGGCATTGACAGCAGACGAGGTCGAGGACCTGTATAACTCATACTAAACTGTAAATAAAAAAGGCGAGTTTAAAAAATAGCTCGCCTTTTTTGTTTTTCTGAAAGGATATTTGTATGAAAATAAAAAAACTTTTAAAAAGTGTTAATTATTCATTATTAACATTAATGTTTCTTTTTGTGGTACAAGTGCAGGCATTAACAATTTTTCAACCATGGAATGAGACCTCTGGCTGGGTAAAAGAAGAACAATTGTCGAATTCTTACATAGAGGTCAGACCGAATGAAGCTGCCTGGGTTACTGCGCATATGAGCGCTAATCCTTATGCCGGCAAAACCGCCTATTATAAACTTCTTGGTGATGATAGTATATCCTCTGGCACTCACGGCGGGCAAATACCGGAATGCTGGATGCAATTTGATTTTACTCACACCTCATCAGGTGTGATAATGGGCAGACTCGGATTATTCAATTCTGATGGCGTTAACAACGATGTGCCTACGGATTCAAGCAATAACTATATTGCTATTATGCGCGCAACGGAAGGCGGTTCATATAATGATTCTAAAATATATATAAAGAGCAAATTAGCGAAAGCAGATGGGACAGATGTTTCATATCTAAGTACCCCGTTGTATGCCGATACATATA
>MHXZ01000089.1 GCA_001825665.1 Planctomycetes bacterium GWF2_41_51 | reverse complement strand
ATGAACGTGATTTTTTAAAATTTTGTTCAAAAAAGTACAAATAAAAAGTTAATAAAAAAATTTATTGTCAAAAAGGCAATTTTTAGAGGTTGCCTTAATTTTTAAAATACTACCCAACAACCATTATCGCCCCACTTTTCTTATTATTTTTCGGGTATGACATCATAATGCTTTAATGAGCATAAACTTAACCTCAGATGATGATTATTATTTGCGTACTACGAGAATTTATCCTTATGGCTCTTCAACCTGCCGGGCGTATTCCTCAATCCATTCTTTTATGTTACAATCTTTAGGAATATTCAATTGACGATAAGTCACCGTTGCAGTTGGATAGCCGCCGACCTCATTTTGGCTGTCAATAATTCCTCCTGTACCTGTTTGAATTTCCTGTATTATACGAAGATCAACAGAATCACGGTCCAACGGACGGAGCACCTGAATGCGATATTAACTCACCGTATACTTGTACGGAAGGTAAAACTACCATTCCTTGAGGCCAAACCGGAGCCGCTGAAATTTCTGTAATTGGACCGGTCTTTAGAGGAATATTTCCTGTAGAGCTCTGATTATCTCTGATAAACAACTCAGCAGAACCAATAGATACATCCAATTCGCTTTGGATTAAAGCTGATATAGTTGTCGACGGACCAGGTTTAATAAAATTACCAATGATGGACCATTTTGGAGGATCAGCTGGCCCACCTATTTCTGCTTCCGAGCCATGTGTATGTATGCAACGTGTTCCTGGATCATAAATTAAATTGTTTACAATAATTCCTGTTGTAGCCGGTTTAAAATTCGGTTGCCGCATATCATTGTGTGCATAAATGTTGCGAATTACAGCGATTTTCTGACAAAAATCATTAATTAATGTTGCACGTGAGTGAGGACTTTGCTTAGAATGAATCGAATTATTAAGGGTCTCGGCAATTATATTATTGGAAAGTGTAACCCAGTGCGAAGTATCATCTGGTCCTGTACGAAGGCCTGATACATCCAGCGAGCCATCAATACCCCAACTGAAAGAACAATGGTCGATAAGAATATTATAAGCATCGCCATAAGCCGTCGTCATTGCATCGATATCCCAAGGCACTTTAATACGATCATTGTCTCCAGCACGAATCCTGATATGCTGAATCACTACATCGTGGGTCCATATTTGAAGCCCGCCTCTGACAAGCGTAATACCCGGCGAAGGAGCAGTTTGACCGGCCACAATCAAATATGGGTCGATAATTTTATATGAATTTCCTTCGAGATTAATTATTCCGCCGACTTCAAAGACTATGACGCGCGGCCAAGGAGTTAAAAGTGCGTTAATAAAAGAGCCCGCCCCTGTACGATTAAGATTTGTAACTTTTATTACTTGCCCGCCTATTCCGCCGGGTGTGTTGATGCCAAAACCCATCGCCTCTTTCAACACAGGTGCGACAGCGTTTACAATTCTGATATTTGCTATAAGAATAATTATTAAAATGAATAAAACATATTTTTTCATATTAAACTCCCTTCACATAGGGCATAATTTTAAATTAAATAACATATTAAGAATATGTAATTTAGAATCTCAATTATTCAGCCAATGTGATGCAATAATCGCAAAATCTTCAAAGTTTACTATGCAATCTTGATTGAAGTCACTTAGAATAAGATTGACACAAGGATTCATACGCATTCCATTACCCTCCGAATCAAGCACTACAAAAGCGTTACATGTATCACTACCACCTCCGATAGCACCTAACGGTACTGACAAATTAGTAGTGTATTCCCAAATATGATTATTAATTCCCGTTTTTTTCTTCTCAGCAAAAGCAGATAATAAATTTGTAATGTCTTCATCCCGAATGTTTAATCCCTCGAATAAACCCATGGCATGAATTGCTGCAATCGTTTGGGCAGATAAAGCAGAATCCCAAATACCTACATCATCTATGATTCCACTGGCTGAATCATCTGAAAAGTCGCCGCGATTACCAATTTGCAACGGCTTATTATTTATACCATTGAGACTTGATTTAACATTTGAAATCAATGAACTCACCTGTTTACCATCAAAATACAAACATACTGCATCATTAGCAGCAAATGTTGCAGCAATATGCGTAAACTTATTTGCCATAGGTCCTCCGGCCGTCCTTGTAATTGATTGCGAACTTCCGGATGGACCATCAAAAAACAGGAATTCTATCCTGCTTGAATCATCATATCGGTAAAGTTGCCACCCTCGTTGGTCAGTTATACCCATTTTACCAATAAGAAAGTTGTTGTTATTATCGGCATCATTATCGCTATCCGGCTTATACCATAATGAAACCGTGAAATTAGTATAATTTCGATCGAATTCAGCAATACTATCCGGTATATTTGCCGCAAAATTTTTATTATCCGAAAAATACATTGCGGAATTTCCAATTTTAGTTGAATATGATGTTGATTGTGAAATACCGCTCACAATACCTAAACCGGTTTCCCCGGAGACAACATTAATCGGAAGAGCGTTGTTACAATTAATTGTATCATAAAAAGCCGCATCGAAAGTACCATACCCAGTAGAACCACCATCGAAACGCAATAGAAGATTATCACTTTGTTCTATCATCATTATTTCTTTGTTGCTATTTAAAACTAAAGGATTTTTTGGTGTTACAACAAATTCGTCATTGATAATACCATTGGTGTTGTAAGTATAAGAATCATTTGCAAGCCAGTGTGATATAAATTCATACAAGTCTTGATAATCTACTATGCAGTCTCGGTTCATATCTTGCGGAATAAATTCACAAGATGCACTTATATGAGTTACTCTCGCTCCGTCATCATAATGGTAGCTTATTATACCATTACCACCGAATGCTGTTAATTTGCCCAAATTTACGTAGTCAACAATTAAAGCTGTGTCATCATTGTTTAGCGTTATTGTACCGTATGTAATATCCATTGAGCCATATTCACCGATATACAAATTCGCACCAATCATAGTGCCGCCATCTAATTGCACATGACTTTTGTTATCAGCATCCGAACCATTAATCCTAAGCTCATACAAAGATCCATCTCCGGTTTTCCACCAAAAGGCACCGCCGAGAACATGTATATTTCCTGAACCGCCATTGCCGACATAAACTGTTCGTTGGGATACAAAGGCTCCTGAATTCATAACAAAATTTACATGACGGTCTATTCCTGTTCCCAAGTAGACATAATTAGTAGTTACTGTTCCTCCATTCATTGTAAAATTGGCATCGCCTACCAAGGTACCAACACTGAAATTTCTGAATGAAACATTTGTATTTGAATCTGTTGTCGGGTTCTTTGGAGAAGGATCAATAACTGCAGCATCGCCAGTGCTCTGCTCACCTGCCGGTATTCCGTCTGGATTCCAGTTTTCCGGAGTTTGGAAGAGGCTATCAGTACCACCACCATCCCAAATATAATTAATTGCTTCTGCGTAAGTATATAAAAATACAATTAGGGACAGAAAAATCAATTTATGTATCTTAAACATAAAACCGTCCTTATTGCATAATTTAAAATGTTAATACATAACAATTAAAAAGGGTCTTTCTTTAAACTGTCTATTCATTTTTAAATTGAGCCAGTTCTGAGATATCACAAAAATACGCCTGCTTCAAATCACCAACGGTCCTGTTATAATAAAGACGATTTCCATCCCGTGAAAAAGCAGGGTTGATATGCCCGACATTTTGCCAAACTACTTCAGCATTACCTTCAAAAATTACAGCCACCGGTGAAATCTCCCCTCGTTTATATATAAATAATTTGACAGGGTCACTGCGATAAAAGGACTCGCCTGCGAACCATTGTCTATCGGGCGAAAACGCTGTGTGATTAACCTGTCCGGCAAGTGTCTCAATGACTTGTTTATTCAAATTCCACCTTCTAAAGCGAAGATTATCGGGATGGTTGTCGTCAGTAATTTCATCTGTGCCGCAAAGTGTTTTCTCATCGAACCATAGCTCGTGAAGTGGTTTGTCAACGCCCCAGTATTTCAGGTCTGAGCCATTCTCTTTGCAAGTAAAAAATAAATATTGGCTGCCGCCGGCGTTAAACATAAAACTGATACGGCTCGCCTCAGGTGAGAATCTCGCATGCGTTACAACCCATCGTTCAGGATTTTTCTTCATTCCGTACCAGTTCAAATTAGCAGCATAATGAGCAAAATCCGTTACCTTGTAAATACAGCGAACTTTGCCCGTATGCGTATTCAGCTCGTATACGCCGCGGGGACCGACATTGCTGCTGTCGCCGTCAATATTCATCAGTATCCTGCCTTGTACCGTATTGTCGCCGAGAAAACCATCTGTAAAGGGGCCGAATTCGACCTGTCCTGTATCAACATTGAATACGCGTATTTCACGTTTATTCTGTGAACCGTCAGGCAACTCCGAAATATGAGAGCTGCAATAAGCGATGCTGTCATCATCTACCCATTGCTGAAATGCGCCATTATGATTGTCTGTCGGATTTTCTGATTTTCTCACGAGCCTATGATTCGCAAGATTGCTGTCGCATACCCATATCGAAAATGGAACTAGCGGACGCTGGTTAGTTGGAATCTCATCGAACACAATATACGTTATTCTTTTTCCATCCGGGCTTTCCGGACTTTCATTATAAATGCCGAGAGAACTGTACTTTCCGTCAGGCCCAATCCTGACTTCTTTTAATTTTATAGTTGGTTCTGGAGTATCATCACTAAAAATACTGATGCCCCACTTTGAACCTAAATATGATCGAATTGAATTTTGCTCATCGTTAGTTAATTTGTAATCGAAAATTATTATTTCAAAAATATATCCATTTAAATATCCTGATTTGCCCCGATTATTTGCGCCAAATAAAAGTATATCGTTTAATTTATCTGAACTTTTGCTGAATGGTCTGCCACAAACTTTGCCGTCTATCAGGTAATGCCCAGGCGGAATTTGACCATAAATCTTTTGAGGCATAAAATGGCTCAATTCAAAAACATGCGGGGCTTGATCAACTAAAAGGCCATGCCTGATAGCGTGCGCTTCAATACCAAGTTCTATCAGGAATTCTTTATTATTCGCCAATATATCAAATCGCGCATTAGGGTCTGCCCCAACAAAATATTGACGCTTACCGATTTTATTAAGTTTGCCTGCGATAAAAATATGAAGCGAACCTAAACGAATATCATTTGGAATTTCTGCGGCAAGAAAATCATTTTGTCCATCAAAACTAAAAGCTGCTTTACCATTGACAACATTAGTAATATACAGAGGACTTGATTCTGGACTTACACTTTTTAACTTGTATTGTCCTGACTTGCTTTTGCAGGAAACAACATATGAATCCTGCATATCGACAGTTGATTTATCACTTGCGTCTATATGCAATACTGTTTTTTGCAATATATCCTCGCAAGCGGATTTAGTTATTTGTGGCATCGAAAGCAAAACAATAAATAACATAGCAAGTTTCACAGGCATTTCTCTAACCCTTCTATATAAAATTATTTTCTCTGATTTTCCCATGGCGGACTATCAGGAAGACACGCATCAAATTCATCAGCAAGAGCAGCTTCATAGCTTCCGGCGTATGTGCCATCTATAAACTTATCGAATGCCTCATCATGGAATTTCTTCCATGATTTGGTTTCACCGCCGGGATTTATAGGATAAAAATGGCAATCATTTTTTTTTGCCGCATTGAGGTCGCCCAATGCATCACCAATCATCAAAACATTGTCAAAGCTGTAATGATTCTTAGTCATAATTCCAAGATGATACGCTTTAGGTCCCATTTCTTGGCCGGCTATAACTTTAACGAATTGTTTTAATCCGTGTTCAGCCCATTCTCTTTCGAGTGCTTCTGTCGGCGTAGCTGAACAGACTAAAACATCTGCTTTTTGAACAATCTTTATTAGACTATCCCTAACGTATTTAAATGGCGCTACATTTTTTACAATATCAGTCACAGCCTGATTAACTTTCCTGCTCCAATTTAATGCAATTTCAAGTTCTGCTTTTTCCTGCGGATTACTTGATTTGGCAACCGCCGCTCTTAATCCATCATCACTTAGAAGACTATCGGGATTATTGACCCAATTGCAGTAATGCTCAAATTGTGGCACTTTAAAACCGCTTTCTTTTACTTTTGGATGAGACGGTAGAAGTTCAGTTAAAATTCGAACTATTGTTTTATGTCTGTTAGCGCCACGGGTTTTGCTAAAAAGGTCAGCAAACTCCTTGCATTCTCTGGCGGCTTCGGCAACCGGCTGCAATCCAAAGCAGCCTATCATCCATGGACAAAAACATTCTTTTTGTTTTATCCCCATTGCATCAAACGCGCATCCGTCCGAATCAATCGCAACTAAATATTTATGCTTTGACTTGAAATCTTTTAGTACCTGGGCATAATCTGCCATATTTTATATTCTCCGGAAATTCAAAATTATTTTTTTATTAAATCAGGCTTTTGCGTGATATCGATGTAACCAACCCACATCTTTTTGTCCGAATCAATAAAAGTAAAAGTCACTTTCTTATTGTCCAAACTGAAAGACGGGTGAACATGGCCATCTGAAACTGTATCAACTCGTGCGAGAAGCATTGTTTTTTTTGTCATCAAATCAACCAGGACTATATCTGATTGTTTGTCCACCAGCCCTTTTATGTAACGAGTGCAAGCTATTAACCATTTACCATCAGAACTTGGAGAAGCATAATGGTATTGATAATCACTATTGACAATACCGTATTTTGTGCTGTCCCATTTATCCACCCACATAATACCGGCAGGTTTAACAGGGCTGCGGTGAGATTTTATAACATATATTTTTTCGCCGTCCGCCGCCCAGTTTTCATGATAAAGATACTCACCGACCTTGCCGCCAAGTTGCTTTGGCTCATAATGGCTCTTAATTTTATCGAGATTTTCATCATATATCCACATCCTGTTGACTCCAAAAGGACCATCCAAACAGAAAAAGATAAGATTCTTATAAACAGGATTGACCAGCGGATGGTTCAAGTCCGGGTATGGAGGAGAAAAAACATCCTTAAAATCAGCAGAGCTGACAAGGACAGAAAGCTTTCCTGTCTTGAGATCAATCTTGCCGATATTTCTCAAATTATCATTCTTGTTTTTCCAGTAAACAGCCATAACCGTATTATCATTCGATATAGTAGGTACTCCATAAAAATCAAAACCGTTAGGATGGGCACAGACGAGCTCTTTTTGATAGGTCTTTAGATCACAATAATAGACTTTGTCCTTTTTAATATAATAGAATTTATTGTCCCGTGAAACCGCTCCATAGTAAGACCTATAGGAATCAATATAAGTAGTTTTTTCAGAGACAGTGTCAAATTCAACGAAATCACAATACCAGCCCCATTTGTCCAATTGAATATTAGCATTAACTATCAACTTGGTTGAGGCAGCATCCCACGTCAAGGAAGTAGGATAAAGATGCGCAGTGTTCGTTCCCGCTAATCCCACCGCATGAATTCGCCTGCCGGTAACAGCATCTAGGAAAGATTTAGTCGACAAATCCTTTGAAAAAGCTGTTTGAGGCAAAATGCAAAAAACAAATATAATCGCAGATAAAATTCTATGTTTCATGAAAATTAATTTCTAACAATTTCTGAAATATCACAATAGTACGCTTGTTTCATTGTTTCGCTTATTGCGCGGTTATAATAAAGGCGTTTGCCATCTCTTGAAAAAGACGGATTTACATGACCGCGTGCCTTCCATGTAATGTCTGGAAATTTATGTTCAAAAATTACGGCGCTGGGCGTGGCCATGCCTTTCTTATACAAAAACAGCTTAATGGGGTCGCTATTATAGCTGGTATCGCCGGCAAACCACTGCCGGTCAGCAGACGCCGCCGTATGACACCCAGGGCCTGATAACGTTTCTATATAATTTCGATGCCTGTTCCATCGCTTAAAGAATCGATCATTGGTCTGGCCATCATCAACATTATAATCGGAACCCCACAGTGTATTTTCATCATACCATAGAAAATGCCCTGGAAAATCAGTGCCCCAATATACAATGTCTGTTTTGTCAGCCTTGCATGTAAAAAACTGCTGATGCCCACCTTGTCCGTGTGTATGGACTGAAAATGCTATATGCGAACCATCAGTAGAATACATCGAATGCGTTATAGACCATAATTTCGGCTCTTTGTTTCCGGACCAATTATGTTTATCTCTGAATTTTATAAAATCACTATTGCGAAACAGGCACTTGACAATTCCACTTTTTGTATCAAGCTCATAAAGTCCCTTTGTACCGAGGTTAGTATCCTCAAATTGTATATTCATCATAAGTTTGCCGTCATAGCTATTATCGCTTAAAAATCCGCCCGTGTAAGGGCCATACTCGATTTTGCCTGTATCTGCATTTATTACTATTATGCCCCCTTTGAAATATTTATTGTTTACTTTTTTTATATGCGTCCCTGAATAAGCAATACTGTTATTATCTACCCATTGCTGAAAAGCTCCGTTATGATTGCAGGTTTCATATTCAAGTTTTTTTATTAAGCGATGATTATTTAAATTACTATCGCAAATCCATAGGGAAACAGGTGAAACCATTTTCACTTCATCTGGATAATAATCATAAACGGTATAAATAATTCGCGAGCCGTCTGGACTTTCCGGGCACTGATTATATATACCGAAAGAACTATATTGATTTTCCGAACATACCCGTTTTTCAACCAAAAGCGGTGCGGTGTTTTCTGACTTTGCGTGCACATCAATTGTAATTATAATTGAAAATAGAAATATTAACTTTTTCATATAATATTCTTTCTAACCTTAAATTCTTTACTTGGATCCATCATTCAGTTCGTAATTCATCATCGCTTCATAGAGACCCAACTGCATTTCTAAAATATCATCCATGCTGAATGTCGGTGTATCCTCATGTACAATTCCATGCGGGCATTCAAAATGAAAACTTTTTGCTCCACTGACATGATATAACGCACTGACCAAGTTAAACGTCGGAGGCACTTTCCCTTTTTCGTAAACATATTCAAACTTCCATGTCGGTAGATTGTGTCTTTTCATTATTTTTGCATAATTTACAGATAATTGCTTAATGTCATGCTTGATCTCTTGCGGGACATAAACCGGACAGACAGGCACCGGCGCGACATGATGGCTATGCAACGAAACTGCCATATCTGGCGCTTCCTCCCTGGCCAGATTGAGTATCGCTGGAACTTCCGCGGACATTGGCGCAAAGAACTCATCATGCATTGAGTTAATACCGTCATCATTAAAATAGCAACCCAGAAAACCGCAATTATCCCCTTTCATGGGATGCTGTCGTTTTGACTGCGGCCATGCGCAAAAAGTATTATCACTCCAAGTACCCTGCCCCCAAAATCTCATATCGTCAAATGTCATGCCCTGCAGAGATTTGGGGGTAAAACGCACAAGAGCGTCAGGATTGGCACATGGAATAATAACAAGCCTACATTTTTCTCCCAGTAAGCTGAATATATTGATAATCCTTGCCGCGCAAATCTTTGCCTGTTTCCATGATGTTAATAAAATTCATCAAGCCAATCAAGCCCTCCACCTCGGCACCATGGACCGGGCCTAAGAATAAGATGACTGGTTTTTTACGAGCGTCTTTATCACAATAGACCTGCGGCTCCCTGGCAGCTATAGCAGAGTTAAAGTTTGCCAATCGTGGCATTGTCTCTTTTTCGCCATAAGTCACAACGTATATATCACGCTCACCTGCCGATTCAGTCAATTTATTAACTTTTCCCTTTTTGAGACCTGTCAGATAATCTTTTATCCTGACGGCATCAACCATCCAGAAATCGGGAATTTTCCTTTCGGGGATACGCGCAACCGCCTCTTCATATGTCATTGTTTTTCTTTCCGTTGACGCGGCGATGCAGATATTAATTGTAACTATCATAACCAGGTAAATTATTTTAATCTTTTTCATATCTATCCTTATATCAATCATCTTTTAAGTTTTACCGGCGGAGGATCAAGTTCTTTGACTTTAATCCAATTATCACCGCTTAGCTGATAAATACATGGAAAACTCGTATAATTATAATAAGACTCACTTCCGATAAGTTTTACAGGTTTGCCTTTATCATAAAACCACTGGCTTTCCAGGCAGGGTTTTTCAAGTACCATATCATTTAGATAAATGTCATAAGTCCATTTTTTCGATTCATAAATATATCCGGCCGAATCAAAAAACTCTTCACTGACTTTAATCCCATCACTGTTATGTAATTCTCGACGACTTAACAAACCATTTTCAAAAAATGATCTCCTGATAGCCTGACCTTTAGCATTAACGTCATATTGTTTTGTAATAGTTCCTTTGACATACCATTGTCTCGAAAGAATACCATCATATATATGAACAATTTCCTTTATATATTCATTCGCATCATCTGCTCTTTGCTGAGTAACTTCTTCTCTATCAACAAGATACCTGTCGTATTTCCAAGAAAAACCAGCCGGTGTTTCTTCAAGCACTTTTAGAGTCGGCTTACCACAAATTGTCAATGTGATGCTTTTTTCGCTTTCGAGCCCCGACCATTCGACAGCCACAGCATTTATATAAAGATGACCGGAACCAGTGCGGCTGTCTGTGCCAAGATTTAGAGTCTGGCCAGGCTTTAGAAGATCATCATTAAGTTTCTGGTTATCTTTATAAATATAATATCCTTCTATTTCCCAATGATTTTCACCTGGTATAAGCTGAATATCTTCTTCGGCTTCAATAGGTGCAGCTTGTAAAAAAGGCCGGTCGGGTCTTCTTAATACAGCAACATAAATATCGCTGCGTCGCTGCCAGGTAACAGGATTATCCTTCCAATCGTCGGGAAGATTTTTCACATCCGGCATTATGGTATTCTTACGTTGCTCGTCGCTAAGTAGCCTATGATCAAAAGATGTTACAATAAGACCTTTTAAAAGATGTAATCTGTTATCCCTGTAGTGCTCGAATAATGCCGGCGGAAAATATGACAACGTTGCGGGGTTTTCAGCCCTAACGCCATACATTTCACGGGTGAGACCTTCGAAGCTGTTGGGGGTTTTGTGTTTATAGCCGATTATTTCTGATTGAATGGACAGCCTGCCGGAATCTGGAAATCCTTCTGTTGAAGCAACTACAATTTTATCCGCTTCAGCAGATTCCATATCTTCAGTTATTTTCGTATGAGGAGAATTTTTTAAATCGTAAGTGCTTGCAAACACAACTTTCGTTCCGTCTGGACTGCCCTTACTCTCCGGTTCTGCAAAAGCGATAGCAGAAGTATATTCACCGTAATAATGCACAAAAGACAAAGCTCGAAGATATATCCTGCCTTCACCGCTCCATAGGTCAGCAATTTGAAGCGAACCGGTACCTGTGCCGGGACTGCCCACTATCCATCTGCCGCTTCTTCCGCAGGGACTAACATCTCCGAAGCTCATATTCACCATATAATGGCTGTTGCTCGGAAACGGTTCATTCCATTTTCGCCCTGTTACCTGACCATTGCCCATCAAAAACCATTCCCCATCACCATTCCATGTTTGATGAGTATGACGAAGCTCAGGGCAAAGCACTTGTTCATTTTCGCCTTCAAGGCTGGTGGTTATATGAATAGGAGTAAAAGGTTTTCTCTTGTTCCATGGAACTAAGCCATCAACTCTGAAAAGAACGACTGGATGTCGTGGATTAGGAAGATAAAAAATACCACGGGCTTCGGGCAGAACTTCCGGCTGCGATTCGGGCTTTAAAGGGATTCGGACAATAGTACCTTTAGGCCCTCTTTTTGCGATGAGTGATGTCGAACCATATAGCCATCTGTCTTGAGCATCAGTTTCACCGATATCCAATATACCTGTTGCCAACTTTACTGTACTGTTGCTGTCAGCATCGTACCACATAACATCTTTGCCGTTTTGTATGAAAAACAGCCAGTTGTGATTTGTCGCCCACCGTGGCTGAGAGCCTTCGGCAATAAACTTAAATTTTTTGGTTTTAATATCAAAAACTCGAACTTCGGCTCCTTTGCCCATCTCTGTCGCAAAGTTCGGTTGAGTCAGCCATGCCCATCGCTCGATACACATGTATCTTCCATCACCACTCCAGGCATCTGTATTATGATAGTTCGGCCAATCACGCATTGTGGGATCATCTGTAATCCGCCAAATTTCGATATCACCGCCATGGAGAGGCATAAATTTTTCAAACGCATGGGCGGCTGAAACAAAAATAATGGAAAAACATACCGTTGTTGAGATTATTTTAAGCATAATTATCTTCCTTAAAGACCGGATGTTTTTTTGCAACTTTCAAGGCGATAAAATACAGCATCACACCAATTCCGCCAATAATCAAGCTGCAAAGAAATATGTACATTCTTGCTTTCATATCATTGGGAATAAAAAGTAGCAAGGCAATAAAAACGCCATAAACAATACATAACTTGGCCATTACTTTGTACTGCCGAATATCATTTTCATATCCTGCTCCAAGTTCTTTTTCTATATTCACAGGAGTATTCATTTCGTTAAAGAAAATATCCGTTTGCTGAACATAGTCTTTATCTCCTTTTTTGTAGAACAGCATAGTAAAAAAAAGCCATGCAATACAGACAACAAATAGAACGGCTGTTGTTATAGAAATATTTAGTTTGCCCAATTCTCTGGCGGTAAGCAGTTCGGATGAACCGAAAACATTTGCCAGTCTCTGTATTGATTCAGGCCTAATCGCAAATTGCATTATAAATGAAAAAAGAAAACCAATGAGCATTGTACTCCATGCCGACCAGGAAGGATTTTTTTTTACAAAGATGCCAAAAAACATTGGCACAGCTGTCGGGATGCCAATCGCTGCTGCGCAAAGAAGCAGAAGGTCAAAAAGAGCTAAAGATTTTATACTCCCAAAAATCAAAGCTACTAAAATCCATATTAAACCATAAATTAGCGAGAAAATACGGCCGATTGCTATCTGTTTATTTTCAGACGCATTTCGATTTATTACCTTAATATAAAAATTACGTACAAAAGTTCCCGATGAGGAATTAAGTTGACCGGCCATAGTTGTTACAGTTGCGGCAAAAACACCGCAAACCAATAATCCAAGCAGTCCTTTTGGCAAAAGAGAAATTGCCATGGCTACATATGCAGCTTCATGAGGATTGTTAAGTTTGGGATATTCAGCTGCGAGATTGGGATGAAACAACGGTGCTGCCAATGCCGGTATCATCCAAACAGGTGCAAGCAGAAGAAATCCCGCAATATTTACCGCCACTGCCTTTTTTGCATCGCTTCCGCTTTTAACAAACACATATTTGGCGGCGCCGACTGTTAAACTATTGGATTGAATAATCTGGTTGATAAGTAAAGTAATGGCAAAAAATACTATAACCGAGGGCCTTGTAATTTCAGTCCATTTAAAATGATATGAAGGCAATTTATCGACAAGCCCGCTTATTCCGCCTATGTCCGGATGCCATAATACAATTAAAGCCATTAGAACTGTTATAACTATTACAATGAGCATTTGGACAAAATCGCCGGCAGTAGCCGCCCAAGAGCCTCCAATCACTGTCATCCCTATAACCGTAATACCCAAAAGGACTATCAGTGCACTCATATTCACATTGAAGACTCCTGTCATAAATACAGATATTGAATAAAGCCAAACTCCTCCGAAAATGATATTAGTTAATATGTATAAATATGTGAATATCTGTTCGTTGGTCTTGCCGAATCTCTTATGCACTGCCTCCAGAGCAGTAATTATCCTCATTTGCCTATATTTGGCGGCAGTAAAAAAATATGTAAAAACATACGAAATCAGATTACATATAAAAAGCAGCAAGAAAAAGGTGCCGCTTTCATAAGCCTCCGCAGCTCCGCCGGTAAATGTCCATGCCGTAAAAACCATCATAAAAGAAGAACTGCCGACAATCCACCATAACATTCCACCGCCGCCGCGAAAAAAATCGCTGGCATTTTTGCTGAAGCCCTTGAATACAGGACCAAGGCAAAACATAAACACAAGATAAAATGCTATTACTATGTAATCATAAATTGATAAATGCATGATTTTTCCTGCCATTAATAATTGATATTTTTATATCCATTTACAAAACTCATCGAGCATTGCCATAAAATTATCGTATTTTGTGCCTACCGCAACTGAGTGTGTTGTTCCAAGTATAAATCTGCCATTTGGTGCAGCTTCGGTCATCACTCGGCGAACGTCTTTTCGTACATCTTCTGTTGTGCCACCTATAAGGTTTTCAACATTTACGCCTCCCCAAACGGCAAATTTATCATGATATTTTTTTTGCACCTCGACAATGTCCATACCTGCCGATGTTTGTATAGATTGATAACAATCAATGCCAACCTCGACAAAAATATCGAGAAGCTTTCGTGTATCACCGCAGCAATGTTTAAAAAAAGGCTGACCTTTTTGTTTAAATGCATCGAGCCTTTTTTTAAATCCCAGCAGAAATATCTTCCGATACATCTCTGGATTTATGAGAGGCCCGGTCGAGCAGGCTAAATCTTCGCCGCCCATTACCGCATGTTGGCCTGGACGGATGTAAAACTTATCATGCGCAATAGCTTTTTCAATCTGAGAATCGTATATTTTTTTTATATCATCCGGTCTTGATGCGATTTCCACAAGGCCCCGTTCCATACCACCCAGAAGCAGCCATGCATTCTCACCTGCGCTTGGGCCAATTACAAAACGCTTGTCTTTAAATTCTGCAATAATCGCATCCGCGGCTTTAAAAGTCAAATTGTCAGGTTCTTCAATAGTGCCATCCCATACTTCATTTTCAACGCTGCAGTTCCTATTCCAAATTCCAGGGTCATAAATCATGGTGATATCTTTTGTTTGTTCCGAATATTTATAAACACATCCCTGTTTATCTTCCCATGTATTGGCATCTATTTTTCGAGGTGGGATTTGGGATGGATCTTTTGGGGGCGCTACACCGGCCGCCATTACACAGACCGGAATCATATCTATAATATCTAACTTTTTATATAATTCTATGCCATCCTGTATCCAGCTTTGGATTACTTCGTCATGTCGACCATCCCAAAATGCCAACTGACATTTCGCTTTTGCACGCCAATAAGTTTCTCTACCCAGCACCTTTGATGCCGTATCGGAATCAATTGCAAAAAAACCCAAAGCCGGCCTATCCGGCATCCTGTTGCTTAATATATCATCCACACGCTTTTTAGATTTATTTTCCATAATGGTAATTATATGCCTCATCAAGCATGGCAAGAAAATTTTCAACAGGCACATAATCTGCGACACTATTGCCTGTTCCAATTGCCCAGCATCCGCCCACAGAACAGTTTTTCATAAGCATTCTCGTATGCTCTCTTACCTGTTCGACAGTCTCTGTTGATATTTTATCCATATCGAAGCCGCCAAGTAAAGCTATCCTGTCTCCATACTTTTGCTTTGCCTGCCAGACAGGCATGATTTCATCCTCAAAAGAGTGTTTGGCATCCCAGCCGCAATCTATTATATCATCCATTACGCTGTCAATTTTGCCGCAACTGTGCAATATCGCAAATTTGCCATGACTATGGATAACACCAACTAATTTTTTATAAAAGGGGAATAAATATTTTCTGTATATATCCGGCGAAAGCAGGGTCTGTGTTTTAAAACCCATATCATCACTAAGAGAAAGAGCCCCCACCGTATCAAATGAAGCTACTATATCGTAATACTTTATTATACTGTCAGCCACTTTTTCAAAAGTGTCGCGTACAAGATCGGGATTATCAATAAGCATATAGCTTATTCCTTCATGGCCCAGCAGAAGCATCACATTTTCAAGTATTCCTGCACACAGGGCAATAACTTTCATGCCTTCCGGCATTATTTTTTCAGCTCTGTAGAAAAGCTCTTTTATAAATAGGATGATCATGATATTGAAGGTCAGCGCCATAAGGACTATCTCGGCATTTTGAGTTTGTTCTTTTT
>MHXZ01000088.1 GCA_001825665.1 Planctomycetes bacterium GWF2_41_51 | reverse complement strand
TATTCTTGAAAGCCGCTGAAGATAAAAGCGATCTTATTGCAGCCCCGGCCGTTACCGGTCTTCTCAAAATAGATCAGGCCGGTTCTTTCGAAATTCTTAAAAACCAAAGCTTTTTTCTGCATTCGAGCAGCAAGATTAGAGGCGAACTTATATATGTGGCCGGACAAATAGGTACAGCGCAGGACCTTGAATGGCTCGCAACCTTAGCGGATAATTCCGAACTGGAAGATGAACGTCAGAAGGCAGCCGATGCAATGATGAATATCTTTCAATATTGCAAAACAGATATTCTGATTACCTGGGCGCAGCGTTTATCCGTGCAGTCTAAAAGCAAAAATGACGATTTGCTTCTTGTAAAATCACGAACATTATTCGAAATGGCTGAAAAGAAAGCCGAAGCACAGCAGGATGCAAATACATTGATGGTTTTGCGTCGTACGCTCGCTGATTCTTACGCAGAGGCAAAGCAGTACGCACAGGCGGCAAAATACCTGGGAATGCTCCTGCAATCCGCTGCCGATTCAAATGACAGAGAATATCTTACTTCACGGCTGCTTGAGGTAAATATCTATGATGGGCAGGCGGAATCAGCCAAACAACTCATAGCGAATATTCTGCTTTCCAGTGATATTGGTGAGGATAAAAAAGTTTCAAACGTACTTAACCAGTATTTCAGTGATAATCAGGATAAAGAGCGATGTTCGAAAATTTTCCGCGCTATCGCATCGATTCAGCTTTCTGACGCGGCTAAATATCCGTTATGGACAGCCCAAATTGTAAAATGGCGAACACTGCTAAAAATCAATTTAACTCCTTCAGGCCCAAATATCCCGGTAGTTGCAGACAGCAACTCTAATTTTACCAAGAAATGAAATACAAACATATCATCTGGGACTGGAACGGCACTTTACTCAATGACGCCTGGCTTTGTGTCGAAATACTAAACACAATGCTTGACGGCAGAAAAATGAAAGCAACCACTCTTGAGCAATATCAAAATCATTTCGATTTTCCGGTAATAAATTACTATCTGAAGCTTGGTTTCAATTTCACAAGAGAAGAGTTTGATGCCGTCGCACGCGAATACATTTCATCTTACAATTCTCAGTTTCACAGGTGCAGTTTACGCATTGGAATTGTCGATATTATAAACTCGCTGAAAAAAGCGGGATTATCACAATCTGTTTTGTCCGCTTCACAGCAGACATCATTGATAGATGCGGTTGAGCGGTTCGGTTTGAAAAGTTTCTTCGAAAATATCAGCGGACTCGAGGATTATTATGCACATAGTAAAGTCGATGCCGGTAAAAAGCTGATGAAAAATCTATCCGCGCATGGCAAAGAAATTCTCCTGATTGGAGATACCACGCACGATTACCAGGTAGCGTGTGAATTGGGAGCCGATTGTCTGCTCCTGCCTGCGGGCCATCAATCCCGAGAAAGGCTTGCCGCTGCAGGAGCTAAAGTATGCAATAATCTTAACGAGGCTTTTGAAAGCCTGTTTTGACATTATGTGTTGCGTAGTTTCAGCGATCTGCCGATGCGTCTTCTTCTGCTTAGAATCTTCCTGCCGCCGGGGGTTCTCATTCTCGCCAGAAAACCGCTTTTGCGTTTCTTTTTAATTTTACTGATACGATGATTTTCCATTTTGCCTCCAGGCACAAATTTTACAATTTTCGGGGTATTATACGGATTTCGCCTGTTTTGACAAGAGTTTTATATTTTTTCATTTAAGATAAGGATTGTGCATTTTTTCGTTCTTAATTGTAGAGGAAGGGCCGTGGCCGGGATTTACTATGATGTCATCAGGCAAAACCAGCAGTTTTTTCTTAATATTTTCGATAAGCTGCTGCATACATTTATGTGTCTCGTAACCGGGAAAGTCGGTTCTGCCGACTGAACCGGCAAAAAGCGTGTCGCCTGTGAATAGAACGTTATCATCTTTGTTGTAAAGGCAAATTCCGCCTGGAGTGTGGCCGGGCGTATGAATTACCTCGAAAACAAATCCCTGGAAATCTGTACTCCCTTCGTTAGCAAGGAGTACATCAGCAGGTGAAGTTTGAACTTTTAAGCCCAAAATTGTTGAGAAATTTTTTACAGGTTCTCCGAGCATAGGAGCATCACATTTATGAATGTATATTTTTATATTTTCGAAGTTTTTACGCAAAATTTCGACACCGGCTATATGATCAACATGACCGTGAGTAAGAACTAATGCGGCAGGATTAAGTTTTTTTTCCTTTATATATTGAATCAAAGGGTTAGAATCTAAACCCGTATCGATTATGAGACAATTTGCTGAATTTTCTTTTCGAACTATGTACGAGTTGTTCTCGTAATCTCCTAATACTAATTTGCTGATTTGCATAAAGGAAAACCCTCAAAAGGGCAGAAATATACCAGAATGTTAAAATTTGTCAATTGTAGTTATTTTTTGAGGAACAATTAATGTCTGAACTCATTCGCCAGCATCTGGCAAGAGACCTTTTCAAAAGATACGAAGATAATCCTATACTCCAGGCAAAAGACTGGCCGTATCCAGTTAATGCGGTATTTAATCCTGCCGCGATTAATCTGCCTGACGGAACTATATTGCTCGCTCGAGTCGAAGATTTGCGAGGTTTTTCGCATTTGACGCTTTGCAGGAGCAAAGACGGTTTGACTAATTGGCAAATTGACGATAAGCCCACAATGCAGGCCGACCATAATTCCAAAGAAGAGCGATGGGGACTTGAAGACCCGCGTATTGTTTGGCTCGATGAGCAGGGGCATTTCGCGATAACTTACGTTTCTTTCGGAGAAGGCGGGCCGGTAGTATCTCTTGCTATCACGAAAAATTTCCACACATTTGCAAGAATGGGGCCTATGCTTCCGCCGGAAGATAAAGATGCCTGTCTTTTCCCGCGTAGATTCAACGGCCGATTTGCGCTTATTCATCGTCCGATTGTGCGAGGCGAAGCGCATATGTGGATTAGTATGTCGCCGGATTTGAAGCATTGGGGAGACCACAGGATTCTTATGAGGACTCGGCATGCGTTCTGGGATGGTGCAAGAATAGGTCTTGCCTGTCAGCCGATAGAGATTCCCGAAGGCTGGCTAGTTTTCTATCATGGTGTCAGATCCACAACTGCGGGGCAGACATATCGAATTGGAGCCGCTCTGCTTGACCTTGAGCAGCCGTGGAGGGTTCTGCGAAGAAGCGAAGAATGGATTTTAGGGCCGAAAGCCGAATATGAAAGAATCGGTGATGTTGCTGATGTTGTGTTCGTTACCGGCGCAACGGTAAATGATGAGAAAAATATGCTATATCTGTATTATGGTGCAGCGGATGATAAAATCGCCGTCGCGATGGCTGATATGAATCAGATGCGGGAATATATAATGTTGTGCCCGGAAGTTAAAAACGACGATTAATTTCACCAGGGAATTTACCGTCTTTAGTTATTTTTGTGTATGAACAAAATCGGCAGGTATTGATATTTCGAACACTTCTTTTTTGATTGTGTTTGAAGTATCAATCCTGCTGAGTTTTATAATTATCTCTTCATTTTCGGTTGTTGACGCTTTGAAATTGACCGGCAGGTTAAGTTTCGAATCTATAGTAACTTCGATCTGCTTGTATGTATTGTAAAACTTTGAACCTTCTTTCGGTGTCAGCTTTAAAGTGTTGCCGTTAATTGCAGCATCGTATTCTTGTGTGATTTCCTGCGGATTAGAAAGACCGATGATTGGAAAATAATCCTGCACAAGCTCCAGCGGCTCGATTTGTTTATCCGTGGAATATTGTTCAGTTATAGCGGATTTGCCCTGATAATCGATTCTTGTCAGCTTCATTCCATCAAAAATATAATCTTCCTTATATTTCTGCTGTTTCGAATCATCCTGTTTTAGAGTTTGGAAATTAATTCTTAGTGCACCGCTATTGACATCTTTGGTGTAAGATATTTTTCCAGTTCTGATAGTTTGCGTATCGAACAAAGGCTGCGAGTGTATATATTCGATATCAGCGGTAAGATTTTTCAAATCCTTCGCTGAATGATTCAATTTTTCAATTGTTTTAACCACATCATCTGCAAAAGAGATATTTATGAATAAAAACAGGATTATTAAAATATTTTTTTTCATTTTGTGCTGTCTATTATATCTAATAACTGAATAAGATTGTCAATAGTGAAATCTGCAAAGCTTGAAAACAGCATCGATTTATCAGAATTCTTCATTAAAACCGCTACCGCACCCGCTGCTTTTGCACATTGCAGGTCGAATAAATAATCCCCCACAACGATAGTTTCTCCCGGCAGGACTTTGAACTGACTGCAAAGTTTCTCAACGCCGAAAGGATGAGGCTTTACAGGCCCATCGCTTCGGTCAACAATGGCATCGAATTTTAGATTGTGTTTCTCTGCTATTGCACAAGCATTTAGGCGTGTGTTTCTCGTGAGAATGCCCACAGGAATTTTCATTTCGCCGAGCTTATCGAATGTCTCGGCTGCACCTCTGTTTAATACCGAATATTCGATTGCACATTGTTCATGCTTGTATAATATTTCTTCTGCCTTCTTCCGTTCGGTAACAGACATTTTGTCCATTTCTTCCAGCAACGGACCCGCATCGCGCGCAAGACCGATATCTTCTCTGATTTTATCAAAATCGAGATATGGCTCAGTTATTGTTCCGTCTAAATCGAATATCACCGCTTTAATTTTCATAATTTTAACAATACACCTATATAAGCTTTTATTGCAGAGATTCCAATTCCTGCCATCGGGCATAAGCTTTATCAAGCAGCCTTTTCAATTCTGCTGCTCTGGTTCTTACGGTCACAACTTCAGTCTGGTTTTTGTAAAAAAATGGGTCTGACATTGTTTTGTTTAATTCCTGCTGTTCTTTTTCCATTTTTTCAATTTTAGCGGGCAATGCCTTTAATTCTTCCTTTTCCTTGTAAGATAGTTTCCGAAGCTTTTCTTTTACCTGCTCCTTTTCTGCAACTTTCTCAGGCTGCTTTGCCTGCTGAAGTTTTGGAGATTCTTTTTTTTGCCTCAGCCAATCGTCGTATCCCCCGACATACTCATTTACAATTCCATTGCCTTCAATTGCTATTATTCCCGTAACCACATTATTCAAAAATTCACGGTCGTGACTGACCAGCAGCACTGTTCCCGGATAATTTAACAAAAATTCTTCCAGCAAATCCAGAGTTTCAATATCAAGGTCGTTTGTCGGCTCATCCATAACAAGCACATTCGATGGTTTTGAAAAAAGCCTTGCCAGCAGCAGCCGATTCCGCTCGCCGCCGGAAAGATTCGATAATGGGCTAAGCGACTGGTCGGGCGAAAACAAGAAATCCTGAAGATAGCCGACGATATTGCGCGACGTTCCATTAATCACAACCGATTTATTTCCATTTGCGACATTTTCATACACAGATTTGTCATAATCGAGCTGCGCGTGCAATTGGTCGAAATAAGCGATTTCCAGATTCGTTCCATGCCGTATCGAACCTTGTTGCGGTTCAATTTCTTCCAGAAGAACCCTCATCAATGTCGTTTTTCCGCTTCCGTTTGGTCCGATGATTCCAATTTTATCACCGCGCATTATAGTTGTGGAAAAATTCGAAATAATAGGTTTGCCGCTCTGGTATTCAAAAGAAATATTTTTTGCTTCAATCACCAGCCTGCCGGTTTGCTGAACATCCTGCAATTTTAATTTGACATTTCCGATTTGTTCTCTTCGCAGCCTCCTTTCCTCACGCATTTTTTTCAATGCACGAACCCTGCCCTCATTGCGAGTTCTCCGCGCCTTTATTCCTTTGCGAATCCAAACCTCTTCCTGAGCGAGTTTCTTATCGAAAAGCGAATTCTCAACATCCTGTGCTTCGTTGGCTATGTCTCTGCGAACAAGAAACGTTTCATAATCACAGGAATAATTTATCACTCGGCCTTTATCAAGCTCAATGATACGATTTGCCATTTTTTTTACGAACACGCGGTCGTGGCTTACAAAAATAAGAGTACCTTTAAAGCCTGTCAAAAAATCCTCAATCCACGTTATCGCTTCTATATCGAGATGGTTCGTTGGTTCATCAAGCAGCAGCACATCAGGATTGCTGATAAGCGCCTGTGCAAGCAATACCCGCCGCTTCATCCCGGCAGAAAGTCCTGCCATTTCAGCATCGCCGTCAAGCTGCATATTTTCAATAATTTTTTCGACAAGCCTGTCCATCTGCCAACCATTTTTTGTTTCGAGCAAATGCCCAAGATTATCGAGAGTTTCTAAAAGCGATTTGTTCTCATGGTCAAGCGCGAGCTGATGGCTGACATGATGATACTCTGCCAGCAGCTTTCCACATTCTCCAAGCCCTTCTGATACTAAATCAAATACAGTTGCTTTGATGTTTTCAGGCACATCCTGTCTTAGACATTTTATTGTAATTTTAGAGGCGCGGGATATATCGCCTTTTTCAGGCAAGACTTCGCCTGTGATGAGTTTCATCAATGTCGATTTGCCGACGCCGTTTCGGCCAAGCAGGCAAATTCGCTCGTCGAGCTCGATTTGTAAATTAATATTTTCAAGCAGGGGTCTGCCGCCAAAGCCGACGCTGACATCCTGCATTCCTATTATTGCCATACTGTTTATGCCTTTCAGCGAAACTGCTGAATAGATTTCGAAATCGATAAATTTACGATTGCATAATAATAGCAAAATATCCGTAAATTACAATAAGGATGCAAAATGGGAATTTGAGCAATTTACTCGTTTTTCTTACTATTTTAGAGACTAATTTGTTTTTATTAGTCAGCGCCAAGTAAAATTGATGTTTTTTCAAGTTCAGTTATACTATGAACCTGAAGAAAATCATTGTACCTGTTGACGAATGCATCGACAACTAGTGGGTCGAAATGTCTGCCGCGTTCTTCCTTTATCATCGTAAAGGCAAGCTCCGGACGAAAAGCGAGCTTGTAAACTCGCGAACTGGTCAGGGCATCATAAACATCTGCAAGAGCGACTATTCTTGCCGGCAATGGTATTTCCTGCTGCTTTAAACCTTCGGGATAACCGCCCCCATCAAATCTCTCATGATGATATTTGGCGATATCTGACGCCATTTCCAGGAAGCTTTCTCCAATGGAAGTTTTTATCGTGCTGCCCAGTGCTTCCGCTCCGATTATTGAATGTTGCTTCATTATTTCAAATTCTTCATCAGTTAATGTTCCTGGCTTTAAAAGAATACTGTCTGGAATCCCAATCTTGCCTATATCGTGCAGCGGACTTGAACGATATAGATTTTCCATAAATTTATCGTCAATCCACTCTGAATATGGACTATTATTACGAAGCTCTTCGGCGAGAATATGAGAATAGCTCCGGATTCTTTCAAGGTGTTCGCCTGTTTCAGGATCTCTGGATTCTGCCAGAGAAGCAAGCACGAAAACAGCAATGTCCCGTGTTTCAGAAATCTGCACAGTTCTTTCCTGCACAAGCTTGTCGAGGTTGTTTAGCAGTTCCCATTTTTCTGTAAGAGCGCAAGCCATCTGACGTGCTTCGATACTATCGAAAGGTTTTTTGAGAATTAAAAATCTTTCGGTTTGACCCAGTTTGGCTGTGATTTCGGACCATGAATGATCTGAATAAGCAGTACAAATAACCACCTGAAGGGAAGGCTGAACTTTCCAGAGTTTTTCTATTGTTTCCAGACCATCCCAGTTCGAATCCATTCTCATATCTACAAATGCCATAGCGTAAGGTTTTCCAACTCTTGCCGCTTCTACAATTTTTTCAAGTGCGCCGTGTCCGTCAAAAGCGCAATCTAATTCGAAGCTGTCTGTAGATGGATTTGCGTTCTCGGAAGTATTGCCGAAAACCGCTGCTCTGGCCATATCGAGCGGTGTATTCTGAGCGGTATCAGAAAGAATACGCCTGAAATCTTCGTGTATTGATTCCTTATCATCAACGATGAGTATTCTTTTGTTTTTAAATTCATTAACGACTTTCATTTTTCACCTCAATTTCAGTCACAGGCAGTTCAAGTGTTACTGTTGCGCCCTGGTTGACGCCCGTACTATGGATACTTATGCTGCCGTGTAAATCGTTTGCCGTAAGTCGACAGCTATGTAATCCGAAGCCATGGCCTGTGGGCTTTGTCGTAAAGCCCTGTTGAAAGATTTTATGCGCATCCTCAGATTTTATGCCGACACCATTATCGGATATTTCTATTTTAATTCTTTTATTATTCTTTTTTGCCGTACGTATTTTTAAAATTTTCGGCTGATTAGGACTTTCTGTAAGAGCCTGCTGTGCATTGTCGATAATGCTTACAAGCATTTGAAGGAGCCGATGTTTATCTATTGTGATTTTTCCAAGTTCTTCATATTCTCGAATAACCTCGATTTTAAACCGCTCGAGTCCTGCGTGATTTATTTCTATAGCGTTCTCAATTATGTCTGAAATATGAACAATATCCCTGTGCTTTTCATTTTTAGTATAAAGCTGCTGCGATTTGACAATATCTTTTACGCGTTTGACATTTTTGATAAGAGAATTAAGGTTCTCAGTTATTTCCAGTTTACGTTTCACAAGGTGTTCAGCCGCTTCGAAAAGATATGCTGGGATGTGCTTGCCTTTGGGGTCATTAGAAAGGTAATCGGCAATATTCCCGCTATGTTGTTTTAGGAGGTGCGCAAGTTTCTGCAGATTTGAAATTTCAGAATTTGCAATTTTTTCACTGACAATTTCCACTGACACATTAATGCTGTTGAGAACATTACCCACATTGTGCAGAACGTTGGCGGCTACTTCCGCCATTCCGGCTCTATGTGCGGCTTCCATAAGTTTTTTGTACGTAAGTTCGAGCTGAAGATTGACTTGTTCGAGTTTTGTTTGAGAATCTTCCGCTTTTTGACGGGCTGTTCGCATTTCATTTTCATAATTGAAAATTCTTTCTGCGACTTTTATTCTGCTGTGGAAAACGTCTTTATCGAACGGCTTGCTCATAAAATCATCTGCACCGCTGTTGAGCGCGGTTACAATGTCGCAGTTTTCCGCTTTCGATGTAAGGAAAATTATATATATGTATTGTGTGTTGCTCAATAAGCGGATTTTCCTGCACAACTCAAGACCGTCTATCCCCGGCATTATCCAATCGATAAGGACGATTTCAGGTCGTTGGGTCAGAATCTCATCCCACGCATTGCCGCCGTCACCGGCCGCAATAACTTCGTAACCCCAGTTTTTCAGGTGGTTTTGCAGTACAATCCTTGACGTAGTATCATCTTCAGCTATAAGAACTTTCATTTCTCTTGTATCGGCGAATTAAAGTCGATACTTTTTATTGTGTATTCAGAGGCACGTTTTTTTGTAAAACTAACCTTAAATTTCAAGAATTTTGCCAAAAAGTCCGAAAATATATTTATCTAAACTCCTTTTTCGGAATGATACTATGTCAATAGGCAACAACGAATTAAATGACGACCGGCTTTTCAGCAGAAAGAAATCGCTTTTGACTTTGCAGCAATACGCAAGCAGTCAAGGAATTTCGGCGGGCGTGGTGGAAGAATGCGCGAAGCTTGGAGTTGTGCAGATAAGAAAACATAAAAATAAGACATTTATAGTCGATTTACCGCTGGACGCGTCTAAATCCGCGAAACAACAAGATGAAAATAAAGTCGAACATATCAACACCGCCGAACAGGCACAGAGACTTTCCGGAATCGTAAATAAAATTTTCCAGCCTTCTATTCAGCAAAATAAACCAGTTGTTACAGTTACAAAACCGACAACGCAACAGCCTGCGGCGGCAATTCCGGATTTGAAAATATTTGCCCAGGAAGAAAATAAAGCGCCGACAATCAAGCTGGAAAAGTTCGAGCCGCTGCCGGTCGAATTCAAAGTGTCACTGAGCAGAAAAATTTTCGATGCGTTTAAACTCAGTACGGGCGGAAAAGTCGCTTTGGCCTTTATGGCCTTTGGACTGGCTATAACGATAGCTGCGTTTGTTTGGAGCAGTCTGCAAAATCATTTGCAGCAGCAGAAATTAGAGCAGGCGTATGAAAATATTGGCAAATTAGTAAACGAATATGACAGCACAGCCCGTAAAACAAAGATGCTCGAAATTGACAGCGCTAACTGGAAAGCAGAAGCACAAAGAAACCAACAGTCAATAGCAAGCTTACAAGTCCAACTTGTTCAAACTAAAGAAAAACTTTCAGAGACCCAGGAAAGCCTTGCCGAGATTCAGCAAAATCACGTCGATACGCTAAAAAAAATAAACGAACAGCTACAAGAAATCACACAAAAGCCAGAGAAGACAGAAGAAAAGTAATTTTGGATGCAGAAACTAAACGGGGTTTGTAAGTCCTTATTTTTGTGCGCAAAAAATTAACGTAAATAAAGGACTTATGGCAAAAATCGTCTATAAACAAGTTGGACGCTGCAGGTACGTAAATAAAGAAGTTATGCGCGATTTTAAAACGATAAGTGTTTGTATTTAAATAAGTTAAGAAGAATTTTTTAAAAGTCGCGAAAAAGCGTGAAATGTTGCATAAAAAGTCTGAAAAAGTGGGAAAAAAGCGGAGAAAAGTGAAAAAAGGTATAGGGTTTTGGGGGCAGAATTAAGGATATAGGGAGTATAGAATAACCTACTTTTGACGCAATTTGGATATCTTCATTTCTGATTGCGCAGGGGTTTAAAATACGAACTTTTCGAGGGTATTTTGAAAGAAGATTTTTTTAATCGGTTGAGATTGGGGGAAATGAAGGATATAATTTTAGCTGCGATGAGGAAGCAGCAAAGAAGAAACTTAAAACTTAAAGTGTAAAGTGCAAAACTTTGGATTCGGCAAAAAGCCGAGACTATTTTTTTAAGGAGGCAAAAGAAAAAGTTAGCCACAGAGAAAAAGAGAATCACAGAGCTATTAACCGCGGATGATACGGATTTAACGGATTTAACGGATTATTTTAAACCACCCCCGCATGCGCGAGGGCAGGCTCCGAACACGAACGAATTTTCGCGAATGTTTTTTTGAAAATAAAATATTGCTTGAGCCACAGAGCTAATCCTCTCTGATTTTTGCTTTCAAGTCCCCGCAAGGGGGATTGCAAGAGCAAAAATCCTGAAGATTCGAGGACTTTCGCTTTGCTTCAGCAGAGATAATTGCTTTAAGGCGTGTTCTGCGAACACATAAAAAAATTAAAAGTAACCCTTCCGCAAGCAAGCTTGCTCCAGTGTTATCTTTTTAATTTTTTAGCTTGCAGGCTGTGCCTTAAAGCAAAAACGCTGCCGATGCGGCAGGCAAAACAGTAAAAACGATAAGTGAATAGCGGAAAGTTGTATCTATTATGTAATATGTCATGGGAAAATTTATCTGAAATCTGCTTAGGAAAAGAAAATAATAAACCAAATTAATTTATCTTTTTCGGGACTGGTGGTTAAATATTTTGAATAAAACTAAGAAGCAACATTATGTTCCTCAGTTTCTTTTAAAGAAATTTGCAATAAAAAGTGGTCGTAAAGCCCAAGTATGGGTAATGGATAAAGAGCTAAATAATTTTTTCATATCTCCCACTAAAGATATTGCACATGAAAATAAATTTTATGATGGCTTTAACGAAAATCACAACATTCCACATATGGAGGATTTACTAAAAAAAGTTGATGGTACGGGTGCAAACAGCATAAATAAAATCTTAATTAATAAAAATTTACAATTATCAGACGATGAAAAATATAATTTGGCATTATTTATAGCAGTTCAAATTGTTCGCACATCTAGTCTTCAAAAAGAATTTGCAGCTATGCGTGAATATATTGTTCAACATTATGGTTCAGATATACAGTTTGGTGGTGACAAAAAAAAGGTTAGTGAATATAGCAAGGAAGATGATAAACAGGCTGCCTTGAATTGTATTGTTTTATTTGCACAAGAATTTGCTGAGCATTTATTGACCAGACGTTGGTTTTTGTGTGAATCTCCACAAAATAGAAATTTTATTTTATCTGATAACCCTGTGGTAAGAGATAACATGTTTGATCAACGACCTTATGGAAACCTTGGTTTATTAAGTCCTGGCATTGAGATATATTTACCCTTATCGCCAAGATCCTGTTTATATATTATTTGCCCTCAATTAGCACAAGTGGTCATTTCAGGATCTTTAGTTGAAAGTCCATTAAGGGATTCATTCCTAACTGGTTTACCGATATTTATGAATAATGAAAATGTTATGAGGGTGAATTCGCTTCAAGTTGTTTTTTCTGAGCGATTTATTTTTTCAAAATCAAAAAGTGATTTTGATATTGCTATTGAGATGATATCCAAAAACCCTAAATTAAAAAAGGGTTTAAGGGCAAAAATTAATTAAATTGTCTTAGCTTTCTAGAAAGTAATAATAGGTTTATTAATTTGAAACGTCCTCTTCCAATTGAGTTCTCTGAGTTTTTTAAAGATAGGCATGATAGCTCGCATCTAACGGAGCGGACAAAATGGACGGGCAGGACAGGTAGCTATAGTTGGGCAATTCATTTTTGTGTGATGTCTTTATTTGGCTGCCCCTGTTTTCACAGGGGTAAACTCCGGACAGAGTCCTCCGCAGGCAACCAGATGTTGAGGAAAAGGAGCATGGATAAATTTGTAATATTCTGCGCAGGAAAAAATAAAAGATTAGGATTGTGTAATGATGTGAATTCCTGTTTTCTGCATTCTTGAGGACAGGCGATGAAGAGAATATAAATTTATGAAAATGAATGGTGATATTTAAGCTTTTTGCCTGTCCCTGCGGTCTCACTGTTTTCACAGGGGTAAACTCCGGACAGAGTCCTCCGCAGGCAGAATCAAAATAAAAAAATTAACCGATGTAAAAAAATGATTATGGAACAACATTTTGTTTACATAACAGCGAATAGAAAAGGGGGAGATATTTATGTTGGTTCGACGGATAACCTGATTCGGCGAATGAGTGAACACAGAAGCAAAAGCAATGATAATTACACGAGGAATACCGGTATTCACATTCTTGTATATTTTGAGGAACACAAATACCCTGGGGATACAATAACGAGAGAAAGACAGATTAAAAAATGGAAGAGGGAATGGAAAATCAATTTGATCGAAAAGTCAAATCCTGAATGGGAGGATTTATATACTGATTTGAAAGCAATTTAACCGGCAAAAATCCTGCTTGTTTTATTGGGCTAATGATACTATATTAATTATTATCAAAACTTCAATTTAAGGATGAAAATGGGACATATTTTTATAAATCAATTACAGGGCGGGACGACAATCGATGATGTTTATATGATCAGCCAGCCGATTTTGAGGAGTACGACGCGAGGGGACTTGTATATCGCGATGTTTGTCGGCGACAGGACGGGCAAGGTCAACGGCAGGATTTGGCAGGCGACGGAAGAACTTTTTAATTCGCTGCCTAAAGAAGGTTTTGCACATATCAGGGGAAGGAGCGAAATATATCAGAACGCAATGCAGATTGTGGGAGATCGTATTACGGCAGTGCCGGCGGAGAAGGTGGATATTAATGATTATCTGCCGAGAACTGAAAAAGACATCAAGCAGATGTGGGACGATACTGTAAAAATAGTTTCGGAAATTAAGAATCCGTTTTTGAAATCGCTTGTTAATCAGTTTGTGAACGATAAAGAGATGATGAAGAATTTCTGCACTGCACCGGGCGGGACTGCGAATCATCACAACTATATCGGGGGGCTGCTGGAACATACGAATAATATGCTGAATACGGCAAAAGCGATAATGCCTTTTTATCCACAGCTTCAGAGCGATATGGTATTGGCGGGGATATTTCTGCATGATATGGGTAAGACGCAAGAGTTGACTTATAAGATGGCGTTCGGGTATTCTGACAGCGGGCAGTTACTGGGGCATATCGTGCTGACTGTGAATATGGTTGAGAAAAAAGCGGCGGAACTTACGGAGGTTAATCGTGAGATTATCGAATGTCTCGAACATATAATTCTGTCGCATCATGGTCAATATGAATTTGGTTCGCCGAAACTGCCGATGACGGCGGAGGCGTTTCTGGTAAGTTTCCTTGATAATATTGATGCCAAGATAAATCAGGTTACTGGCAAGATTGAAAATGAGCCGGGGGATTCGAACTGGACGGCGTTTGTTAAGGGACTCGATTCGAAAATTTACAGGAAGAAAGTCGTGGATTAAGGGATGCAATTATGGCGAATTTACTGAATGTGAAGCCGGACTATGTTATAACGCAGAGCGGGTGGGGCGAGACGCGGAAATATTTGTATGAGAGCGGGATGCTTTTTAAGGAATTTACGTCGAAGATGAAAATCGGGAATTGTCCGCTGCTGCATTTTACGATGGGGATTTGTCCTGAGACGGGCAAGCGAATCTGGGCGAAAGGGATTATCGCTGTCGGCAGGAAAGCAATCGGTGTTGTCGCGATAGGGCAATTATCGATTGGTGTTATTGCAATTGGTCAGCTTTCGGTTGCGCTGGTTTTCGGGCTTGCGCAGTTGAGTTTCGCAGGATTCTTTTCGATTGGTCAAGCTGCAATCGGAGCGATAGCAATCGGACAGTTTTCATTTGGATATTATGCGCTGGGACAAATCGGATTTGGGAAATTTGTCTGGAGCCTGAAAGAAAAAGATTTCGAGGCGGTGAATTTCTTCAAAGGATTATGGAATTGGATTCAGTCGATATTTATACGCTAAAGCGCTGAATGTTTGCGCCGACTGCATTTAGTTTTTCTTCAATTTTTTCATAACCTCTGTCAATGTGATAAACACGATTAACGATTGTTTCGCCATGCGCGGCAAGAGCTGCGACGACGAGGGCGGCGGAGGCTCTTAAATCAGAGGCCATTACGGGAGCGGAAATTAATTTATCAACGCCACTGACGATAACGTGGGGGCCTTCCTTGCGGAGATTTGCGGCCATTCTGCTTAGTTCTGCGACGTGCATGAATCTATCGGGGAAAATCTTTTCGGTTATAACGCTGTTTCCTTTTGCGAGGCAGAGGCAGGCCATGAACTGGGCTTGGAGGTCTGTCGGGAAGCCGGGATAGGGAAGCGTTGTTATATCGGTAGCTTCGATGTGGCCATTGCAGGCGATTTCGCAGCCATCGGAAGTTTCTTCGACGGCGATTTTCATGCTGCGGAGTTTGTCGACTGCGGCCATTAAGTGGTCGAGACGGCAATTTTTGAGTTTTAATCTTCCCCTTGTGGCGACGGCGGCGGTAAGGAAAGTTCCCGCTTCGATTCGGTCGGGGATGATGGAATATTCGACGGGTTTTAATTCTTTGACACCTTCGATAGTGAGCTGCGGAGAGCCGATGCCGTTGATTTTTGCTCCCATTTTGAGGAGGCAGTTTGCGAGGTCTGTAACTTCGGGTTCGCAGGCGGCGTATTCGATTACGGTTTTGCCTTTTGCGAGGACAGCGGCGGAGAGGATGTTTGCGGTAGCGAGGACGCTTGAGCCGAATGGTCCGCCGAGGAAGATGTTTGTACCTTTGAGTCCGCCGTTTGAATGAGCGACGATGTAGCCGTTCTTTAGTTCGATTTTTGCGCCCATTTCCTGCAGGCCGCGGATGTGGATGTCAACGGGGCGATAACCGATAGCGCAACCGCCGGGCATTGAAACCTGAGCTTTGCCGCAACGTGCGAGCAGTGGGCCGAGGATGCAAATGCCGGCGCGCATTTTTCGGACGATTTCGTAATCGCCGAAAGGATTGTCAACGGTGGTTGTGTCGATGGTGGTTGTGCCGTTTGAGACTTCGGTTTTGCAGCCGAGGGAATCAATAAGCAGACACATAACTTCGATGTCGCTGAGGTTGGGCAGGCCATGGAGGATATTTTTTCCGCCGGCGAGAAGTGTAGCGGCCATGATCGGGAGAGCGGCGTTTTTCGAGTTGCTGACTGTTATAGTACCATCAAGCCTAACGGGGCCTGCAATTTTGAAGACATCCATTGCCATTTTTATAATCCTTGAAAATATCGTTCAGGTTTGATACTAACAATAAAATTAAATTATTGCAACAACAGGAAAGATAATGGAAATATATTATTCAGTTTTTTTTGTGATAACGCTGGCGGCGGGCGGGGGAATGCTGGTTAAGTGGCTTTCTGAGACGCGATTTGGGACAAAATCGCTCGAAAGTGCGGGGCATCGGCGGAATAATATGCCGTACTACTTTCCATTTGCGGTTCTTTTTGGGTGGCTGCTGCTGACGGCGATTGGGTCTGGTGCGGCGGAGAGTTTGACGTCGAAAATGACAGACTGGCGTCAGAAGTTCGCGACGTTTGGAGTTTTCTTCGCGATTGAAGTTGTTGTTATCTTTTTTATTGTCAATTCGGCGAAAATATATTTTGAGGATGGGCTGCGGGGGTTTGGAATAAAATTTAAAGATATTTTTCGCGACCTGGCATTGGCGGCGGCGATTTTCGTATCAGTTTGGCCGCTGGTTATAATTACACTTTGGGCGGTTGTTTTTATCGGGACGCTTATTGTCGGGCCGGAGTTCGAGTTTGAAAAAAATGAGGGACTTGTTGTACTGCTCGAACATAAACAATTAATTTTGCGGGTTTTGATGGTGTTGTTCGCGGCGGGACTGACGCCGATTTTTGAGGAGCTGGTTTTTCGGGGACTATTGCAGACGTATATGCGCGAAGGTTTGGGATATGGGCCGTGGCAGAGTATATTTTTTGCTTCGGCGATTTTTGCGGTGCTTCATCCATTGATGCATCTGCCGGCGATATTTATTTTGTCGGTTGCGATGGGGTATGCTTATGAAAAAAGCGGGTCGCTGCTTCGGCCGATTTTTATTCATCTGCTTTTTAACGGGACGACGATCGCGTTTGCGTTATTGACTACTTGATTATTTGAGGCCGAGGACATCGGGCATTGTGTATCTGGCGGGTTTTTTGCCGATGAGCCATTGAGCGGCTCTGACGGCTCCGACGGCGAAGGTGTCACGGCTGTGAGCGCTGTGGGAGATTGTTACGGTTTCGCCGAGAGTGCCGAACATTACGGAATGCTCGCCGACGGTGTCGCCGAGGCGGAGGGCCTGCATACCAATTGAGCCTTTTTTGCGGAGGGCTTCTTTGCCATTTCTGCTTACATCGAGGCAATCGGGAAATTTTTTATCTGTAGCGATTGCGATTTTTTCAGCAAGGGTCATTGCTGAACCGCTGGGTGCGTCTTTTTTGAAACGATGATGCGCTTCGACGATTTCGATATCGTATTCATCGCCGAGTTTTTGGGCAACTTTGCCGACGAGGTCGAAAAGCAGATTCATACCAACGCTCATATTTGTGGCCTGGATGACGGGAATTGTTTTTGCGGCGTCATCGACTTTTTTGATTTGCTCGGGGGACAGGCCGGTTGTGCCGAGAACGAGGGCGCATTTGGTTTTCAGGCAATAATTTATTGTGCCTTCAAAGGCGACGGGCAGTGAAAAATCTATTACGACATCAGCGCCGGCAGGAAAATCAGATGTGATTTTTATGTTTGTCTGCTCGAAATTTTTGCCGAGGTCGGGACATGTGCTGCCTTCGACTGCTCCGAAGATTTCGAAATTTTTCGATTCGAGAGCGAGAGCGGCGATTCTTTTTCCCATTCTACCGGCTGCGCCGACGATTATTAATTTAGAACTCATCTGGTTTTTCCTTTCAACGTAGCCACTAAGGCACGAAGACACAAAACTAAATTCAATTTTATTTCTGCACAAACTGGCTAAAATATTTTAAGCAAACATCACGCCAATGTTTTGCATCATTATGCTGTATTTTTAATTTTTCTTCAACATCTTTAAATCTCTGCGGGTCGATTTTTCCTTCGAGAGATTTCCATGTGCTTTCCATTTCGGCGGTATATTGTACACCATCTGCATAATGTTTTTCAAGCTCCTGCCAGAGAGTTCGGCCTGATTTCATTTTTCTGTTCCATGGGACGTGGTGGAACCAGAGCAGGAATTTTTCGGGGCAGGTATCGATGTTTTCAAATTGCTCTTTTAGCGGGGAGCGATATTGAGCGACGGCATTGCTGCCAGTTTTGGTGCGGTCGAAGCCAAGGCCGTTTGCATCGGCGCGGTGGTAATAAGTGGAATTCCAGTCGGGGCGCGGGGCAGTGTTTAAATCGGGCTGAGGGCCGTAATGGAAGCCTTCCTGCATTATATGGTGCAGACCGAGCGGAGTCATATAATTGATGCAGGCCTCCCATGAGCCGAGCATCATTTTTTTTACGGGTTCGACAAAGGCGGGGTCGTTCGAGAATGTCATTTTTACCCACTGATCGCAAATTTCATCGTCGCTCAATCTGTAGTTCCATGCCAAGCGGCCGAAGGCAAACCAGTTTGCCTGTGCGATATGATGGCCGGTCCAGTTTCGGTCTGAGCCGGTGTTTGTGACGGCGACTATTGCGGAATCTTCGAATTTATAGAGCGAACCATCGATAATTTTCGAGACGGTCGAACTTGGCCCATTAGCGTAAGTGTCCCAGTCGAGGGTTTCTTTCCACATCGGCGATAGATAGACGAGATGATTTGCGTGGCCGAGGTATTCCTGTGTTATTTGCAGTTCGAGAGCGAGCGGAGTTTTGAGCATTGAGCCGAAAAGCGGATTGACCGGTTCGCGCGGCTGGAAATCGATGGGGCCGTTTTTGACCTGCACGAAAATATCGGATTTGAAACTGCCATCGAGCGGGACAAATTCCTTGTAGGCACATTTGAATCTGTCGGAATCAATAGTTGTATCATAAACGAACGCACGCCAGAGGATGATACCGCCGTGAGGATGGAGGGCATCGGCCATCATATTTGCGCCATCATTGTGGTTTGCGCCTTCATCGTGCGGGCCGGGGGCGCCTTCGGAGCTTGCTTTTACCTGGAATCCGCCGAAGTCGGGAATCTGTCTGTAGATTTCATCAGTTTTTTGTTTCCACCAATTTGCGACGGCAGCGTCTCGCGGGTCGCTGGTAGGTAAGTTTCCAAGCTGGACTGGTGCGCTGAAAACAGCGGTAAGAAAAACTTTTACTCCGTAAGGGCGTAAACAATCGGCGAGGGCGGCGGTTTTGGTTATGTATTCGCTGGAGAGGCTTTGGGTCTGGTCGTTGACGTTGTTGAGGATTGTGCCGTTTATGCCGATGGAAGCACATGCGCGGCCGTAATCGTAATAGCGGGGGTCGATTTTTTTTGGTAACTGGTTCCATTGCCAGAGGGATTTGCCGGCATAGCCTCGTTCGATTGAGCCGTCGAGGTTGTCCCAGTGGCTTAAGATGCGATGTTTGATTTTCGGGATGCTTTTGATATTTAGATTTTCTATCGATTGATGGGTTTGCAGGAGGCTTAGAAAATGGAATGTTCCGGTTAAGACGGCGATGTCGGAATTTGCGGTGATGATAATTAGTTTTTTGCCGTCTTGTTCACGGCTGCGAATCAGAAAACCTTCGTCGCCGAGAGAAGAGATATTGGGAATATCTGATAATTCGAAAACGTTACCGCTCCCTGACGGTCGCGGCTCTGAACCCCCGCCACAGGTGCGGGGGCTAAACTTTTTCAATGTTGCGATGGTGGCGGCGATGATTGAATTGTCTTGTGGTTTGTCGGAAGTAATCGGGATAGATTTGTCGAGCATTGCGGGCAGGGCAAGGTCGAATTCGTTTCTGATGATATCGAAAGTTTTGCTGCCTCCGAGAACGCAGACGCTTTTGATTGAAGAGCGATATTGATCCAGTAATTTTGGGTTATCAATTTTTGGATAACGCAGCCATAAGTTATAACCATCTTCATTTTGAATTTTCATATTTTTCTTCTTTTCAATTTTAGAAAAATTTGTTTTTGCCTGAACAAAGGAGGGGCTTGCCAGGACTAAACAAATAAAAACAAGGATTGACATTCTGCCATAAAGATTCATAGCACTCTTAATTATAGATAATCTCTTATAAAACAGCCTAACTATAAGGAAAAAAAGAACTTTTGACAAGCATAAGCCGATAAATTAAAATTGCGGTCAGGAAAATAAGATGGGCAAAAATACAAAATCAAAATTTAAAAAAATCAGCGGACAAATAAAACAAATCGTTCAGCGAGTAGTGAATCAATTTTCGCCAGAACAGATTATTTTATTCGGATCTTACGCTACAGGGACGGCCGGTCCGGACAGCGATGTCGATCTTCTTATAGTAATGCCGGTCAGCGGCAGCCGACGTGAAAAGGCGATTGAAATCGGGGTTGCACTTCATGATATTATGATCCCCAAAGATATAATTGTCGTAACGCCGCAAGATTTCGAATGGAGAAAAGAGGTCATAGGGACAATTGAAAGACCTGCCGCTCTTGAGGGGAAACGACTTTATGCCAGAAGATAAAAGTTTTCTAATCGCACAAGAATGGATGGCTAAAGGCGATAACGACCTTAAGAACGCAGCTCATACCCTCAAACTCGGCGATAAATGTCCAATCGATACAGTGTGTTTTCATGCCCAGCAATGCGTTGAAAAATACCTTAAAGCATTTCTGGTGATAATAAAAAAGGAATTTCCACGCACGCACGATATAGAGATGTTAATATCGCTGATGCCGAAAAGTATAGATTTTTCTTTGTCGGTAGAAGAACAAAGGAAATTTACGGAATATGCGACAGTAATGCGTTATCCGGGACCATATGAGCCAATTTCACTTAATGAAGCGAAAAAAGCAGTAAAACTTGCGAGGCAGATAAAGCGTACTATACATAAATTGATTGAAAACAAGGGCCTTTTTTAGTCGAAAATCAATAAATTTGGGCTTGCAATAAGAAAATAAGTTATTATACTTACAGGACTATAGAGAATTAAGTTAGATAATTAAACGGAGCAAAAGAGCTATGTCACGAGTTTGCAGTATCTTAGGTAAAAAAACGTCAAGCGGCAATACAATAGCCAGACGCGGTAAAGCTAAATATCTGGGCGGAGTCGGTATTAAAACAACCGGTATAACCAAACGGAAATTCAAGGCTAATATCCATAAAGTTCGGGCACTGGTCGAAGGCAAAGTGACCAGAATCAAGGTATCAGCAAAGGCAATTCGTATGGGTCTTGTTGAAAAACCTTTGAAAAGAAATTATAAGAAGGCTGAAGCTGAATAAGCTATGCAAAATTAGAGAAATTGAGAAAAGGCAGGATGACTTAAATCCTGCCTTTTTTTTTATTATAAAAACTTGCAATTAGAGGAATAAATAGATAGTATAGGTTCGGTATTCGTTTTAGGGTTTTTACGGAGAGAGCTATGCGTCTTATCGTAAAACGCGGAGATAAAGTAGTAAACGAATTACGTTTCGCAAAAGGCCCCATCTATATCGGCAGGCAGATAGGCAGCCAGGTTTTCCTTCCGGATAGAGCGGTGTCCCGTCAGCATACAGTCATTTATACAACGACCGAAGGCAAATGGGTGGCCGAAGACCTCGACTCGGCTAATAAAACATATCTCAATAATGATGTCATTCATAAAGCGGAAATCAAAGACGGCGATATGCTTAAAGTTTCTGATTTTCAAATCGATATACAAATCGAAGATACGGAAAAAAGCGGGGGAGTAAGTCTTGAAGATACGCTGCATGCGACGCTGCATGAGCCGCAAGTTGTGATAAGGCATTTGGACAGCGCGGACGCACCATTGATAAAAATGCAGGCAAAGCGCGGGAAAGAGTTCGCAGACGCGGCGGCGGCAATCTGCAAGTGCCTGGATAATAAAGAACTGCTGAATGTCCTGTTGGATTTGATGTTTAAGCAGTTTAAGCCATTTCACGCGTGGGTCGGGATAAGGAAAGACCCGAAGGGTGAAATCGAAATGGCAAAAGGAAAAGAATTAGGCGGGAAAGCGGTTAAATTGGAGGAACTTGTATTTTCGTCGAGAGTTAATGACGCGTTGAAAATGCAAAAGTATATACTTATTCCGCGGCTTCCTATTCGGGCAGAAAGCGAGAATAAAGTTAATTCGGCGATAATCGCGCCGATAATGAGCGAAGATAAATGTTATGGTGCGTTTTACGCGGACAATTCACTCGAACATGAACGGTACGGCATCAATGACCTGGATTATTTAATTCTGGTTTCACTAATGGCGGCGGCGTTTGTGCGTAATATTTAGACACGGATTTACACTGTATTTCATTTGTTACTGATCAGGGGAACGAGGAAATAGAAAATTGATAAGATGGTTATGAGCCACATAGCAGGTTTGATTTGTGTGGGATTTCCGGAAATAACTTTCAGCAGGGTGAATGAAATAAAACCATACGCAAGACCGGTGCTGATGTTGTAGCTGAACGCAATCATTATAATGATTATGAAGGCGGGAAAGGCGTTTTCCAAATGAGTGAAATCGATTTTTTTGATTTCCTTAATCATAAAAAGACCAACCATAATCAAGGCAGGCGCTGTAGCGTACGCAGGAACGATTCCAATAACAGGCACAAAGAAAGCGGCAGCCAAAAACAAGATTCCGGTAACGATTGATGTAAGGCCTGTTCTTCCCCCTTCTTCGATTCCGGCGGCTGATTCGATATACGATGTTGTTGTGGAGGTTCCTAAAAGAGCGCCGAACATTGTAGCTGCGGCATCAATCGCAAGGAGCCTGTCGAGTTCTTTTACTTTTCCGTTTTCATCGGCCATTTTTGCTTCGCTGCAGCAGGCAACGAGAGTGCCGATACTATCGAACATATCCATAAACATAAGAGAAAAGATGCTGCCGAAAAGACTCCATTTCAGGGCATCGGCAATATTGAGTTTAAAAGCGACGGCCGCGATGTTTATATTCGCGGAAAAAAAAGTATGCGGGACCTGAATTTTCTGTTCGGGTGAGAGGTATTTGTTTAAGCAGATTGCGAGCAGAGTAGAGAAAATAATTCCAATCAGCAGAGAACCTTTTAATTTTTTCATCTCGAGATAAATCATTACGATTAAACCTGAAAGGCCAATTATAACTGCGGCGTTTATGTTAGCGGCTTTGACGAGCGTAACAGGATGGTCTGTAACGATGCCGAGATTTTGCAGGCCGATGAAGGTGATGAAAAGTCCTATGCCTACGGAAATCGCCGAGACGAGCGAAGATGGAATCGCCTCGACAAGTTTTTTTCGCAGACCGATAAGCGTGAGGAACATAAAGAAAAGGCCGGAAAGAAAAACAACGCCGAGCGCGGTCTGCCATGAAATTTTCTGAGTGATGACGAGCGTGTATGCGAAAAAGGCATTGAGTCCCATTCCGGGAGCCATGGCGATGGGAGCGTTTGCGAAAAGACCTGTTATTATTGTGGCAAGTGCGGTTACGATGCAGGTAACTGCGACGACTGAGGCTTTGTCCATACCGGCATTGGAGAGAATCGAGGGATTTACAAAGATGATATAGGCCATTGTCAGAAATGTTGTGGCACCGGCGATGGTTTCTACTTTGGCGGAGGAATTTCTGGCCTGCAATCTAAAAATCCTGTTTAACATCGCTTAGTCCTTTAAAGAGGGTTATATTTTGAGGGATTTTTTTATGGTAATCAAGTAAAAATATTGTTTAAAATATTGATGACGTTTTTTTTAAGGAGAATTGTTATGAGCAAAAAAGTACTTGTACCAGTTGCGGATGGAACGGAAGAACTCGAAGCGATAGCGATTATTGATTGTCTTCGCAGGATGGGAGCCGATGTCACCATTGCTTCGGTGCAGAAGCTGCAAATAATAACTTCGAGAAAGGTGAAAATTACGGCGGATTGTTTACTAAGTGACTGTAAAGCTGATACTTACGATCTTATAGCACTGCCGGGTGGGATGCCGGGAGCGGAACATCTGCGAGATTGCGCGGATCTGGTCGAAATGCTGAAAAAACAAAAAGAGGCGGGGCGGTTTTATGCGGCGATTTGTGCTTCGCCTGCGGTAGTGCTGGAACATCATGGACTTTTGGCGGGGAAAAAAGCGACGTGTTATCCGGCGATGTCTGATAAGCTGAAAAATAAAGAGGCGGCAGGGCAGCGGGTCGTCGTTGACGGAAATTGCATAACTTCTCAGGGGGCGGGTACGGCGATGGAGTTTTCGCTGAAGCTGGTTGAGGTTTTGTATGGAGTTGAGAAGAGCAAAGAATTGGCTAAAACAATGGTGGTAGATTAAAAAAACGGGGTCAGGAGCTATTTAATTTGGGTGGATTATGTAGGATGGGCAAAGGAATAGATGATAAGCTTTTTGAGGGATTAAAGAGGTCGAAATTTCGGAGCCGATTCAAACTCAAACCGAAGGAGCTGGAATATATTCAGCAAAAAGGGATTGATAAAATTCAAGAACATGCGAGGGATTTTATTATCAAACGGCTGGCACCGGCGGAACCGAAAAATGACGGCAAACAAACGCCGATGAGAGGGCATCCGGTTTTTATAGCTCAGCACGCAACGGCGACTTGCTGTCGAAGCTGTCTTGCGAAATGGCATAAAATTAAAGCGCATAAAGAATTGAGCGGATGCGAGATTGATTATGTTGTGGAAGTTTTGATGCGATGGATTGAATTAAATACGGGCGGAAGCTAAATATGCGCCTTTATGTTTGAGGACTTTTACTTTGCAGCCGAAAGTTTTGCTGAGGTTTAAGGATGTTAAAACTTTTTGCGGCTGACCCTGCGAAACAATTTTTCCACTTTTCAAAAGAAGAATATTATCGAGGGATTGCGGCAATTCTTCAAGATGATGAGAGACGATAATTATCGCGGGCGGATTTTTATGTTTGCGCATCTTATTTAGAATATTAACGACAATCGCTCTATTGGCCATATCGAGACCATTTGTCGGCTCGTCCAATATCAGCATTTTTGGTTTAGAAATCATCGCGCGGGCAATGAGTACTTTTGTTTGCTCGCCGGTGGAAAGAGCATTGATTGGCAGATTTTTCTGTTTATTGAGTTTGAAAAAAGAAATTTGTGAATCGACTTTTTTCCATTGCTGCTTTGTGACAGACCTATCTATTGGCAGCATTAAGGTTCCGAATAGACCTGTCGCGATCACTTCTTTTACGAGCATTGTATCATCGAAGCGTGGCGTTCTTGAGGGTTCGATAAGGCCGATTTTGCTGCGGATGGTCTGCAAATCAACTTCGCCGTAAGTATTGCCAAAAACAGAAACGAAACCATCCTGCGGCCAGAGATAACCGCTGATTACGGCGATGAGTGCGGACTTTCCTGCGCCGTTTGGGCCGATTACTGCGCAGCATTGTCCCTGCATGACCTGCCAGTTGATGCCCGAAAGGATTTTTGAATTATCCCTGGCAACGGTAACATTTTTTAAGCTGATTATCGTTTTTTTACGTATCATTTTAGGTTTTGGAGAAATAGATTTTACATTGACATCTACAAAAAACAATGTAAAATACGTAGCTTTCCAACAGGGAATGAAACAAACCCTATATTAATTTACCTTTTTGAGATAATTATATGTATTCAGATTATATACGTAATGTAGCGATAATTGCCCACGTTGACCACGGCAAAACGACACTGGTTGACAGGCTTTTGTATCAATCGGGCATGTTCCGGACAGAAGACCTTGATAAGCTTGCGGGCGGCGTCGAAGGTTTGATTATGGATTCCAACCCAATCGAAAGGGAACGCGGAATCACAATTCTGAGCAAAAATTGCGCAGTCAATTATACCGACACTGAAGGCAATGAATACAAAATCAATATTATCGATACTCCCGGTCATGCGGATTTCGGCGGGGAAGTCGAACGCGTTTTGAAAATGGCCGATGGCGTACTGCTTTTGGTCGATGCTTTCGAAGGGTCTATGCCACAGACGAGATTTGTGCTCAGCAAGGCTCTTGAAAATAAGCTGAAACCAATTGTGGTAATAAATAAAATAGACCGTGAAAACAGCCGTCCTCACGAGGTTGTTACGGAAATATTCGATTTGCTCGTTCAACTGGGCGCCAGTGACGATGCTCTTGATTTTCCTGTTATCTATGCTTCGGGCAGACAGGGATGGGCATCGAGCGACCCGGATTTAAAAACAACCAATATGCAAATCGTTTTTGAAACAATTATAAAACATGTTCCGCCGCCAAAAGTTGTTCCTGATGCACCGCTGCAAATGCTTGTGACAAGTCTTGAGTATTCGGATTATGTCGGCAAAATTGCGGTCGGCAGAGTTTTCGCAGGGCAAATAAGCGAAGGACAAAATGTTACTGTTATCGACACGGATAATGTGCATACTTTGCAAAAGGTTTTGCAGGTTCATTCATTTGCAGGTCTTGGCAGGAAACAGGTTGATACGGTTTTGGCAGGCGATATTTGTGCTGTGTCAGGGCTTGATCCTGTTGATATTGCAAATACAATCGCGTGTCCAGATAATCCATCGAAACTTGCAGTAATCGCGGTAGATGAGCCTACGATGTCAATGACTTTCAGAGTCAATGACGGTCCGCTGGCGGGTAAAGACGGAAAATATGTAACGAGCAGGCAGATTGGCGACAGGCTTGAAAAAGAGCTTCAGCACAATGTTGCGCTGCGAGTTGAGCCGGGCAGGACGCCTGAGGAATATTCGGTTTCGGGCAGAGGATTGATGCATCTTGGAATTCTGCTTGAAAATATGCGGCGCGAAGGATATGAAGTTTGCGTCGGCAAACCTGAAGTAATTATAAAAGTAGTGGACGGCGTACATCATGAGCCGATAGAACTGCTGGCGATTGACTGTCCTATGGATTGTCAAAGCGCGGTAATGTCGCTTCTGGGTGAGAGACGAAGCGAAGTAATTAAAATGGACGCAAAAAGCGGCGGAAGCAATTTTATTCACATGGAATTTTTGATTCCTTCTCGCGGGCTGTTCGGACTTCACGCAAGAATGCTCAATGCGACGCAGGGTAAAGCGATTATGCACCATTCGTTCGAAAGATATGAGCCGATGAGAGGTTCGATACCGCAGAGAAAGAACGGGGTTATGATTTCGACCAATGCAGGCCAGGTTACGGCTTATGCCTTGGATGCATTATATGACAGAGGCGCGTTTTTTGTCGAGCCGGGCGATGTTGTTTATGACGGCCAGGTTGTCGGTGAACATTGCAAAGAAAATGATATTCCTGTAAATCCGGTCAAGGCGAAACAGATGAGCAATATGCGGGCATCAGGTAAAGATGAAGCCGCAAGAGTAAAAGCTGCACGGAAAATGAGCCTTGAGATTGCGATGGAATATATACAGGGCGATGAGCTTGTCGAGATTTGTCCGAATTCGATTCGAATCAGAAAGAGATTCCTTCGAGAAGAAGACAGACGCAGAGCGTCACGTAAAGGCGGACAGTAAAAAAACTAAAAACTTAAAACTAAAAGTGTAAAACTGTGGGTTCGGCCTCAAGGCCGAGACTTTTTTTTTAAATTTCGCGGATTTGAATTAGTACGATTTCACTTCTTGAGCCTAATCGCATTCGCGGCCCCCATGTTCCTGTGCCGGAAGTTACATAAAGATTTCCGCCGGGGAATTCATACAAGCCATAGATATTTTTAAAGAAATTTTTGACAACGAAATTAAAGGGGAAAATTTGTCCTTTGTGCGTGTGGCCGCAAAGAGTAAGATTTACGCCTGTCCGGGAAAGCAAATTCAAATCGTTCGGCGGACGATGATACATCAGAATGCAGAATTTAGAAGTATCGCGAAGTCCGTCAATAATTGATTTCAATTCATTTGCATGCACACCATCATCGATTCCGATAAACTGAACATCATTGAAATCCGCTGACTGGTTGCGCAGCACAGTAACATCCAAACTTTTCAATGCCTCTGTAACCTTTTCAACGCCGGCGTAACCTTCGTGATTGCCGGTTACGAACAGGACAGGGGCGTTGAGCGTTTTTAGAACTTCGAGAGCTTTTCGCGTATGTCCATTTGCGTTATCGACCAAGTCTCCGGTTATCAGGACGAAATCAGGATTTGCATCGTTGATTTTGGAGATTACTCTTTTGAAAAACCATCCGCTGACAGAGCCTATGTGAATATCAGATATTTGAGCTATGTCGATGTTGGCGGAGCCGGGGATTGAAACCTTTTTTATTTTTATGAGTTGGGTGTTTATCATCGAATAGACGGTAAGTACGGCGACTATTAAAAGGATAGCGATACCGGCATTATAGGGCTTAATTTTTATAAACAGTTTTATTATTTCATAAACAATTAAAGTTGAAAAAAGCAGCCAGAGTATGCCATACCAGTACGTAACAATTGAAAATATTATTTTAGTGATGGTATTATCGAACCAATGGCGGAGCATCGAAGCGACGATAAGAGAAATCGAAAGTAGAACAGCGACGGCAAAAAAGATTATGCCTCTTTTTACGGCGAGCATACCGGCAAGTCGGCAAAGCACATAAAAATTAAGCACAAAAGATAAAATCAAAATGATATACAAAAACATTTAAATTTACCTCAATTTAGAAATGGATTATAATGAAACGTGATGGGAATAAAAGCAGAAAATGAACATAAGGAACGTGAACATTTTTTCAACGCCGCTAAGGTGGTGGCGTTCATTACGCTGATTTCGCGCGTATTCGGTTTCTTTCGGGATATGGGCATTGCATCACTTGGAACGACACGGTATAACGACGCGTTCGGACTTGCATTTAAAATCCCTAATCTTTTCAGACGATTGTTCGGGGAAGGGGCACTGGCGTCTGCGTTTGTGCCGGTCTTTACCGATATTCACGAAAAAGAGGGAAGCGAAAGAGCGAAAAGACTTCTTGCGAACTCTTTTGCGCTGCTTGCTGTTTTTCTCGCGGTGCTGCTGGTAATCGGGGAATTAGGTTTCTTTTTTTATTCACTGGTTCCGGGGCCGAAAGACAGAAGTTTCCTGATGCTGCTTGCGATAATTATGTATCCGTATATGTTCACGGTTTGTCTGCTGGCGCTTTGCTCTGCGGCACTGAACGCAAGAGGGCACTTTATATATCCTGCGGCTGCGCCTATCATATTTAATATTTTTGGTATTATCGCAGCGTGGTGGCTTGCTCCTTATCTTAAAGAAAATTTGCAGAACCAGCTTGTGCTTGTAGCATTCAGCGTTGTTGTCGCAGGTGTTGTTCAGCTTGCGGCGGTGCTGTGGCTTTTGACGAAAAGCGGGCTATTCATCTTTCCATTTATTAGACCGATGGAGCCGGGAATCAAACAGATTATCCGGCTTGTAACGCCGATGCTGCTGGGGCTTGGATTTTTGCAGTTTTCGGAATTTTTCCAAGATGTCATCGCGTGGAATCTTACCTATACGGAACAGTCGCCAATGATAAATATTTTCGGCTGGTCAATTCCATGTCCTTTGAAAGAGGGCGTGATTGTTCGGGTCGGGGCTGCGCGGGCGTTTTATCAGTTTCCGATGGGTGTGCTTGCGATATCGCTGGGAGTCGCGGTTTTTCCGCTTCTCAGCAGGTACGCATCGCGCGGCGATATTCCAAATCTTCGAGATAGTATCAACCGCGCGATTCGTCTTTCGCTGATGGAAGGAATTTCGACGGGAGTGGGGTTGTTTATTCTTGCCGAGCCGATAATGATGATTTACGCAAGGCGAAGATTTACTGTTGCGGATTCGATGCAGGCTGCGCTTGTTTTAAAAATGTATGTGCTTGGAATGTGGGCGTATTGCAGTTATCAAATTTTGGCCAGGGCGTTTTATGCATGCAAGGATACTAAGACGCCTTTGAAAATTTCATGCGTTCTTTCTGTTGTTAATTTACTACTTTTGGTAGGGCTTGTCTGGATACCGGGAATCGGGCCGGGGGCGTTCGGACTTTCCACTTCGATAACATTTACACTTAACGCGTTGATATTGATATTTCTGCTAAGAAGACGGATGGGACTTTTGGGTGGCAGGAAAATTGCTGCGTGTTTGGTAAGAGCGGCAATTTCCTGTACGGTAATGGCAATTGCGGTTTATCTTTTAAAATGGAATATGCGCGAAGTAAACAACCTGATTGTACTCGGAGTTTGCGTTCCGGCAGGTGCGATTGTTTTTGTATTTATGCTGTGGGTGTTAAAAGCGCCGGAGCTTTATGAATTAATCGGCGGCATTAAGCATCGTCAGGAAATATCGGCAGCCCAGAAATAATCAGTTACCAAAGCAGGCTCCAATTCAAGCATAGTTACAGTCTGATCTGGTATATTTTCAATGCCGACTTCTTTGCGAATTTTATCAATGTCGAGATTTCTGATATAATCCTTTAGTTTGTAACAGAGCGGACTGAAACGATAGCCGCCTTTTGTCATTTCTACTATTGCGTCTTCTTTCTCCCAGCCTTCGACAGCAATTCGATATACAGCGCACATAAGACCCGTGCGGTCTGCGCCTCGCATACAATGAATGAAAACCGGGGCTTTGTCTTTATTTGTAACGATTTTCAGGAAATTTATAATATCCGCTTCTTTTGGATTTTTTGCACGCATAGGAATAAACTCGTACCCGATTTGAGTATTACCAAAAAGTTCTTTATCCGTATCTTCAGTTCGCAAATTGACAATTGTTTTGACTCCCATTTCCTTTAATTCCGTGATACCCTGTGCTTTGGGCTGTTTGCCTCTATAGAGACTGTCGGAAACCTTGTAGAAATTACCGATTCCCTTTGCTTTGACGGGAGATGCCCATTTTTCGGGGCGGGATGCGGCAAATAAGTTAGTGGAAACGCAAGTACCTGTAAATGCGATAAAACCTGCCATTATTGCGGCATTAATTAACTGCCTTATTGATTTAAACAAAGGTTCCCTTTCAAATTAAAGTTCTCTTAAATACGGCTATATGCCTGCTTTGTTCAGGATAAACTTTATACCGCTATACAAGTAAAAATTTTATAATGCAGATACGCACAAAAACCGTTTTCTGTCAAATTGAAGATATTGTCTATGTTTGCAGATTGGCTTCGGATATCTGAAATATTTTTGCCGGTCAGGCTGTAACGCTGTGCCAAATCGCAGCTTGTCAAAGGCAGTTTCGGAGCGGGGGAGATCGATTCTATTTCAAAGCCTGTTTTTTCGAGCAATTCGCTTAAATATTCAACAGTTGGATACCATTTGCCTGTTCCCATCATTTTATAAATTTTATTAACACAATCGGCATCAGCCTGATTTTCAAAACAGGGGTTCTGATGAACGAAAAATTCTCCAGCTTTCATTTGCTGCCGCAGATGCCTCAGCAGCGGTTCAAGTCCATCATGGCCGAAATAATGAAGAGCGGAACGCATTATGAAAAACATTTCAGATTCAATTCCGATATCACATCTTTTGAAATCCGGCAGGGAAGAACAGATGGTTTGAATTCTATTTTCTTTCAGGTTATCCAATTGTTTGATGGAAAGGTCGAGATTAATCAAACGTACAGCAGGCGAGATTCCGCTTTTTATCAATTCGGAAAGTATGAATCCTGTTCCGCCGGCGAGGTCGATTATAATTTTGGGATTTGATAAATTTACAGCAGACTTTATTTCATCGATGAGAGGGGCGGCTGTAACAGCATCGGCGAAGTAACCGTTGTGCAGTTTGCCCCAATTTGGGCCATGCTGATTTATTTCTTTGAAAATTTCAGAATTCAAGCTGTTGGTTTTACCCTAAAAATAATGGAATAATATACCATAAAAGCTTAAAGAATGCCATATAAACCCGGATTTGGAGCTTAATCTGGTTGAACACAGTTGACTTTATAAGCGTAAAAGAATAAACTTTATTTATGCTAAAACAAAAATTAATAATTTTACTGATAGGATTAATCTTTATTAGCTCTGTCAGCAGCTTTTTTATAGTAACCTGCCATGGTTCCGATGGTCATATAATGCCAGAACCCGCAGGTCATAACCATTGCGAATGCACGGATAGCGGCCTGGGCTTATGCGGTGAGTACGACCACTGCAAAGATATAGTATATGCTTCACATTTTACTGTGCCGGTACGAAAAAATAAAATGCCGACACATAAAAATATCACATCAAATATTTTGTTAGTATTGTTTCAGCCACATACTGCATTTTTAAAATCAATGATTGCAGACTCAAATGAATCCCTTTCGTTTTTTGCAGCTCTGCAGACAGTAATCCTCATAGTTTGATATTTTCTCCATCTATTCTTTCGTAATTACCCCGATATTCTCACAGGTCTACTTCATGATAGAATATTGCGGGTTTGTTGTTTGTGGAAAGGAATGTCATTATGCGGATTCTAAAATCCCTATTATGCCTGTTAATTGTCATATCGTCTGTTGGATACGCTGCAGAGACAAGTGCCGCGAGTGAACCTAATGGTATTTTAACATTGGGTGAGGCATTAGCACTGACTTTGATGCATAATCCGGAATTGAAGGTTTTTTCTCTTGAAACAAGAGCAGCACAGGCGCGGGAATTACAAGCCGGTTTGCGACCTAATCCTGAATTAGGAATTGAAGTTGAAAATATCGGAGGGAGAGGAGAACTGAGCGGCGTTAATTCCGCAGAAACAACGATTCAATTAGGACAACTGATTGAACTGGGCGGAAAGCTGGAAAAAAGAAAAAGAGTTGCTTCATTTGAAAAAGAATTGGCAGGTGTTGACTATCAAAATAAAAAATTAGAAGTTTTCAGTGAAGCAACAAAAACATTTATTTCGGTTTTGAAGGCACAGGAAAAATTTCTATTATCTCAGGAGCTGCTAATGCTTTCAGAAGAATCATTTGCGACGGTTGGCAAAAGAGTCCAGGCCGGGAAGGATTCTCCTATAGAAGAAATCAGGGCGTCTGTAGCTCATGCGAATATAAAGATATCGCATTTGGAATCGCAGCGTGAACTCGAATACGCGAGGAAAAAATTAGCTTCTTTCTGGGGACAAAACAATCCGCTGTTTCAAGAGGCGGCGGGGAATTTAGACAGTGTAGAGCAATTGCCGGTATCTGAAAATCTGATAAGCCGGTTACAACTGAATCCTGAATATGCGCGGTGGAAAATTGAGATTCAGAAAAGTCAGGCGGCATTGGATTTAGAAAAATCCAAAGCGATTAGTGATATTACTATTGTTGGCGGCGTCAGAAGATTTAATGAAACAGATGAGAACGCTTTTGTGGTCGGCTTTTCAGTTCCTTTGCCGATATTCGACAGAAACCAGGGAGGAAAACAGGAGGCGTTTTATAATCTGCTCAAGGCAAGAGAAGAGCAAACAGCGGCGCTGCTGAGACTGCAAAACGAATTTAATGCGGCTTATCTGGAATTTACAAATTCATACAGCCAGTCGGTTTCACTGAAAAATGAAGTTCTTCCCGGGGCAACTAAAATGTTCGATGCGGCCAAGAGGGCTTACGAGGAAGGAAAAATGGATTATCTAAATGTACTGGACGCGCAACGTACATTCTTTGATGTTAAAAACGAATATATTGAAAATCTTGCCGATTATCATTCCTCAAGGACTGATATTGAGCGGTTTATCGGTAAGGAAATTGAAAGTATAAACAATTCAGAAAGTGAACAATAATATGAAGTCTAAAAAGCTTATTGTAATAATAACTATTTTTCTCGCGGTATCTGTCTTAGGCTATATGGGTTTTCGCAATGTTAATGCAGACGATCATGAAGGACAGAACCATGCAAAATGCGCAACTGATGATGGATGCGAAGAACATGAAGAGAACAGCGAAATGCATTCCGAAGACGATGGGCATGGGCATTGTGAAGATGAAGAAACTCATGAACATGAAGGCATAATAAAACTTAAAGATTCAACTACGAAGCAGTTCGGGATTGAATTGGCAAACGCCCAAGCAGGCAAGATTGGGACGCACACAACTCTCCCCGCTGAAATAGCTTTAAACGGCGACAGAATAGCACACGTTGTGTCTCGAATTCCGGGCGTTGTTCGGTCAGTGCATAAAACTCTCGGGGACAAAGTCCGTGCAGGTGAAGTACTTGCCGTGATACACAGCCGGGAACTCGCTGATTATAAGGCGGCCTATCTTGGCGCAAGAGAGAAGATCACGCTGGCAGAAAAAATGTTTGAAAGAGAAAAAAAACTCTGGGAAGAAAAAATTACGGCAGAGCAGGAATATTTGGAAGCCAAGCTTGATGTTGCGGATGCGAGAATTGCGTTGCGTTCTGCTGAACAAAAACTTCACGCATTGGGATTTTTCGAGGAATATTTAAGAGATCTGCCGAACTACCCGGAAGAATCCTACATTGTTTATGAGGTAACAGCTCCAATTGACGGCACAATCATTGAAAAACATATCACTATCGGCGAAGTGCTTAAGGAAGATTCGGAACCTTTTGTTATAGCGGATTTAAGCAATGTGTGGGTGAACGTGAATGTTAATCAGAAAGATTTATCGAAAATTAAGCAAGGTCAAAATGCACTTATAAAAACTGAACACAGTCAGGAACAGGGAATTGTAAGCTATGTAAGCAGTGTTGTTAACACAAATACAAGGACTGCTCTTGCCCGCATCATACTGGCGAACGAATCAGGCCAGTGGCGGCCGGGAACTTTCGCGACGGCCAATATCTATGCAGAGGATTTTGATTGCAGCGTAGTTGTGGCGAAAGATTCTGTTGTAAGTGTTGAGGGCAAATACATGGTTTTTGTTCCGGCTGAAGGCGGTTACAAGGCTCAGGAGGTGCAGCTTGGCCGAATTAACAGTGAATATTTTGAAATCACATCTGGTTTGGAGCAAGGCCAAAAATATGTCTCAAAAGGAGCATTCACGCTTAAATCAGAAATGAACAAGTCAACGGGTGATCCGTGCGGCGGACATTAATTTAAAATTTCCATATTCTAAGGATTGACATGATAGAAAAATTAATGAGTCTTGCTTTAAACAACAGACTTTTGATTCTGATTCTGGTTGCAGCGATAATCGGCTTTGGCATGATCGCGTTTAACACGATACCTTTTGATGCTTTTCCGGATGTAACGAATGTGCAGGTCGAGGTTGTCAGCAATGCGCCGGGGCTTTCACCGCTGGAAATTGAAAAGTTCGTTACATATCCGATCGAAATGTCTATGCGCGGAATACCGGGGCTTGAGACAATGCGTTCAATAACAAAATACGGGTTGTCTGTTGTGACTCTCGTATTCAAAGACGATGTCGATATTTATTTCGCTCGTCAGCTTGTTTTTGAACGTCTTACGGGGGCTAAAGAAAATCTGCCTGCCGGCGTTGAATGTGAAATGGGGCCTGTTACTACCGCGATGGGCGAGATTTATCAATACACACTCGAGGGTGAGGAGCCAACAGATGCAAATGAAAAGATTGAGTATTTTACTGAACTTCGCACATTACAGGACTGGGTAATTGCGCCGATTCTCAAAGGGCTGGTCGGTGTAAACGAAATTAATTCATTCGGAGGCTACTTAAAACAATTCCAGGTTACGTTAAGCCCTGAAAAGCTTTTGACCTATAAACTTTCAGTTCAGGATATTTTTGAATCCATAGAAAAAAATAACCTGAACGTCGGCGGAAATGTAATCGAGACACCTACTGAGCAGTATGTTATTCGCGGCATTGGTCTCATACGCGATGAAACAGATATTGCAAACATTGTGCTTAAATCAAATGATGGTGTACCGGTCTATCTAAAAGATATCGCTGAAGTAAAATCATCCCATGCGATTCGGCAGGGATTAGTTCTTAAAAATGGACAAGGTGAGGCGGTCGGGGGTGTCGTCATGATGCTCAAAGGCGAAAACAGCCGAACGGTCGTCGAGCGGGTAAAGGCCAAAGTGGAAGAAATTAACACGTCAACAATTTTGCCTGATAATATCAAGATACAGCCTTTTTACGACAGGTCCGAGATTGTCGAAAAGAGCATGAACACGGTTATGAAGGCCATGATTGAAGGCGTTATACTCGTAACTATAGTTATATTTCTTCTGCTTGGAACAGTTCACGGAGCACTCGTTGTTGCGATTTCATTGCCATTGTCTGTATTGATAACGTTTATCGCAATGAAACTTGTTGGACTGGATGCAAACCTTATGTCTCTTGGGGGACTGGTTATTTCTTTAGGAATGATTGTGGATGCCACAATCATTCAGGTGGAAAATATCCAACGCCATCTGGGAGGAATTGTAGATTTCAAACACAGGACGGCTACTATACTGAAGGCGGCGATTGAAGTTCGCAAACCCAGCATGTTCGGTGAATTGATTATTATTCTGACATTTGTACCTATAATTACACTTCAAGGCATGGAAGGCAAAATGTTTTCCCCGCTTGCATTTACGGTGGCTCTTGCTTTATTAGCTTCACTCTTTATTTCGTTATTTATTGCACCGGTGATGTGTGAATTATTTCTTCGATCCGGGAAAGAAAAGCACAGCCGATTTTTAATCATCGCAAGAAAGCTATATCTGCCGGCGCTGGGATGGTCGCTGAAACGAAAACCTATAGTGGTAGGTATTTCAGCTTTATTGATCATTGCTGCGATGATCTGTGTTCCGTTTCTCGGCAAGGAATTTGTTCCCATTATGGACGAGGGTGCGTTCGATATGGATATTCTGCTTCCTCCGGGCACTTCACTTCAACGGTCTGCAATGATTTCCGATTTGGTACAGGAACGATTGATGCAATTTGAAGAACTCGAAACTCTTATCGGCAAGACAGGTCAAACGGGTCTTGCTATTGAGGCAAGAGGTGTTGAAAAAACAGGCTATATCGGTTCGATGAAGCCCCGTTCGCAGTGGAAAAACGCAAAAACAAGAGAAGAATTGTTCGGCAAGATGAGAGAGGCTGTCGAGGATGTTCCCGGCATAGCTTACGGATTCAGTCAGCCAATTCAATGCCGCATCGATGAATTGGTTGCAGGTACGAGAGCCCAGGTAATCGTCAAACTTTTTGGGGATGATTCCGAAATACTTAAGCAAAAAATCAACGAAATAGCGGCTGTTCTTTCCGGCATCGAAGGAAATACAGACATGGTTACAGAAGTAACGGCAGGCCAACCCTACGTCTCTATTAATGTGGACAGAAACAAAATCGCCCGTTATGGGATGAATGTAAGCGATGTACTCGATGTTATTGAAATAGCGCTTGGCGGCAAACCCGCTTCAAAAATATATCAGGGAAGCAGGGTATTCGACTTGACGCTGCGGCTGCCGAGCGATGCGCGGAATTCAGCAGAGTCCTTAGCTGAAATGATGATCGATTCAACACAGGGCTACAGTATTCCACTCAGCCAAGTGGCAGATGTGTCTATGGAAGAAGGGCCTGTACAGATCAGCAGGGAGAATGCCCGCCGGAGGATGGCCATAGAACTAAATCTTCAGGGCAGAGATATAGGTTCATTCGTTTCCGATGCACAGAAGCAGATTCAGGAAAAAGTGCAACTTCCGAGCGGATACTATGTTGAATGGGGCGGTCAATTCGAGAACCAGAAGCAGGCGTCAAAACGGCTTATGTTTATTACGCCGCTCATTATCAGTATGATTATGGTGCTGTTGTATTTTACTTTTCAATCGATTCGATTAACACTGCTGGTAATGTGTAATCTGCCATTCGCTCTTGTCGGCGGAGTATTTGCTTTGTTGATTTCCGGGATGTATTTATCAGTTCCGGCCTCAATTGGGTTTCTCGTGCTTCTCGGAATTGTTGTGCTTAACGGTATAGTGCTTGTCTCCTATATATCGCTTCTTCAGAAAAACGGTGTCTGTCTTGATGATGCCGTCAGACAAGGATGCATGCTGCGTTTAAGACCGATTTTAATGACCGCTTTAACGACACTATTTGGCCTTATCGGAATGCTTTTGGCAACCGGTCCAGGCTCGGAAGTCCAGAAACCTCTGGCTGTGGTAGTTGTCGGCGGACTTGCTACTTCAACAATTGCAACCTTACTGGTGCTGCCTACGATTTATGGTTGGTTTGAAAGAAAGAAAACTGTTTAATTTTTTAAGGAGGTAAAAATGAAAAGAAAGATTTTTAGTATCGCAGTTGTTAGTGTTTTGGGCATTGTTCTTTCAGGATGTTCATCAAACTATGCGTCCCTGACGGACAAAGAGATGGTATCCATTGAAAAACAAAACAGTGAAAAAGTTAGAATTCTCTGGACAGATGTTTATGAAAAGGACAGTCAAACGTGGGTTTCCGGGGTTCTCAAACAGCGAGGCTCGGGTTCGGGTATCATACAGACCCACGTAGATATTCAGGTGGTCAACACTGATGGAACTATGGGATATCAAACAATAACAGAGGAATTTTTTGTCCCGGCGAATCGAGTTGTAACAGGCTCGGATATGAAAAGATTCAAAGTCAAGCTGCCTGAGCGGTTGCCCCAAGGCGCACAAGTCAGTATGAAAGTTCATAGCGGCAGCCATGAAAAATCATAATGAAATAAAATAAAAAAGGTGAGAATTTAAAACTCTCACCTTTTTCTTTTGAAAATATAATGTTAATTAATCTGATATTTGAGGCAAAAACGCATTTTTCCCTTTTTGAAATTTGTATGTCTTGTTTGTTTTTGCAAATCGTTTCAAATAATTTAAATCCGGTGTTTTGCTAAAAGCTGCCTGTTTGAAAGTGCCATCCGCAGCGTCAACTATTACAGCTATACAGCAGCCGCCATCTTTAAGGAATGGTACGATGAAATAGCTGCCGTTTTGTTTTTTCACTTTTATGGGTTTGGCTGGGGAAGAACCGATAAAAGCAATTTCCATATTCGTGTCTGATTTTAGAATGTTATCCTGCAATCCTTTTATCGCGGCATCGATGATGTCTTTATTCGATGAAAGTTTTTCTTTGAATTTTGCAGGGATTGCAATTGTTACCTGAGCCTGTGTTTGCGGCGGTTCGCAAACAGAAACATATTTGCCGTTCCAGCCGTCTCCAGTGCTTAGAGCGATATAATCATTTGCAAGCTCGGAAGCGGTTTTATACACATTTTCGCCGATTCCGCTTGCACTCGGGTCTGTAATCCAAAAACCATAAACTGTATAAGTCGAAGTTTGCCAAGGATTATCGCTGGCATTAAAACCGTTGACGAGAACCCAATTTTCATAATTGCCGCCAAGGGGAATCGCTGCCGGCATATTCTGCGGATACGCGCCGATTATATCATACTCAATCCAATAGCAAATATCGTGGAAGGCATCGTTGATTGTTGTCGAACTTGTCCAGCTATAGTTATAATCAATGTCCAACTCATTATCATTTAACGTCAGACTCATACCTTGCGGGTCAATGTAAGTACCGTTTAAATTAACTGCGGAATTGTGAGAAATACCATAACTATGCAGTCCCGATTGTGTGAACGAATTATTGGCATCCTCACGATCCAATGCCATCTTTATGCAGGCAGCGCCGCTATAGTTTGCCTGCTCTCGCTGCAAATATTGCATATCGAAATGGACTATATTCTGTCTTGCAATTTTAAATACGTCTAAAATCAAACCATAACTGCCGCCGGTTGCGACTTTAAATTTGAGTAAATGTTTTCCTGCATTGATGGAACCCAGCGAAATCGAATCTGTCCATACGAAATTATTCCAGCCGTTGGTGTATGATGTTTCGAATTCGCCTTTTTCGACATTATCGAGGAAAACTTTAATTACATTTCCTGCGACATCATCGGCATATCTGATTCTGACCGCAGCGGTATTATAATTTTCCTGTAAGTCTATGACATACTCAGCTTCATCGTTGATTCCGTAGCTATTGTCAGGAGACCAGTCTGGGCCGATGTGAAGACCCTGGCCATTGAAAGCCGCAGTTTTTGATTCGAGCCTGATTTGCCCGGGGTCGCCTGCGCCGCCCCATAAAACAGAATTGTAATCTTCGCATTCATAAATCTGGACAAACTTTTCGCCCGGTACACAGGGATTAAAATTCCAATAGTAGAAGAGCATAAACGCAGTCGGATCAATCATCGGCAAAGAACACGCATTTTCAAATTGAACATTCTGAACATAATATGGAAGGCCGCGCGAATTGGAATCATGTTGGCCGTTGAGCCATAATTTTTCGAGTTCATTCTCAAGGTTTGCCAAATCGAGTGTTAAATCATTACTGAATATTCCCCATGCATTTAATAATTGAGCACTTATTTCAAGATTACTGAAATTCTCACCGGGGAAAGCTTCGTATGCTGAAACTACCGTTACATCATCATAATCCCATGTTTCATTTGGAAAGTAAAAATTATCGGCATAATTAAAACCGTCAAGATCCCCGAAAATCAATGAACCTCGATGAGTATGATCCAAAGCAGTTGCATAAGCTACGGAATTATAATATCTTGCTTTGAGTTTTATCAGTGCCGAGTCAATGTAGTCATCACCAGCAAAAGGCGCCAGCGCAGCATACATATCCGCGGCTCCTTCTGGTATCATTTCATTGCAGTCATTGCCTCGTTCGGCAAGCCAGTCAATAAGTGAATCACGCATCTGGCTGTAATCTCCGATTCCGCCGCTGGCTTTTTCATAATAATTCAACGCGATTAATAAGAACGAGTTATCTCCTTCCCAGTAGTTTAAATCCAAAGCAGCGCCTGTAGATGCATTCCACTCTTTTGTAAATCCTGCGAAATCCTGAGTATTGTCATAGACATCTTTGAAGAAATTGAATATTCCTCTTGCTCGGTTCATATCACCCTGATTTACAAATACCATCGCAGCAAGAGAATTTTTGTAAACCGTTGTGAATGTTTCGTCTTCGCGTGATCTGACCAGACCTGTATTTGAATCGACTAAATTTTTTATAAATGACACAGGGTCGCTGCTGGAAGTTTGGAGTTCGCGAATTTCGAAAATATCAAGATTAAGGCCGTAGCTGCCGCCTGCCGCAACTTTAAACTTGATGGTATGCTGACCTGCGGCAATAGCTCCAAGCGGAATTCGGTTTGTCGATTTAAATGTATTCCATCCGCCGGTGAAAAAAGTTTTAAATTGGCATTTTTCCACATCATCCAGATAAATCCTGATTACATTTCCTGCAACATCGTCGGAGTAACTAATGCTAATCGAAGCGTTGTTATAATCTTCTAATGTAACAGCGTAAACAGCCTCATCATTGACTCCATAAGTGTCGTTCGGCGACCAGTCAGGCCCGAGATGAAGAGTTAAACCGTCAGATGCCAGGGAATGGCTTTCGACTCTGACTTGGCTCGGAACTCCTGTGCCGCCCCATGCTACAGAATTATAATCTTCACATTCGCGCGAATACAAAGCAGCATTGGCTTGAGCGAACATAATCACTGCAAATACAATGAGGGTTAAAGTTCCTGCAAAATAGTTTTTAGAAGTGAACATTTTTTTCTCCTTAAAATTAGTTTCATTTTCTTCCGAACATTTAAAGGTTATACCTTTAAGCAAATTTCATCAAAACACCATTTTGCGGATAATTACAACCATCTTGCGACTTATGGTTGTCGCAAAATGGGGGTAGCTGTTAATAGAGATTCAAAACTTTGTATTTTTTTTGGAGGAGCGTATTTCGGGGGAGGAGATATTGTGGCAACAGACCTAAAAATATGATATATTCTTCATTGTTCTTTAAGATGTACATACGAGTGGTAAGAATAATTTATCTTAGAAAAAAGCAATTACTAATAAATCTGGTGAAAAATGAAAAAAAACATACGTATTTTAATATTATTATCTATTGTTTCGGTGCAGGCAAGATGCGGCTCATTATCTTCGTATGATAAACAAGCTAAAGAACTGCTTTCGAAGATGACGCTCGAAGAGAAAATCGGCCAGATGACGCAGGCTGAGCACGGAATGCTGAAAGGTATTAACGATGTTGAGAAATATTTTCTCGGCTCTATCCTCAGCGGCGGCAGTTCCGACCCTTATAACGGCAATAGTCTTGCAGCATGGACGGACATGTATGATAATTATCAGAAGCAAGCTTTGAAAACCCGTTTGGCAATTCCTCTTCTTTACGGCGTCGATGCTCTTCACGGCCACAATAATGTTTTGGGTGCTGTAATTTTTCCTCACAATATAGGTCTTGGGTGTACAAGGGATGTCAATCTTGTTGAGGAAATCGCGAGGATAACCGCTCTTGAAGTTCGCGCGACAGGCATCAACTGGACTTTCGCGCCGTGTGTTACGGTGCCGCAGGATATTCGATGGGGCAGAACTTATGAGGGCTTTTCTGAAAATACCGAGCTTGTGAAAATTCTGGGCGAGGCCCAGGTTCGCGCTTATCAGGGAAACGACTTGAGCAATCCGCTTTTCGTTCTTGCATGTGCTAAGCATTTTATCGGTGACGGCGGCACCGTGTTCGGCACATCGAAGATGACATCAATGCTTGACCAGGGTAATACGCAGATGAATGAAGAAACTTTACGAAAACTCTTCCTTTCGCCTTATATAGCGGCAATCGAGGCGGGCGTAGGTTCCATTATGCCTTCGTACAGCAGTTTCAACGGGACAAAATGTTCAGCGGATAAACATCTGCTAACAGAAATTTTAAAAGAAGAATTGGGATTTGAGGGCTTTTTAATTTCTGATTACAAGGCAATAAAGCAGATAAGCCCTGATTTTAATACCGCAGTTGAAATTTCCATCAATGCGGGCATGGATATGGCAATGGAGCCGAATAGTTATGATGTATATTTTACAACGTTAAAGAATTTAGTTGAACAACGGAAAGTTCCAATGTCGCGAATCGATGATGCAGTTATAAGAATACTGCTGGTGAAATTTGCGATGGGGCTAATGGATAAAAACAAATCTGTCTTTGCCGACAGAAGTCTGCACAAGCAATTCGGGTCAGCCGAACACAGGGAAGCCGCAAGGAAAGCTGTTCGTCAATCGATTGTACTTTTGAAAAATGAAAAGCAAACTTTGCCGATTTCGAAAAAAATTGTACGTATTCATATCGCAGGTAAAAGCGCCGACGATATCGGCAATCAGTGCGGCGGATGGACAATCGAATGGCTCGGCAAAAGCGGAGATGTAACGACCGGCGGCACAACAATTTTGCAGGCTGTAAAAAATACTGTAAGCGCCGATACAAAAATTACTTTCTCGAAAGACGGCAGCGGTGCAGAAGATGCGAATATCGGAATAGTAGTCATAGGCGAAACTCCTTATGCCGAAGGCAGGGGAGATGTTGGCCAGCCTGTGATTGATAAAGAAGATATGGAAGCGGTCAGCAATATGAAAAAGACGGGTATTCCTGTGGTTGTTGTTCTTATTTCAGGAAGGCCAATGATAATAAATGAAGTACTGGAACAGTGTGATGCTTTCATTGCGGCGTGGCTGCCGGGAACAGAAGGGCAGGGCGCGGCGGATGTTCTATTCGGCGATTACAAACCGACCGGCAAACTTTCCTTTAGCTGGCCTAAATCGGTTTCGCAGATTCCATTGTCTCAAGCTAAAGATAAACCGCTTTTTGAGTATGGTTTTGGCCTATCTTATTAAATCTGCTTGCAAAAAGACCATTATCAGGGTAAATTAGAGTATATTACTGGAAGGGTGACCGAGTGGCTTAAGGTGGCGGTCTTGAAAACCGCAGTGCGGCAACGTACCAGGGGTTCGAATCCTCTCCCTTCCGTTTTCTGTTTAGGCCACAGAGCTCACAGAGGACACAGAGAAATTATTTGTTCAAGATTTGCAGGGATCGCTCGAGCACCTGCTCAACTGTGTCATTTTCCTGCAAATTGAGCCAATTAACAAACCTGAAAGTCTTGAACCATGTTCGCTGTGCTTTTGCGAATCTGCGGGTGTTTATTTTTATTTGCTCTATTTGATTTTCGAGAGTTTCTTTTCCCTCAAGATAATCAATGATTTCGGCGTATCCAATCGCACATCGTGCCTGCATACTCAACGGCTTTTCTTCGGCAAGAAGTGATTTTACTTCATCGACAAGACCCAACTCAATCATTTTCTTAACTCTTGCGTTGATTCGGCCGGAGGCATCTTCCTTTTCTCTTTGCAGTCCGATTACAAGCCAATCGTCTTTAGGTTCCGCTGAAAATTGATTTTGGAATGTGGAAATCGGTTTGCCGGTAAGTTCATAAACTTCCAGCGCGCGAATGATTCTTTTTTCGTCATTTTGGTGAATTCTCGAAGCGGCTTCGGAATCAATGGTAGACAATTTTTTGTGAAGCTCGGGCAATCCTGTTTTTCCGATTTGCTCTTTCAGATTTTTGCGGATATTTTCGTCTGTGCCGGGGCCTTCGAAAATTCCATATAAAAGAGCCTTGATATACATAGCTGTTCCGCCGACAGCGACAACGGGCTTGCCTTTGCTTTCAATCTCTTTTATGGCCTGGTCTGTAAGGCTTAGGAATGTGTCAACGCTGAAGGATTCGTTTGGCTCAACAACATCGATTAAATGATGCTTTACCGCGGTTCTGTTTTCTTTGGGCGGTTTAGCGGTGCCGATGTCCATTCTTCGATAAACTTTCATGGAATCGATACTTATAATCTCAGCATCGAGTTTTTTTGCGAGTTCGAACGCAAGTTTGCCTTTTCCGCCGGCGGTAACTCCTAAAATCAATATCTTGTTTTTACGCATATATTTTGACTGTATTCCAACGTTAAAAACTGTATAATAACATATTTAGGATAAAACGCTATACCAAGGCATATTAATAATTCAGGATGCTTAAAATAGACATAAAAAATGTTTTGGCTGAAAAAGCTGAATTGGTAAATGAAAAGCTCGAATCTCTTCTTGCTCAATGGACAGGGATTCCCAAAAGGCTTGCCGATGCCATAAAATACGTCCTTGCGGCTCCGGGCAAAAGAATCAGGGCGGCTCTTGTGCTGCTGACCTGTGAGCTTGTCTGCGATGAAGCCAATCAGGACGCTTTAACAGGGGCTGCGGCAATCGAAATGATGCATACGTATTCGCTGGTGCATGACGATTTACCTGCGATGGATGATGATGATTTTCGCAGGGGCAGGCCGAGCTGTCATAAAGCTTTTGATGAAGCGACAGCTATTTTGGCCGGAGATGCTCTTTTGACGATGGCATTTGAAATTATAGCCAAAAATATCAGCAGTCCTCAAAAAGCTGTGGAAATGGCACAAACGCTTGCACAGGCGGCTGGGCCAGCCGGTATGATTGCAGGGCAGATGGATGATATTATAGCGGAAAATTCAAAACAGAACGCACATAAGCTTGAGTTCATCCATATAAATAAAACTGCGAAAATGTTCCAGGCTTCGGCTTGTTTAGGTGCGATTGCGGCTTGTGCTAATAAAGAGCAGAAAGAATCTCTTTCGCAATTTGGGCTGAACCTCGGTCTTGCTTTTCAGGTTGCTGACGACATTCTTGACGTTGTCTCTGATACCAAAACTCTTGGTAAAACAGCGGGCAAGGATGCTGTGCAGGGAAAGACAACTTATCCTGCTATATTCGGGCTCGATGAATCACGAAAGAAAGCTCAGAAAATGGTGCTGGCTGCGGTGGACAATTTATCGACTTTTGGCGATAAAGCACAGGTATTAAAATCTCTGGCTTATGAAATTATTGACAGGACAAAATAAAAAATGCAATATGAGTTGCTCGACAAAATTAATACTCCGCAGGATCTAAGATTACTTACTGTACCTCAGTTGAATACGCTTGCATCCGAGATTCGCGAGTTTATCACACATTCTGTAAGCTGCACAGGCGGACATCTTGCAAGCAATCTCGGTGCAGTTGATCTTACTATTGCGATGCATTATGTTTTTGATTTCACGAAAGACAAATTGATTTGGGATGTCGGTCATCAATGCTATACTCACAAAATTCTGACCGGCAGGAGAGAGCTTTTCAGCAAGCTAAGACAGAAGGACGGCATCAGCGGTTTTCCATCTCCGGCTGAAAGTGAATACGACCAGTTTTCAGTCGGACACGCGGGCACATCGATCCCAACTGCGCTTGGGCTTGCCCTCGCTTCGGAAAAATTGAAAACCTCGGAAAAGATTGTCGCATTCGTCGGCGATGCAAGCATTGTCAATGGTTCGAATTTTGAAGCATTAAATAATCTTGGGCTTATCAAAAGACAGCTTTTAGTTGTGCTGAATGACAATTCAATGGCAATTGATGTTTCGCAGGGCGCTATCGCGAGATTTCTCGCCAAGGTCAGACTTAGTCATAAATATGAGGATTTGCGAAATACTACGAACAGAATTCTCGAGCATTTGCCTGTTGTCGGAAAAAGAGTAGAAGGCGCATTGGAATCGTTTAAACAGACGCTTCGTATGGCAATAACACCAAGCAGACTTTTTGAGAGTTTGAATATTCCTTATTTTGGTCCGGTTGACGGCCATGATATAGGTTCGCTAATAGAACTTTTCAAAGCAATGGGGCATTTAAGCAGTCCCGCTGTTCTTCATGTTTATACGAAAAAAGGGAAAGGTTATACTCCCGCCAAGGAAGACCCGACTAAATTTCATTCGACTGGGCCGTTTAAAATAAATGGTGAGATTGAAATTGAATCGACCGGCAAAAAAAGTTTCACGGATGTTTTTTCAGATTCAATTGTGAAACTTGCCAAGAAAGATGACAGGGTAATCGCGATTACCGCAGCGATGCCTGACGGCACAGGTCTGGTAAATTTCAGAAATAATTTCGAGTCGCGATATTACGATGTCGGCATTGCCGAGTCTGTAGCGGTTGATATTGCTGCCGGTCAGGCAAAGATGGGTTTAAAACCCTTTGTGTGTATCTACTCAACTTTTCTGCAGAGAGGTTTCGACCAGATATTTCAGGAAGTTTCATTGCAGAATTTGCCTGTAGTGTTTTGCATCGACAGGGCAGGCCTTGTCGGCGCTGATGGGCCGACTCACCATGGATTAATGGATATCGGGTTTTTGCGCATGATGCCCAATATGGTGCTGGTCTCGCCGGCGAATGGAATTGAACTGGAAAAGGCGTTGCGTTTCGCTTTGGATTGTTCGAGCCCTGTTGCGATTCGTTACCCGAAAGAAGAAGTGAAAGATGAATTCTATCGCGATGTTTTTTCGCAGCCTTATGAGTTGGGGAAAAGCGTTACGGTCAGGAATGGAAGCAGTAACGTTGTGATTGTCGCTTATGGAAGTATGATTTTTGAGGCATTAAAAGCTGCAAATATACTTGAGGCCGATAATATCGACGTTACAGTAATAAATGCGAGGTTTGCAAAACCTTTAGATGATAAGATTATTTCACTGATAAATGCCGATAACATTATAGTGACAGTAGAAGATCATTATACAGCCTGCGGCTTTGGTGCCGCTGTTTTAGAGGCGGCTGTAAAGGCAGGAGCCAATACTGAAAAGGTCAAAATACTCGGGATTGAGGATATATATGTATCGGTTGACAAGCGTGAAAAACAGCTTGAAACGATGAAAATAGACGCGAAAAGTATAGTAAGTACTGTGAAAAATTTGCATAGCATCGACAAATTTTTACAAATATAAGCTCTGATTTGATAAAATCGAATAAGGTTCGAAATTATGCGAAAAACTCCCAAAATCATAATTTTTGGCGACCAACGCCGTGAAAACGTTCTTGAAACAATCGAAAATTTCACAAAGTTTATAAGGGGAAAAGTTGAAATTTTAGCTAACTGCTTTCGAGGGGATTGTATAGACAATCTTTTGAAAAAAACAGATTATGCAGTCGTTTTCGGCGGAGACGGCACGATTCTTTCGGCTGCGAGAGAACTTAGCGAAAACAACGTTCCTGTTATTGGGATTAACGTCGGGCGACTTGGCTTTTTGGCGGAATTCAGTCTTGAACAAGTTAAACAGCTTTTTGACAGACTCATAACAGATAAAAAATTAATAGAAAAGCGAATGATGCTTAAATGCACGGTCCATGGAAAAAACAGGAAAAAACTTACCTCGACCGCGATAAATGACGTCGTAATAACAGCAGGACCTAAATATAATATGATTGGTCTGAAAATGACTGTTCAGGGTCAAAGCCTTGCGGATTGTGTAAGCGATGGAATAATCGTGTCAACGCCGACAGGTTCGACAGCGTATAATTTATCAGCGGGCGGACCAATTTTATCGGCGCATTTGTCGGCAATAGTTATAACTCCGATTTGTCCGCATACTTTGAGTTTCAGGCCAATAGTAATCGATGCGGAAAAAAAGCTGGAGATACATCCGCAAAGAGTGAACGAAGATACGACTATAATTCTTGACGGTCAAATTTTCAGTACTCTCAATTTAGAAGATGTTATAACTATCGAGAAGCACAAAGGGTGCTTTCTTGTTGTAAGCAATCCTCTTCGAACACAGTGGGATACTTTGGCCGGCAAGTTGAACTG
>MHXZ01000087.1 GCA_001825665.1 Planctomycetes bacterium GWF2_41_51 | reverse complement strand
TAAGTCAAAAACTGATTTTTGGATTTGTTGGCATTGCTTCGCTTGTAATAGTTGTTGGTTATTTTTCCGTTAATACCAGCCGAAAAACATTGCAAAAAACTATTGGTAACGCATCGGCGCTTTTAGCGACCAAGATGCTTGAAAATATTGACACGAGCATTTGCAGCAGAATTGAATTTATCCAAAGCACCACAAAAGATTTAATAACACAAAGAGTTGTTTCCGAATCAAATAAGGAATTTGAAAAGATAAATGACATTCAAGCTTATATTAGTAAAAAAGATCGCCAATGGATGTCTGAACCCAAAGAAGTAAAAACAGTTTTTATGCAGGACTTAATAAATAATCAATTATCCGAGGAACTAAGAGAGAAGGCGATTTTCTATCATGAAAAATATGGTTATGCAATTTTTGGTGAGATTTTTGTAACGAATAAATATGGTGCCAACGTCGCACAAACAGGAAAAACCACCGATTATTATCAGGCAGATGAACAGTGGTGGCAAAATGCTCGGGAAGATTCGATATATGTAGACAACGTTAAATATGATGAAAGTTCGGGTATTTATTCTACCGACATTTGTGTGAGAATTGATGATATCAACGATAATTTTGCAGGTGTCATCAAAGCAATATTGAATATCGAAGAGACCATCAGTTTTATTAAGAGAACAGCAGCCCAAGAAACTGATGGAATCGATTTTAAACTACTCAGCAAAGATGGGAAACTGCTTTATGCAACACAGAAAAATGAAGTTTCTATAACTTTGCCCAAAGAATTATTGGCATGCTTTAATAAAGATAAAGGACTTGGACGAAAAGCAGGTTTCGTAATCGCCGCAGATACAGATCAAAAAGCCAAGGTGTTCGCTTATGCCTATTCGAATGGTTATAAAGATTATAAAGGTTTAGACTGGATATTAGTAGTAGAGCACAAAACGGAACAAATCTTTGCTCCAATTACTGACTTAAAAAAACAGATACTAACCGCATCGATAGCGATTACTTTATTAGCGATAAGTATTGGTCTGCTCATCTCCAGGTCTATTTCTCGACCTCTTGGCAGACTTAGTATTGCTGCTGCTAGAATTGGTCAAGGCCGGCTTGATAGCCGGCTCGAAATCAACTCAAATGACGAGATTGGCCAATTATCGATTTTGATAGCATCAGAGCCAGCACCATCTATGTTTACAACAATAAACTGTGCATCATTTCCAATTTGATAATCAGATGAAACTGTTATATCCGTCCACGCTGAATATGCCTTTACAGCATACAATAAACCAAGAAGTACAGTCAAATATTTCTTCATTTTCACATCCTCCAAAATTTATTAATATTAATGAATTATAAAAAAATAAACTTTGAAAATTTTGGGCAACTGTTATTTAGAAGGTTCCGTAACTCTGCCCATAAATAATATGCTCCCTGATCGGTTATCCTTTATGAAAAAGATAAAGGGATGGTCGACTCTGAAAGTTGTAGGTTCATCCGCAATGGATAATTCTATAACCCCGCCTGTTGCTGCTGTTGCCTCGGTGCCTTCTTCGTTAACTTCTATAACCGCCTGATGCAATACATCTGAAAGGAATAAGTCTGCCTTACCGTTTATACCCGAAAAATCCGCATTGGCAAAAGCATCAGTCATTCCCATTTTTATTAAAGAATTCCTTAATGAAGAAGTTCCCCATGTTATTTTGAATTTAGGGAAAAATAAATCAATTTCATTTGTGTTGAGTTTAGTTGTAATATCGTTCAGATAATGGGAAGTAAGAAGGCTTTCTGTTTTTTCAATATCATTTATTTCCTTAGGCAGCATTATGAACATGCTTATTTCATTACTTTTATAAGGCAACTCAACAGCCTGCAATTTTTCATCTGCATAATATTTAAAATTCTCCTTTAAATGCATCATATTCACTTCTATTTTTCTCTTTTTCAAAGTAAAAAAATCTGCCTTCTTAGTTTCACTCTTTTCAAACTCAAATTTCCATTTTCCTTTAAAATAAATAGCATTCGTTAAAATCAATCTTGTATTTTCATCAATTGCGCCTGATGGAATGAGGTCTTTGATATTGTCATTAGTCTTTTCTCCAATCCATGAATTTATTACTTGACGTGATGATTCTGTTTCAGCAATAAAATCAAGTTGCCTCAAACCGGCACTATAATTACTTACTAAGGTTAGAAATTCCTTCAAAAACTGTTCATTTTTTTGCATCCACAAAGCATTTGCCAAAAAAAGTTGACAACCTTTTGATTTATTTTCCTGAATCAATCTTTTTTGTAAATCGCCGAATGTGCGATGTAAACTATCATCCGATAAAGTGAAATGTAAAGCGTTCGCTATCTGCTTTTGTGTTTCACCTCTTGCTCCTCCATAAACCATTGCAAGTGCTGTAGAAATACTATATGGAGAGAAAAACAAATTGCTTATTTTTGTCTCATTTTTTAAATTCCGGTATAGTGACAAAGTAAAATCTGTATTTGCAGCTACCTGTGTTTTCATATTGGTATCCTTTTCTGGAGAAGCATCAGCAGCAAGAGAGTTATGAAAATATAAAAACAATATCGAAATAAACAAAAAAGTAAATATCTTTTTCATAAATATGTCTCCTTAATCATCATGCAAACCTACTTCTGTTATCAAGCCGTGTCCTTTTAATCTATATGTATTCACGGGGGCTTTAGGATCTACAAATGAAGTCTGCCTGCTGATTGCATATTGTATAGCGGTGTAAATATCGCCCCCCAATACACCTATTGAAAGTTTACTCCAAACATCCTGTGTCCACTTGTTAAAATCAGTGCTGGTCCAAAATGACACAGTAGCTTTATCATACCATCCGTGATAGACACAATCTCTGTTTGTGCTTGCCATTCCCAATGCATAACTCATATCAGAGTGCGGGCCATCGAATACACCGATCTGTCCCGGCTGTCCCACCACTAATTGATTGTTTGTATTTATTTTTAATCGACCTGTATAACAGCCATCAAAATAAGCTAGTTCAAGCCATTGAAAACCCATTGTTGCCCAACTCCAAACAAGACTATGTTCTAATCTTGGCTCAAGCGGTTCGCACCATGACGGCGGATACCCACCCAGATCAAAGTCAGATTCTTTAACAGAAACCGAGATTCCATCCACCAATTTGACACGTGTTCTTACCACACCCCCGTTTTCATTATATTGGTATCCGCCATGTCCAAGAAAATAAATGTACCTTATAGGGCATGTCCAGCCAAATGCAGCAATATTTGGTGAGGAAGCATATATAAACCCAAGCCTTGTATATTTGATTCCGATTTGTTTAAATGCACGTTCAACTTGGTATATAGAACCTGAGGCACTCAAAGCGGCACTTAAATCAGGCAATATTATCAAAGCCTCAGTCCCTGGAATGACTTCTTTGGGCCGAAGTCTTGGAAAGACCGGCCTTTCAATAGGCGATACTCCAGGGCTTGTTGATAGGGTAATACAGTCTAAATCATATTGGCTCGTAATAGCAGCAGGAATAACAACAGTGAAGCTGCTTCCGCTGTATGTATCAGACCATACAGTAAATCCACCATCCCCAAGTAATTCAACAGATATATTTCCCATGCCACTATTAAACCCAGCGAAACTAAATGGTTTACCTGATTCATAACCATTTGGGATATAGCAATTTAAATGACATGAATATGAAACATTAGTTATGTGAGAACACGTTGTTTGACCACTATCAGTTATACTTATTAACTTAATTTCATGTTCCTGATTAGCCGATCCGGACACATTCATCGCCAAAGCTTCATCAGCAAACCCATATAAATTTCCTATATATTGGCCGTTGTCAAATACGCTGACCTGTCGTATATAGGATGGGTAATTATCTATATTCACATGGACATATCCAGTATTAGGATCTCCTGAAATTGTCGGCGTTAAATTTGGTTCGCCTTGAATTTTTTGCCAATTAGCTGCGAACTTAGTAATATCTTTAAAATTAACAGTGCCATCGTTGGTTAAATCACCATTGGTATTTGGATCAACTGAATTCAACCAATTTGCTACCAATGTATATAAATCCTCAAAATCTGTAATAACATCTTTATTAAAATCACTCTCAGCAAAGCCGGTATTTGCGTTGCTATAATTCCAGTTTGAGTAATGGTAGCCAATGTCAATTGTATTGCAATCAGGGATATTATTTACATCAGTAGTAGTTCCTATGAGAGATGTTTGCTCAATGTATTTAGAACCTGCGTCTATAAACTGGCAGCCATTGACGAGATGCCAGCCATATTCATCAAAAGGATAAGAAGTTGCCTCTATAGGGTTATCTTCATCAAAGCTCCAATTCTTATTTGCACCATTATCATAATAACCAGTATTGGATACCATCGCATACATGGCACCATCAACAAGATTCAAACCATACTCCTGTGATTCAGCAACAATATTGTTCTCAAGAAAAACTACTCCTGAATCATTTCCATCAGCAACACCATGCACTGTAATGCCATCATATAGAGTATAGTCACATGTATTATTTTCAATTGAAATAATGCTATTTGCGTCACCGATATCATTTACATCAGAAAAATAAACCTCAATGCCAGAATAGTAATTGTAATAGCATAAATTATTTCTTATATCGGTTAAACTGGTACCAAATTCACCAATGCCATAGAGATTGCCGAATAAATGATTATTTTCGATTGGATTATCAAGCATAATATTTTCTGTAACAATTCCTACAACTGCGCCTTCAATGAAATTATATGTTACGGTTGTTGCAGGACAAGCGGTATGTTCAATATAAATAGGACAAAAATAATAATTTCCGTAGTACTCTAAATATTCATAATAATATCCCCAATCAGGATACATAAAATCACACGTATAAATGATCGGGTTATTAGGTGTACCTTTAGAAATCAGCGTACCGCCATTATTTACGTAAATTGCACAATCATAATAACCATAATCGTCACCAAACATCACCGTTGTTCCCGGTTCAATAACCAACAGGGCTTGCACTTGGATAGGAGAGGTAATCCAATAGACATTATTAGCTGTCCAAATTTGATTTGTTGTGATGTCAGAATATATTTCAATAACAGTCGACTCACTATCCAAAAGCATCTCTTCTTCACCTCTATCCTTGTCAAGCCGCTCCTCAATTTCAGGTTTTCCAAAACCGATGTCGCTATTTGAGTCAGGACATTGAATTAAATGACTCATTATTTCTTCAAGTTTATTTTGCCAATAATGAGGCGGTACATTGGGTTCGTTTGGCTCATTAGGTTCATTTGGATCGGGCTCTCCAAATAAAAGAACATCATTCGAGAATGGAACATTAAATGATGGATTTTCGCCATCCCAGCCAAAAGCGATACTGTTTTCTTGGTCTATATAAATTCTTGTCTGCCATCTGTTAAAACGAAATTTAAAATAACCGATAGTGCCATTAGCGTCTGATGCCCATCGCACCCCGCCAAGATAAATATACCCATTTGGATCGATATAGGGGTCGCTATTCCATCCATTATCCCAACCGTATTGATTGCAGTCTGCCTCTGACATTGCTGTTGTAATGTTTGCATCGCCAAGAACATATATACCAATTCCCATAGCAAACAAAGGAGTATCGGTTTGCACATAAACAGTAACTTCTTCGTTTGGGTCAGGGTTATTATTATCTGGAATTAAAGAAATTGTTCCCTCCGAAACGGATAACGCAAGGCCCACAACAATCAATACAAACAGAATTGGTTTCATTTTCTTTCTCCTGAAAAATTATTAAATAAAAGTATCTTTAATCAAATATTTAAAGTCAAGTTAATTTCATGTTATATCTGCTTAATTTATTTCCCGGTGACATACGGTTGTCACTGTGCCCTCTTATGTTTCAAAAAATCAACTTGTTGCGAGGACAGAATTACGATTTTGAGAAAAGGTTTTTTTATAGGAAGTCTCTCTGGTTATCAAAAGAATCATTTGACGTTTACTTTTTTCTTTAAAATACATATCAAGGGAATGTCCTATTTTTCGCAACGCCATTATTTTTACCTTCGGTTAAACCAAAATCAAGTGAAAAGTTGTTTCGGAAATCGTTTGAAAATCATTGGCTGAATTGCTATAATATCGCAAAAGGTTCACATTAGGCGGGGAAATGTGAACCTTTTTTTATTACCACTTCAAAAACAATTTTCCGAGAAATCGTCGTAAAAATAAATTTTTTTCAAATATTTTCGCTTCTTATTATTGCCACAAATAATTCATTTTTCAAAGAAACTTTTTTCTATAACCAAAGGTGCCATAATCGTCGTATCTTCTTTAAAACAAAGAGTTTAAATAATCACATCCTTATTTTAAAACATTCATATTTCCCCGCCAAATATGAAAGAAAACAAAATGCCTAAAAAAGAATGAAATTCAGTAACTGGGTGCCTGAGCCTGACAAATGTTTGTCAGAAAAAGAAGCAAAAAAATTAATGGAGACATCAAAAGCTAAGGCACAAATGAAATCCGGAAAACCCGCTATTAGAGACCACTTCGTTATTCACCTTGCATTGGCTACCGGCCTGAGAGTCATGGAGATTGCTGCTTTGAACTGCGGAGATTTATTTTTAGAAAATATTGTTCCTTCATTAATCGTGAGAAAAGGAAAAGGAGGCAAGAAAAGAATTGTGTTTTTTAATTCGATTTTCAAAAAGCACTGCAAAGAGTATCTGGAATGGAAGATGGCAACCGGCGAATCAACTGAATCTGAACAGCCTTTGCTTATATCCAGCAACACAGGAAAGCATATGACAACAAGAGCGATACAAAAGGCTTTCAAGCGTTGCGCAAAACTTGCTGGATTGCCTGCGAGGTACTCCATTCATTGCTTGAGACATACGCATGCGTGTTTCCTGCTTAAAGCAGGTAATTGGAATATGAGGCTTGTGCAAAAGCAACTCGGCCATACCCGAATTTCTACGACAGAGGTGTACGCTAATGTGATGATGCCTGATATCAAAAACACGCTGGAGAAATTGTATTTATGAAAAGAGTTAATTTCTAAAGGAAAGATATGAGAAGAATATTTCAACTTGTTTTTATCTGGTTGATTATTTTTGCAGGTTTAGGTCAATCGCAAAATCTTTATGTGCCAACAGATTTTCCAACGATTCAATCAGCAATAGACGCCGCCGTTAATGGCGATATCATAATCGTCGCCCCAAGCACTTACTGTGAAACTATTAATTTTCTTGGTAAAACTATCACGGTTAAGAGCAGCGGCGAACCCCATAAAACATTTATTAGTGGAAATATTAGTTCAGGAAGTGTGGTTTCTTTTGTTAATGGTGAAACATCTAAATCTGTTATTGATGGTTTTACAATTTTAGGTGGCACTGGAACATCAATTTCAGATGTAAATTCAGGCGGTGGAATATTCTGCCAGAATTCTTCACCAATAATTAAAAATTGCATCATTTTAAGTAATAATGTCGGGTTAGGAACTGGTGGCGGAATTGCCTGTTACGATAGTTCACCGACAATAGCAAAATGCAAAATTATAAATAATTCAGCACAGTATGGCGGCGGAATTTATTGTGTAAATGAATCTTCACCTGTCATCGCAAACACTATAATTGCCCAAAATGATTTAGGACTTTACGGCAGTGGTGTTTATTGCGATTCTGGAAGTTCACCCTATATAAGTAAATGTACCATCGCAGACAACAATAATGGGGTGTATTGTTCTGAGAATAGCAATGCAACCATTAATAATTCTATAATATGGAATAACGGTGACGATTTATACGGCTGCTCAGCGACCTATTCCTGTATAGAAGAAGATGATGCCGGCATTGGAAATATACATTCAAATCCTTTATTTAATGGTAATGAATGGATCAAGGTTACTGTGTGTATGATTACACGTGGCGGAGGAATAGGCACAAGGATCGTATGGGCACAAAATACGGATTATCATTTGCGCTATAATTCGCCTTGTATTGATGCCGGTGATCCTTCTTCTTTCGAAAATGAACCATTGCCTAATGGCGGAAGGATTGATATGGGAGCGTATGGTAACACCCCAGAAGCGACTCGAAGTATCAGTCTGGTAGGAGATATCACCGAAGATGGTGAAGTGGATTTTGAAGATATATACCTACTTGCGGAACAGTGGCTACAGCCGCCTGATAATCCTTTGGCTGATGTCGCTCCTATTCCAGCAGATGGAATTGTAAATTTTCTCGACTTTTCTTTATTAGCTGAAAATTGGATGAAAGAATAATCGTTAAGGAGAATGTGATGAACACAAAAAAGAATCGAAAACTATTATCTATAATTTGTATATGTGTAATTTTGCTTGCGACTTTATCGGGATGCCACAAGAAAACAGATGAGGGCAATAAAACTAATACAGTCAATGAGCCTAATGCTGCTGAAAAGTATTTGAATAGTGGCATTGAAGATATTAAATCAGGTGCATATGAAAAGGCAATAGAGGCTCTCAAGGAATCTATCATAATAAATCCCAATAATGCAGAGGCTTATTATAATCTTGGCAGGGCTTTCGGCAATTACGGTAAAATTGAAGAAGCTATCGAATCGTTGAATAAAGCAATAAGTATTAAAGGCGATTATGCGGAAGCATTTGACGGACTCGGCACCGCGCAAACCAAATGTGGCCGTTTCAAAGAATCAGTGGAATACTTTAAAAAGGCAATCGAAATTGACCCAAATTTAGCTAAAGCGCATAGTCATCTTGGAATGGTATATGGCCAGTTAGGAAACGCCGACGAAGCAATAAAAGAATCCGAATTAGCTATTAAACTTGACCCCGCCTCTTCATTGGCTAATTATTGCCTGGGAACAGTATATTTATATATTGGTCGAAATGAAGAAGCATTGGAATCTCTGAAAAAAAGTGTTAGCATTGACCCGAATAACGCAGATGCTTTAAGTAATTTGGCGGGAGCCTATAACTGTCTTGGACGCTACACAGAAGCATTAGAGGTTTTGAAAAAAAGCATCAGCATCGGATATAATTTAAGTTCATGTTCAAATCTTGCAGAAATTTATGCCAAACTTGAACAATATGACAATGCCCTGGCAGCTATTCAACTATTAGTGATAAATTTGCCTAAAAATGAAGATATGACAAAGTATAATTCACTTTATGACCATTCGATAAGTATTTGTAAAAGAGTATTAGAGAAAAACCCGAATAATGCTTTAGCCTACAGCACAATGGGATTAATTTATTTTCAATTCGGCCATTATGAATCAGCAGCAGAGGCCTGCAAACAGGCTATAAAAATGGAACCAAATTGCATTGAGGCATATGATACGCTGGGTGCGATTTACTGTGATAAATTCAATAAATATGAGGACGCAATAGCAATTTTCAATAAAGCAATAGAAATTGAACCAAATTCTGCATCTGTCTATGACAACCTTGGCGTGGCACATTATAGATTAGATAAAGTGGAAGATGCTATTCAATATCATAAACAAGCAATAGTTATTGAGCCAAATCTTATTTCTGCTCACAAGCATCTTGCAAACTTATATGGTAAATTGGGCCGATATGACAAAGCGATAGAAACATACAAGTATATTATAAAATTGAATCCCGATATATCTGCACAGGAATATTATAATCTGGGGACTTACTATAATCAGCTTGGAAATTATGAAAAAGCGATTGATGTTTTCGAGCAGACTTTGAGCATTGAGCCGAATTTTGCACATGCGTACAACGATATAGGTGCGACATATTATATGCTTGGACAATTTCAAGAATCGATAAAGAATTATAAAAAAGCTATTGAGTTATTACCGGATTTTGCGCAATTTCATATGAATCTTGGGGTTGCTTATATCAGACATGGCGGCCAGGAATCAGCATTAAAACAATATGAGATATTGAAAACACTCGACCGTGAATTGGCTGATAAACTTTTCACAATGATCAATCGTAACAATTAATTTAATATTTTGTAATAATTTTAACATTGTTTTGTATATTTATAATCGACTGTTTTTCTACAATAAGGGAAATTCGGACAACCATAGAATTTACCATATCTCCCATTTCTCAGAATCATTTTTATGCGGTGAGTTGGGCAAATGGGTATCTCTTTGATTGAAATATTCAACTACCTGCCGCAATTATCTCAACCCTTTCAGGGATAAACAAACCTTCCTTTGCAATTTGATATTCAATTTTCTTAAAAGCTTTTTTGTCAGTGGCCACGATTAGCACTTTATTGAATCTTGACGATAAATCATGTTTCACATTCTTAATAAAATCGGATTTGCCAGTTTCAATTTCAATTGCAATTTTTCCATTACCTTTAGAAGCTACAACGTCAACTCTCCCGTATTTTCTGGGAACCTCAAAATTAATCTGGTATCCCTGCATATGAAATTTATAACCATAATACCTTTTCCAGTATTCGTGAGCTATTGAGCCATATCCTGTATTGGAAATTTCACCCTCAAAATATTCTGCTGCCTTTTTTGTAAGTCGCAAAGCAGTCTTCCTGGTTTTACCCATAGCTATTGCTTGAGATTCAATCCAACCATGCTCTAACAATTGTTCTTTAATTCTATTTCCACTGCCAGTGCTTAAATTGAGCCTTTTATATCTTAATTTAACTCCATCATCAGGATGTGTAATTATGTCTTGCAGAAATTCAAATGATGTGTTATTTAAACTATTATCAAACAGTGGAACCTGTGGACTCTGTCCAAATTCAAGGACTTTAGATGTTTTCCGGCCTGAACCTGTTTTGTTGAGTCGCAAATAATTTGAAATATCCCCATCACTTACAGAACCTTTCTGAACATTTACAGCAGGAAATTTGACTAAAAATGGCCTGCGCCACCGATCTTGCAATTTGACTATACCATGTCCAACAGGCAGCATACTGAAACAATTTTTTTCATCCGAGTCAACCAAAGACATGGCAGCAGCTTTATTAATATCGCTTGGGTCCTTTAAATTTAAACAGATGCTTGTAAAACTATTACCTAAAACAGCACTGGATATTAAATGCGGGTGCTGGTCTATTACAATTATTCCTATGCCAATCTCTCTGCATTGACGCAATAGCATCTCCAGAGGCATTTCACTGCTTCTTTTTTCCTGTTTATATAAAACATGATGAGCTTCTTCCAAAAAAATAACAAAACTTAACTCTTCACGCACGGGGCTTGCGAGCCTTACATAATAAAGCCACAGACATAAAACAGGAATAATGAATTTTTTGGCGTTCTGACTTAAAGCATCCAATTCAATAATTGTATTTTCCCGCAATAGTGAATATGTCATTTCCTGCTGGGTTAATTGATTTGTGGAAGTAATATCTGCAAAATCCAGGCTTTCCATGGCTCTTAAGGCAGAGATTTTCCAATTGCCGACTCTGCCTTTATCAGGCATTTTTTCTATTTGCTGAATGATATCTTTTACAGTTGACTTTCCTTGCTGATAACAAACAGAGATTGCTTTTTGTAAAACACTTTTTGAGCCATCACCTAATGTATATGCTTCTGCCAAAATATCCACTATTTGATTAATATATACATTATGCTCAAGACCGACAGGAGGAATAAAAGGATTAAACTTAAATTCTGCTAATTTTCTGCCAGGAGTATTGATATTAACTTTACGTTTTAATCCTGGTAGTAAGTGGCGTGCTGTTCGCTTCCAATCTAAAAATAAAAAAGGGATATTCTGTTCTTCAAGCTGTTTCATTATATGAAATGCAACATTGGTTTTGCCAGCACCAGACCTTCCGAAAATAGCCATGTTCTGCATAATTTCAGATTTGGATAGACCGACAGGCCATTTTTCATCCTTATAAATAACTGTTCCAAGATTAAACATACCCCTGGATTTGTTTTTAGAAGGTAAGGATAAAAGAATTTCCTTGTGGAAATTTCCTAATTTTTTATAGGCTATTGAAATAATCTGTTTTTCAATCAGTTCTTTTAATTCAGGTGAGCCAATTTCCATTACCTTACACCAATGTTCAACTTGGTTGGACATTAATGGTTCGAGTTTTTGCAGAATTTTATCAAGGTTTATCATCGATATTTCTGACCTGCTCGTGTTTATGTATTAACGCCAGCAAATTCTTTTCGAAATTCTGCATTCTGTCTTCATAGAAGACTTCCTGCCTTCTTTTTTCACTTTTTACTCCGACCAGTTGTCGTTGCAGTTTTTCTCTTTCAGGATATTTATATGGAGAGTATCTGGGAGTTCTGCTTTCTACCTGCAATAATTCTGTTTCAATGTCACACTCTGTTTTATAAAATTCTTCAATCTGGTCATTATGAAATTCTTTAAATCGCTTGATTTGGTCGACAGTAAAGGCAATTTCGCGTTTCAATATCGCGGGAATTGAATTGTCCCAGTCCCTATTATCAAAATCCTGGATAATCTGTTGTGCTTTTTCTTCTAAAGATTTTGAAAATTCTGCCATATGTAGTTTTTTATTGGCTACTTTATAAGGGTTGCACTGATTTTACTTTTTGAAATTGTCATATAAAATTCACTTGATATACAAGCAAAATGTCATTATTTAATAATCAAAATTAACGTTAAATATATAGGAGTTAGCGTAACATGATTAGAAAAAATAATAACTCAAATGATTTACCAAATGATAATCAGGTTTTTCCCATAATTGATGAATATCATGACTGCGCAGGCAAAAAGAGAGTATTTCAAATAAGCAGTCATCAGTTGCCTATGGGGTGGCATTTAATCGCTACCGAACAACAGCCTGATGGATGTGGATATCAGATAGAAGCTTTCTCAGAGACGAGTCCATATTCTGCTCTTGGACAGTTACGTAAGAAAATCAAGGAAGCAATTTCTATAAAGTACCTGGATGCCTCAATGAATTCAGTAACATTAACCCATGGTAAAATGCGTGGCAGTATAACCTATGATCGTGAAAGCGACTCGCATGGACTGTTAGTTGACGGAAGATTCCTTTCAATGGATGAGTTAGAAACTATTTTAGCAGGGCATGAAGGATGGGAATTTGATTTTTCTATTAATGATATATAGCCTCATTTTGTTAGCCTGTTAACTTGCTTTTAATTTTTTCAATTACAGATGGCTCAACTTTACATTTATCTGAAAAAATTTTCTGAGCATATTTGACGACATTAGATGGTATATCGGTAGGCAAGCCTGTTTCTTTAATTGCCATTGTCTTTGCAAAGGCCTCACTTATCGGGATTGTTGAATCCGCTCCAGTCTTGGTCCCTTTATCATACCATTTTTGTATTGCTCTAAGAGTTTTTGGGCTTGTTTCTCGGATAATTTCATAGACAACCTGATATACTTTTTCGGTAAGTATCCGAGGTTTGCCAAATCCCGGACTATAGATATCGATTCTGATTCTCCCAGTATCCCTATCGATACATGTACAACCTTGCATGACGAATCTTTTACCATATTTTTCTTGTTCATTTGTCCATTCCTTTCCATTTGATTTAATTGCTATTTCTCTTGGGACTGGCAAGGCTTTATCTTCAAATACGAGCATTGCATCTCTTTTCAGCCAGTCGACATTTTTGATTTTTTCAACAATTTTTTCGAGTTTTTTCGGAACACGCAGCCCATATTTGCATTCATCATGTATGGCTTGCTCTGGATAAACTATTGGCATTTGAGGCTCATTTTTCATTGAAAGAAGTCTTTCCTTTTCTTCTGCCCAACAAGGCCAAACCTTATCAATATCAGGTTTAGTTTTTTCAGGCCGTCCATCATACATGATTCTTGCAGCTTTCTCGGGGTCGTTTTCCTGTATTTGGTGCCATAGTTTTTTTGCTATTTTACAAGCAGTTGGTTTATGCTTTGTAGCACGACCACATATCCTTACATTCATTAATTTTTCAGCAATCTTAGGTTCATATTTCTGTATTTTTTCCCATTCCTTTTGCTGCAGTTTCTTCGCGATTTTATAATCTTTAGTGGCTGTCTTTTGTCCTTCGGGTATTAAACGCCTTCGAAATTTCAAATACGGCATCCACCAAAAATAGCCTCCAGGTTCATTTTTCAAAAGAGAACCAGGCAATTTGTTCTTCCGGCTTTCAGGAATAAGCGCCAAAGGCTTTTCATCTTTTTTAGGCAGCCAATAATATCTGCCGTTGTTAATGTAAATTGTTCCTGGGAAGGGTTTTGCCTTCCTTTTTGCAATTGCCTGACGAAAGCAGTCTCTTTTTTGCCAAAGAGTTATTGCATAATCATTCAATGTTTTTCGTGCTTTATCCCAATAATATTCAAAGAATTTATCATCTTTTCCGGAAATATTATATAATTCCACAAAAGCATCCTTGCCAGCTTCATTTGCTTTTACAATAACATCTTCTAATTGGGATGTCCTAAGACGGATTGGTTTATAATCATTCTGTTTTGCAAGAAATTCAATAGCCATTGCTTCAACAATTTTATAAGATAGATCACCGGAAAGCCTCTTTGTACCCACGTAATAACCACGAAGGTTAGGATTTCTGTTAAAGGATTTGGCTATCTGGCCTTCAAGACCATCAGGAAGTTTATTATTATCAGCAGAAATATCTACCTGCTCATAATCACCATGCTTATTTTTAATTTCAGGAATACTGTATGTATTAAAAGCAGCTTCATTATAAACCTTCATTGTCTGATGATTATGAGGTTTCTCTTTGGCACGGTGTTGGCCTCTCAATGCTTCTTGTATTTTCCATATACTAAATGCTTGCCTGACAGTCCCATTTGGGCCAAACAGCATTGCCTGCGGCCTTGTTACACCACGATTAGCAGCATATCGCTTATAAAACTTCAAATCGTTTGATGAATTAGGAGCAGACAATCTTTCAAGAGCCATTATATAACCTGAATTCATTAATTCATCTATTACAGATTCTGCATTTTGAGGAGGATTTATATGGCACTTTACATAAGTTTTGAATTTTTGTGCCGCATGTTGATACTTTTCTTTATCGTTGAAAAAGTTTTCAAGATCATCAATAAAACTCACTTGCCTGGAATCGTATCCATGAACATCAGCTATCTTTTCCTTAAGGGTTCTTTCCGCACCGACTGAATAAAAAGCTTCTCCGCCATAAATTGAATCATGCTTATCTCCCTTTGATTCAATTCCGCTGTAATCGCTAACCTGATATGAACCTGCCATTTTGAAAAATCATACACCTGCCTCGGTGAGAATATTTTTTAATTGAATTCCTTGTTGGGTAAGTTCATATTTTGGATGAACTTTCCTTTTGGCAATAACTTTCCTGACCAGCCCTTTTTGCAAAAATAATTTGATAACATCTCGAACATTATTTGCACTCATTTTCATTTGAGGATTTTGCTGAACCGCCTTGCGTTTAATTGTCGCCGGCTGCATAGGTTCGGTTAAGGTTCTAATAATTGCGGCACGATGGCTATAACATAACCAGCCATATAATTCCCAATCAGTATCAGGTAAATTTTTAGCGATGGATGGAAGATTTTTATCGTTTCGTAATTTTCTTTGGCACAATATACCAATAGGTGTAAGCCAGTATAAACGGCTGCGTTTGGCAGTTGGATTTAAGCATTTAACCAGTCTGCATAGAGTCAACTGTCCTAAAAGCATTGAACATTGATCTAAACTAAGCCCTGTGTACTTTGTCAGTTGCAAGGCTGTCATTGGTTGTTTCAAATGCGTGATTATGGATTTTCGGTTTTCACTTTTCTCTAACCATTCAACAACTTGTTTTTGCTTCATACGCAAAACGCTGTTATAAGGCTTTTTAAGAAATGAACTGATTTACTATGCAAAAGTGACAACAGATTAGGATTTGGGTTAAGATACGAATTTATGCTGAACTTTCACCACAGACAACACATATCTTCTGTTTAGGTTATTAGCTCAAAATTATTCGCGAATTATATTTCAGGTAAACTTTACATGGCGAATTTTTGTATCTATTTTCCTAAAATCACTGAGAACGGTAGCAACATCTTGAAATAATTGATTTAGCTCTGTTTTAGTTAAGTGTTCATATTTTAGGCATTCCCATTTCCCCGATTTCTTGTCCAATTTAGGCTTGTAGTTAACAACCGTAACAGAATCGGCATTATCGGCTGGTTCTTCATTGAAATGCCAATTACCGTGTATAAACAAATTTCGCTGTTCACGAAATTCATCAATGTTATCGAGGATTTCCTCAAGTTTCGCAAAGACCGCCTTGTGTTCCAGTAATCGAATTTTTGCTATCAATCGAACTTTCTCAATCAACTTTGAGATTGACATACCGTGCAATATATAAACTGCAACTAATGAGCATTCTTCTTTGGTAAGTAAATACTCAAGAAGATAAACCATTCCATGCTCAAGTGAAGCAAAGGCAATAGAAATTTTACCCAATAAATGGTAAATTGTTTCATTATTCATAATTTCAAACCAATCTAATTTTGATGTGACAAACCAATAATTTTATTGCACCTGATAAAATCTTTTTATTCTGTAAACGTATTTTTGACTCGTTTCGATTTCATAAAATATGGAATCCAAATCGTTGCATAAACGCATACAGCAATCACAGGATTAATGGAATCGATTGTGACTTCTTTAAATATAGATGCGTTGATAAGAGCTTGAATAAGGTTAGCAAAAATTGAAGCAATTATAAGTCCAATGAATGCTGATATTGCGCTACGGCGATGCTTAAAAAATAAAACTGCTATAATGATAGCGGCGATTATCATGACTATATCAATGACTCCGGAAAACCATAGACGCAAATCACTTGTAAGTTCAGGCATAAACGTTTGTATATTGCTAATACCTACGAAGAATTGCAATGTGGATATAATGGGAGCACAGACCAGTCCGATTGCTGGAATAGTGAGCCATCCGCCAATTCCTCTAATTTTAAGTGCAGGTCTGCGAAAATTATTTAATTCTGCAATTGTTATTTGTTGTTCAGCCATGAATCTTTTCCTTTTTATAATCAAACCTAAATAAGTTCGTTTAGCATTCCCTTTTCTTTCAAGCTGCATAAAAAATCGAGTATTTTAGTTCCAAGTGCTTTGTGGTCTTCTGCAAATTTTTCAAGTAAATCTTCTGCCCATTCCGGATGTAACTCTTTTGCTTTATTTTTTATTATATCTCTTGCAAAACGCTCATCCCAAAGGCCGCGACAGTCATGCCAGACATGTCCTATGAATAGATGGTACTGAATATTATCGATGGGATGCCATTTATAGGCGGTTTCTGGTGCGAGCCATGCGTATAAGGCATTCATAGTTTCTTTAGAAAAATTCATATCGAATCTCCTTGGCGTTTGATTGAAAATTTACTGAAAATTCCCTACTTCATTGTAATTATATTATAGCTTTTTTGAAAAAAAATTCGTATCGGGAAAATTCAGTATTTTAAGGTAAGGGATTTGACCAGTGTTCACCTGTTTTCAAAATAATGACAAACAAGTTCAATGTATTTTAAAGCAGATATTCTGAAATAACAAAATAAACAGGAGGTTTTTCAAAAATGGAGTGCAGTCAATGCAGAAAAAAACTTGAACTTGGCGTCGATGTAATCACAGTGGAAAAATCCGTCTTAGGCCCAAGGGGAATCGTACCTCTGGGTGAGATAGAATATTTCTGTTGTGAAGCATGTATAGCAGATTTCTACAGCAATGTAGATATCCCGCATATCGACCGAAGGATTCCATAAATTATTTTTCTTTTTTCATTTGTTCAGACTTCAAATCTGATCAAGCTATTCCTTTTAGCCTGAGAACCTCATCCACTTTCATTTGCAATGCTCTAAGTTCTTCTTGTTGTCTTTCAATACGCTCTGCCTGTAATTTTTCTCGCCTTCTGGCTTCTTCAAGCTCATTCTGAACTTCTTGCAAATTGCTTGTTAAGAGCCTTTTCTTTGGGGCATGTCTATCGATTGCAAGATAGTTGATATAGGCATTAAGTGATTTTGATGAGGGTGTATGACCCAATCGAGCATTTACTTCATCCCTTGTCCATCCGGATTTTAACAAATGACAGGCCATACCTGATCGTAGGTCCTTCCATCGAATTGCATCACCGATTGGCATGCATTTAGCTCCTGATTTTCTGCAAGCATTTTGAATAACTTTTAATGCCTGCCGATGTTCAAATGTGAATATTTTATCATTATCTTTGAGGCCATTAAGAACCATATCTAAATACCTTACTGTTTCGGGATATAATGTTGGCTCACTTCGTGTTATTCGGCTCCTTTTGATTTTTGCTTTTGGCAGATTAACTATATATTCATTCTCGTTTGTATGTGGGTTCTTCTGCTTTATAATATTATTTTTTGTCAAAGCTAATAAAGTGTTAATATTTTCTCCAATATCCCACTGCAACCATAACAGGGCAAGATGTGCAGGATTTGATACGACACTAACCAATTTTCTGAATTCTTCTTCAGTAACAAATCGTACTTCTTTGTTGCTCATTGAAGTATGGTATTCCAGAACATTTTCAGCTATCTCTGACTTTCCTGCAAGTTTGAAAGGCTTACCCCGAAAAATCTTACTATAATAACCAGCAGTGTCCCCATATTTTTGTCCCCTTTGGTTCTTTATGATCCCATCTTCCAGGTCATCATAAACTTTCTGTATGTCCTCTTTTGTCAAATCTTTCCATGGCTTATTCTTGAACCAATCATTTACTTTTTTCAATTTGTAGACATAACCTGAAAGTGTTTTATAACAGGAATTATCCAGCGTTGCTAAGCCATTCTGCCGTTTCAATTTCCATTCTTCAAATACAAAGAATTCTTTCAAAAGATCTCTATTAGCTTTACAAATTAACTCATCAGCAAGAAGATGCTTTTTTGCTTTTTCATATTGTTCTTTAAATTCCATCAGGCAAATCATGAGAATAAGACCCTTTATAAGTTTTCCACCCAATTACACGAACAAAAGTGGTCGACGCCCTGTGCAGGATATGACCGGTTCTGTTCATGTTTTTAGGGCGTAAGGTTTTTGGTCTTATTGCTCATAAAACATTTATCTAATCTACAAATATAAATCAGTTTATCATTTATAAATTTTACTGTTTGTATTCTCATACTTCATAAATTTTTGTAAAAAATGGAAACCAATTCAAAAAACACCCATGTCAGTAAGTTCAGTCCTGAAACCCAGCGATTGATTAAAGAATTGGAAATTTTTAAACAACGAGAGTTGGATAGGATTTCTAAATTGGAAATCACTACGGATAAATGAGTATCACATTCGACAGGAATGAAAAGAATAACTTTTTGTACCATACTTGTTATCAATTACGAATATTTATGGAGACCGAGATGATTTATTGTTTGTGCTTAATTTAAAGCTAATGAATATGATAATAACTATGGCTCCTATAAGGACAGAGTAGAATCTTATTGAAATCGGATCACAAACAAGATAATAACCCAATAAACACCATATTATTACCCAAATTTTTATGCCAATTAAGGATAAAAAAATAAACTGCATCGGGGGCATTTGAGTTACTCCAGCAGGTATTGAAATAACAGACCTTATTAATGGAATATTCCTACCAAATAATATAATACTTTTTCCAGAATTTTTATATGCCCGATATACAATTTCTATTGCATCTTTTCCAAATCCAAAAAGTGAAGCTAATTTATTGTACCTACTCCTATGAATTTTTCTAAATAGCATATCAATCTTATTTTTTCCACTATGTTTTGCTATATAGTACCAACAACACGTCCCCAAAAGATTTGAAATTGTTGCAATAATTATAACAAGATAAATATTGATTTGATGTTTTGCAGCTAAAGCCCCGAATCCAACACATATAAGTTCACTCGGTGGAAATCCTAACGCAGTATTTATAAACATTAGGATTGCCAATCCAGGATACCCCAATGATTGCCCCAAAATGATAAGTTTTTGAAAAAAATCATGCATTGGATTTATTGGATCGGTTGATTGATAGTGTTTTTGCCAGGTAATGTTTTATAGAGTAAGATTACAAACAAACTAGCAATAGCAGAAATAAAAATAGATATTATATTGAATATTACGAGTATTAATGAAAGCAAAGAAATTGATACAGCAATAAAGATAAATGAACAATCAAAGTTGCTACTAAAATCATGAAAAACTGGTTGAGAGCGATCTTCACGAAACATTGTCGTTGCTGTTTCAAAATCCTCTTGTGAAAGGTATTTTTTTATTTTACTCAAAACAATTGATTCAGCTTGAAAACGAGGCTGGAGGAAGTGACCGATAAATTTACGACCAACTTCAAGTTCAGCTTCAATTGTATTTGTATAAAATCTCACGTGTAACTCAGCTCTTCCATCATTTAAGGGTAAAACAAGCCCACCAATTTGTCCACGATATATAAACTGCCAAATGGTCTCTTTAAACCCTGCTTGTCGTAATGCCTTATAAATACTGATTTGATTTTTGTCGTTTGGCTTAAATGACGACCAATGTCTAGGAGAAAAGATACCTAGTGATACCAATGGACGTTTTTGTTTTAGTATTTTTTTATTTTGGCTAATTGATTTCATAAGCATAAGTACCTGTCTTAATTCAATATTAGTGAGCTATTAAGGTTTTCCTATCATCGATTTTTCAATATTTGCTATATGTTTTTGAATCGGATAAAATACTCCTACGAAAATCATTGCTAATGAGATGATGACAGCAATCAACAGACCTACTAATGGATTGGTAGAAAAACCTTCCCCAAAAACTCTTTGGAATACGTCAAAAGTAATAAAGCTTAATGTACATAGTGCTGTTAACACTGAGGCAACAGACATATTAAAGACCGATGTCCAAAATCTATGTTTATATTGTAGTGAGGATAAGTATCCTCCCCAATTTTTATCGTCTGGTTCGGCTCTATCATTTGATAAATGCAGATCTAATGTTAGAAGAAAATCACTTAGCGAAAGCAAGGAGCCATATATAATTCCAAATATTAGATGAAATTTATAATTTGTATGTGGAAGACCAAATAATTTTAGACTCAAAAGTGTACCTACAAATATGAAGCCGATTAACGGAGTACGGATATAAAATTTTTTAATAAAGTTTACGACTAGTGTTATACCTAAAAACAATAGAATAGATAATACGGCAATAAACATAACCAATTTTAATGTTACTAATTCACGAACTTTATTCATCTGAGATATATAATCATTACTAACCAATAATTTATCTTTTAAGAACTCTTCTGATGTCCTAAGAAAGTCCCTTGGTGAATTGGAATCTACAAGTTTACCGTTGGTTTCTTCTAAGTGAAGAGAAAAAATTTGACTAGAAAATTCTCTAACAATAAGACCCCCTTTTTTCTCTGCCTGAATAAAATCACGAAGATTGCTTTGGTCGTAACAATAAGGGATGAGAATTGTTGCCAAGAAAATAAGTGTTGCCACAGAACCAATTTTCAAAGCATATTTTTTTGTTGTAGAAATTTCTGCTGCATTTCGCTCTGTCATTATAGCACATCCTAATGAAAATTTTAAAAGTCATCCCAAAACCCTCCGGAGCAAGATAAAAACACAAGATTTAACTTATACCCAATTTCTCATTCATTGTACAACTTAAAGTTCAAAAAAGGTTTTTGCTATAACTAAGATAAATTTCTAAAGATGCATGTATAAAAAAGTTTACTTAATTTTTGTTGAAAAAAATGAACACATTAATGTGATATAAGTAGCAACTATATGGCACTTCTGGCATATTCAAACTGTCGTATTTTGCCCATCTTGACATTGGGTAATTCTTCGCAATTGTGTTTTAAGGTTCTTAGAAACCAAAGTTTTGCCGAGCAAATCAGTTCAAACATTATTAAGGCAAAGCATTTTTTGTATTTAAAAAGAGTGAAAGGGGTTGTCAGGGAGAAATGCGAAAATGTGTACTTAGTTGGCTTACCAAGGGAAAGCGACGAAAAACCATTATGATTTCTTTAAAACAGCCCATGACTGCAAAACAATTATCTATTATCACCGGTTTTCGAGAATATTGCTGTAGCTATGTCCTGCAAGAGCTTCTGCGAGCTCGGATAATCGTTTGTCTGAATCCACATGCCACAAGGAGCAGATTATATTGGTTCACAGAAGACGGCAGACAATACCAAAATAGAATTCTAAAAATGCAAGGTTTACCCGCTTTGAAATTTGATTTTCCCATAGTGAACTGGAAATTTTATGGATGGATATGCTACTCGCATCGGGCAGAGATTATTAAAGCCCTTACTGAACCAATGCAGCCAAGTTCTATCAGACGAAAAATTATAAAACAAAATCCCGTCATGAGAATAAGTGCCAACAACGTCACTGATATACTTCGGCTTTTTCTCAAAAAGAAAATAATTAAGCCTGTTAAAATAGGAAAGCAGGCTCATTTGAGATACGAGCTTACATTGTTAGGAAAGCAGTTACAGGGTATAAGTTTAAATTTACTAAAATTCAAAAATGCGGATTAGGCAGAAAATATGATGTAACATGATTGTACTCAGGTTACAAAAAGGTATTGGATTGTAACATAATTCTGTAATAATCATGTTACACAGCTAAAATAATCATAACCCCTTTAGTTCTTGTGAGTTACCGTTTTGATGAATAATCATGTTACGGTCCAAGGGGGGAGGGAAGTAATTATGTAACGTAGTTATGTTAGAGGTTCGGCGTTGTGGCAACTGTACATGGCCTCTAATGGGACAAGGGAAGGGGTACATCTTTGGGATTTGGGTGTTTGGAATAGTAAGTTATGGTTTGTTTTCATCGGTAAGCGCTTATTATAAGGTCTGAGTTTATCATCATGATTTGATATCGTCAGCGTCGTCTTATTTCGTTTTTAAGGATTCGAAAGTTATAAATACTTTATCTATTTTAACAGTGAATGAAAGGTGATTTTTACATAAAAGGAAGGCAGAATTTCAAAAGTAAAGGTGAAAGACAGATAGCAAGGTTTCTTGAAAAAGAGAATATTCTTTACAATTATGAATCGCCATTGGCTGTTGTGGATGATGGCAAGACCAAGATTTGGTACCCTGATTTCCAATTACCGGAGTATGGACTTATAATGGAGTACTTTGGTGTCACTGGTAGTGCTGAATATGATAGGCAGACTAAGCATAAAATGGATGTTTATAAAAGTTCAGGTATTGAAGGCATATTTCTTACGGAGGATTCTTTGAAAGGCGATTGGCCGGCTTATATTGCAGGTCAGATTGGCAGTATTCTTAAGGGCAGACTTGATAGGTTTTATAGCAGGAATAATAAGGTTTGGCCGTTCGATGAGTAAAGCTATAGTTTAGCAATTATGTTTGAATTCTACTTGTAATTATGAAATGATAATAGAATAAATTTTATTGTTAGTGTAATTAACTTTTGTTACATTATAAATGTTTCGAGAAGGAAATTATGTTTGTGAACCATTGAAACAATGGGTACGGCTAAATCTTAATATGGAGATATGTGATATGGTAAAAATACAGGAGTGCAGAGAAGCGGTTGGCAAAACACTTGCACCTTATGGGTTATTTTTGCAGCGTGGTACATTGCCAGATAGCGATACTCAGGGTTTTCCAGTTGAGCCAGGCATTTGGGCTATCACGGGTGTTGTAATGGGGATTTTCCTACAGGCTTTTTTTAAGGCATTTGGTAAGGAGTGTGGTAAGAATGCAGGTAAAGCAATTTGTAATTGGCTCTCATCTAAAGACAACCCCGAATCAATGGTCAAACAAATTGAAGAAATATCTCAGTTGGAAACTAAGGAAATTTTGGATACAATTAACAACATTGCCGTAACAGTTGAGCAAAACCGATATGAGCAATTTGTGATTGAAGTGCAGAAGTCTATGACTGCTAAAATGTGTGATTTGGGATTGCCTACAAACCGTGCAGAAATAGTATCTACGAAAATGGTTAAAATCATAGAACATCGTTTAATAGATTCCGATAAAGAAGAGTAAAAGAACCATTGTATGGATTTCAACCCTCAACAGGATTTTCTTCGGGCATTGTGCCTCTATTATGGCGCTCGTTGGCGTCTCATGAAGGCAAATACGTTGCGATGTCTTAATATGGCCACCACCAAAGACGAAATTAAGTCGCACCTGTTACATCAGATACGTATAGGATCTCGAAACCATAATGCAATGCTTTCGCACATTCCTCCTATGGAGATAATACTACCGCACCTATTGTCACAAGCGAGAGAAGAGTTGTTTGTCGCCCAAGGAATATTCACTTTTTGGGCAAATTTATACGAAGCCGAAGACAGTCATCTCCGCAATGATGTACAATTTCTGAGATCGGTATCCGGAGATTTGATTACAACATGTGCACACTTTCACACTTCCGAAATCGACGCATCTCGCGAGGCTTTGAATTCGTTACGTTTGTTAACCATAAACCCGAAAGAAGAACTTAAGAAGTCGATTGAGTTTCTTTATCAGCGAGTTCTTCTCATGCCGATCCGTTGCTACGAAAAATTGCGAGGAATAATAGATGAGATTGAGACTGATGAGGACTTTCACTATGACAAAATCGCAGAAGAAATACTTCAGCCAGAAAACATCCGAAATTTGGCAGTTAGTTATATTGAGCGTGGTGAAACGTTTGTAAGGGATGCTAAAATTGCACCTTCTATCGAAAGCCAATTCGAACTTCTTTATCAAGCTCTGCCATGGTTTTACCGATCTGTACGTTTGGCTCAAGATACTAAGAATTTGTCGATAGGCACAGCAGATGAGAACTTGGCCCATGATATGAAGCTGGAAGCTTATGCTGCTGAAGAGAATCGCGTTCAAATCTGTTGCTTCTTTCGTACTTATGGCGACATTCAGTGGCGAGGTTTGTTTAGTGAAATATTTTGTCTACAACCTATTGAATCATTGATCAATGGTGGTGTCGAGCGATATTTAAATTTTGTGGCCAAGGCAAGACCCGAAATGGGGCAGTGGTGTCATAAGGCCGTAAAGGAAGCTCTTAAGAAAACAGGTTTTCTGAAAAATGAAAATCTATGTGAGAAAATCAAGGCAGCACGGGCAAGCAATTTAGAAAATATCATTACAGCATTCTTTCATGAGTTACCCCAGGTTTTTCCCGAAAGGATGCGTGATCAGGAATTGGCTATTTTTTTCCATTCAGCTGAATTGGCCCGCAACGATCTCAAAATTGAGGAAGAACTCTGCATGACACATAATCCATCGGAGGCGATATGCCCTCGTTGTGACTGGTTTCACAAACATCAGTGCAAAGAAGCGTTTAATTCTGGTAGACATCTAATCAAAGCATGTGCCGCCTTCATAGAATTAACCCATTCCACTGATCAAAATGCTTAAACCAAGATTGATTGAATCAAGCTCCTATATTTTGTAATTTGTAAGTAATTTATAGAAACAAATATAATTACAAAATGTTTTCTATTCTTAATTTGGCATGAAATATCAGAATCTAAATAAAAATATTATTTCTTCAACAATTTATCTTTCAATTTCTGTTTCCATCTTACCATACAGGCTAACCGACTTTAGTAGCTTTCTAACGATTATGCAAATTCAAAGCCATAAAAGGCATCTCGCAAAGAATGCGAGGGTGCTCGATTAACCATTTAAGGCTTTGGTCTTGCAGACGGCAAGAAGTAAGCTCTTAAAGCGTGAAATTTTATTCACTTCAGTCGTACTGGTATATTATCAATTAAGATATTATTATGTTGTAATTTATTTTTTCCATTTTACGCTATTTTTCCTAAGCTTTTAGGTTTTTCCCCTTAAAACAAACAAGCTTTTCCTTGCCAGCTCGCAAAATTCATTAATCAATTTCTGGCGAAATCAAGCCTTCGGTGCTTAATCATTTTCAGAGGGTTTCGGGCTTGTATGTTTTGCTTTATGAATAAAGCACAGGGTCGCTCCGAATGCAGAGGTTTCGCTCGCAATTCTCGCTAAAAACGTAAAAGGCGGAAAAATCAGAGACGCTATGGAAAAAATAAATTCACATAAACAAAAATCTAAAATTGAATTGAAAGATTTGCCAGCAGTAGCAGCACTGCCAATCTTGAGAATACCTGATAAATCTTATTTCATTGATTTGGCATTGAAGCAATTTAGAGAAGTTGACAGTTCATTCAACTATATTGATTTTGACAGGAAGATGGAAAAATATTGTGCAAATACGTGAAAATCGTTTCCTGCAAGTGTGGAAATTTATGCGATTGTAGCACGGCCTGCAAATGGGAGAGTGTGCTGCACTTGCTGTCTTCATACTTTAGAATAGAAATTTGCAATCTTAATTCAACAAGCTGAATATTTGCTATTAGCTCATTATAAAGAAATTTCTGTTTGTTATTTGTTTTTTCCACTTAACGCTATTTTTCCTAACCTTTTAGATTTTTCCCCTTTGAGGGTCGCATTCGCTAAAAATGTAAAAGGCGGAAAAATCAGAGACGCTATGAAAAAAACAAATTCATACAAACAAGAAATTGAGTTAATTGAGGAGCTAATAGCTGTTATTGATTCAGCAAAAGTAAAGCTGGTATCAATGCTATATTCAAAATTGATTAATGAGCCAACAGCAGAGCAATTAGAGCTTATGAATCTTTTGTATATCCCATATACATCAGCTATTTCCAGAAAGCAAGCTCAACAGCTTATAGATACCAGATGCCAGCGAATTTTTGCCTCAATTTTAGCAGATATAACTGCCAAAAATTCGCAGAACCTTCATATTGAAATTACTGAAAGGAGGTGTAGGAGTTAGATATATTTTAAAAATGGGAACAGATATTTATATGGAGTGGAAAGGTAAAACCAAAGAGGATGCTGAAAAGCAAATGACAGGTTTTTCTATTGATGCTGGTGATGTAGGTTATTTAAGAGCATCTATTGGTATGCGAAGTGAGAATGCTTTTCTTAGAATGCTGTTTAGTGTTGACAAATACTGGGATAAGCAGGAAAAAATACCATATGATTTTAAAAGCAATTTTGAGATTTTAAAAGAACTTGGGTTTAGATATTTGATATGTGCTTATACAGGTTCAGATTTCCAAACAACCGAACAAGAGCATCTTGAAAAACAAATGAGCCAAAATAAATTGGTTATGCAAATACTTCAAAAATCAAATATTTATAGTGAAATAAAAATGGATGCAGTAGAAGATTTCAGGTTTGCTGTTATGTGGCTGGAAAGCGTGTTTAAGTTTTTTTGAATTCGGCATTGAATTGCAGGACAATGGACTTGAACCATATCCTTATATCAGTTGGTAAAATGATAAAATGTGATTTATGCAAAAAGAGAAAAGGTGAAATCCCTGTCACAGATGAAAAAGCTGGTAAACAGATATTGATATGTGAAAGTTGCGATTTAGATTTATTTGATGCTCGAACTTTGCAGAATAAACTCGTCAAAGAGATTAAAATCCAGATTAAGCACCATAAAAAGCGTCAAAATATCCCTGCTGTTAATTCTCTGGAATATTTGATGTCGATAATTTAATTTTTTATGTTTTTATCTTTATTTTTTTTTCGACCTTTATTTCTACCGACTTTTCCATGTCTTCAAAACCATAAAAAGTCTATTCGTGATTATATTTGCACACTCAAATCCATTTTAAGGTTTTGGTCTTGCAGACAGCAGGTGAAAATATAGATGTTCACTTCTTAAAAAATGTAAAAGGCGCTTCCATAGTCAGCTAACCTTTTAGATTTTTTCTCTTCGAGACAGAAGTTCACAGTTGTTCTTTGAGGCGTTTTTTATTGACGCCCCTATGAGTGAAATCATATGGGGCTGTTAAGCCTCAAAGTAATTGAAAGGAGGTAATCAAAAAAATGGATAACATACAAGCAAACATTAATGAATATGCATTTATGCTCGAGCTGATAAAAGCAAAATTTACTGGCAGTGATGCAATAGTAATTTTACAGGAAATGCGAAAAGATGCTCGTGCTGCTGCAATACAGAAAGGCTATAAAACTGATATGCCGGCAACACCAAAGCAGCTTAGCTATTTGAAAGGTCTTGGGATAGAAATATCAGAAGGCCTTACCAAAAAGCAGGCATCAAAACTGATTGAGGATGCTGAAAAAGCAAGAAATTAATTTTATTGAAGAATAGGGAGCAACAATTGCTCCCTTATTTTTTTGAATTCCATACATTAACGTTGTCACCAGTACTACTAAGTGAGGTTGGCTTCTTTTTTTGAGGAGTGTGACCACTCTGTATACAAAACATGTCGCATTAAACTTTCAAGTATAGTGGGTGTATGTTGTGTTTTCTTTAAAGACAACTGTTTTGGTGAGTTATACTTTTGCTGTTCTAACAGGTTTTTTGCTTTTTGTATTATAGATAGAGCTAACTTAGATTCACGATTACCTGTTTTGGCTGCCCGCTGCGCCAAATTCCAATCCAAAACTGAAAGTACCTTCAAAAACTTTTTTGTTTGGGTCGAGCAACCTGTATGTAAACACATTAATCCTAACCAAAGTGCTCCAATATGAAGCCCTACAAGTGGTACTGATTTGCATTTGGGAAGCCACTTTATTGCAATCCCCATTGGTTTTATATCGACTGGCTGGCCTGCTTCTGCTTGAAGTTCCATATTTTGAACCAGTAAATTCATTCCTTCTTCAAAGTGCCCTATATCTGCTAAAATCTCAACCTTTAGTAACCAAAGAGATGAATCAAAAGCATTAAGAATATCCAAAGCCTGTTGCTTTTTTCCTTGCTTAAAAACCGTTTTTATTTCCCCCTTTATCGCCCTAAGTATAAGATCATTCGAGAGTTCTATATCTTTTACTTTTTCTGATTTTTCACGTGCAGTTCGGTAACATTCTATTGCCTGCTCATATTCTTTAGCACGAACGAGGCAATCGCCCATATCTAACAACAGAGGTGAAATCATAATTTCACCTCTTACACCCATATTTTTGACAAGTTCCATACATTCCTTATCCCTACCTTCCACATTTAAAAGAAATACAAGAATTGTTTTAATCTCGATGTTATCGGGAAACTTTTTCATTGCAAATTCTGCCAATTTTACTGCTTCCTTCCAACGCTTGAGAGATTTAAGACTTCTCAAAACAGCCAGGACTGTTGATGGATTCATAACTGATGATAGTACAACTTTTCCCACCTTTAAAGCTTCTTCGAAACGTCCGAGACAGTTCAAACTCTCAGCTTTTTGTAATTGTGCATACCATAATTCGCTATCAGGATCTTTTACCAGTTCGATAGCACGCTCTGCTAATGATAAACCATCCTCTGCCGATGCACCGCTTTTTATAAGCACATTTGCTGCAGTAGCAAGGGCTATCGCAGTTGGCGATTCAGATTCTGCAATACAATGCGCCAATTCAATGGCTTTATCTTTATTTCCAGCAAAAAATTCTCCCATTGCCAAATCAACACTTAATAGAATACGATTTGGGGCTAATTCATGGCCTGTACGAAGATATTTTAATTCAAATTCTCTTTTGGATGTCAAAATCGCAGCTAAATGAGCCTCTGCCCCAGACATAGGGGTATATTCAGATGATTCGAACTTTTTCTCAAGCTCCTTTCGTATGTCAAAATGTTCTGCAACTTCTTTGAATTGCTGCATTGCAAAACACGGCGTATTTACAGGTGATGGATCAGGTAGTTCTTTTACCGCGGTCAGAAATGCTTCAATTGTTTTCTCCTTTTCTTTAACTACAGCAAACGCTTGGGCAAGATAAATCGCAGCAAGCCAAGGATGTAAATCTTTGTACATCGTACTCACAGGTGAAAATAATTCTTCACTGCGTTTTAAAGTGAGTAAAATTTCAGCACGTTCCTCGACAGCTGATAAACTCAGTGGGTTTAAACATAAAATATTCCCATATATTTCAACAGCCCTCTCTTGACGTCCAAGCCGTGTAGCACAGCGTGCCATGTTTGTCATAATGAATTCATCAGGTTTATACGTTTTATGGATATACTCAAGAAATTCCATCAGCAAAACATCGTCAGATTGCTTGAATAGAAACTCTAAGCACCGATTAATTTCTTGGGCTGTCATAACAACCCTGTGCCAACCAAGTTGTTGTGATTTGCGCCAAAGACATATTACTTTTTCAATTAAGCCCATACGTCCAAAAATATCGCAAAGCTCACGACAGATATTTTCATTGTCGTCCCCTAACCGCAATGCTTCTGATGCAGCACTTTTTGCATCCTCATGCTTTCCTTGTTCAAGATAACAATGTGCTTTCAACAGGTAAGCAAGAGCATTATTCTGATTCTGCAGTAGCATCTTATCACAATATGCTAAAGCATCTTCTAATCTTTTAAGTGGCACAAGCGTAAAAACATAATCCCTGCTTGTTTCAAAGCTATTATCACCATTAGCAATAGCTGTTTCAAAAGTCCGTGCAGCAGCAGTATATTTGGATAATTCGTAAAAACAACTTCCAAGTCGTCCCCACGCATACTCATCTTCTGGATTTATTTTTATAACCTGCTTCCAAACCTTCAGAGCTTCTTTGGGGCGTCCAACGATTATAAGACATTCCCCTAAAAAAGAAATTATTTGTGGGTCTTTAGGCTTGAGCTTACCTGCCGCTCTAAAAGCCTCAGTTGAGTGATAATAACGGCCTGATAAAAAATAATAATTGCCTAATGTGGTCCATAAGTCAGGCGAATCGCTGACATTTTTTACCGCTTCTTCCAGAACATGAATAGCATCCTCGGTTTTATCTGTAAGACGAAGTGTTTTTGCTTTAGCTATAGTAGCAACAGTTTTGTCCACGCCTTCTGACACCGCCTGTTCAAAGTAGTTCTCTGCATTTACCTTATCACCGAGCCGCAAATACACTCTGCCTAGACAAAGGAGAAAATACGGTCTATATGTTTCTGACAAAGTTTCATTTTCTTCGTTCGCCTGTAGCAAAAACGATAAAGCTTCTTTAAATCTCCCTTGTTGTTCAAGAGCAAACCCTCTAGCAGCAAGCAGGTCGGGCCAAAACTTAAATAGTTCTGTACCTGTTTCCGCTACTTCTGATCCTCTATTAATATTGCCTGCCTCCAGATTAAGTATTGCTACAAGTGTGTATATATTGGGATCATTCGGTTTTATTTGCAAAGCCTTTTCCGCTAATAGCAGTGCGGTTTGGATGTTCTCTGCAATATGAGTTCGCCTCTTGAAGTCAGCCTTTACAAATAGTAATCTACCCTCATTAGGCCAACGCTTCAGTGCCTGATCAATTATTGTTTCTGCTTGTTTCTTTTTACCTGCCAACCAGAGGACTTGAGCAAAAACAGCATATGCATCGGGATCATCTTGTCTAGTATGAACAAACTGCTTTACACATTTCAATGCAGGTTTTGTTTCCCTTAAATTTGCAAATGCTTGAGCAACAAAAGCTAAATCTGGTGAGTCGGGGTGCAAGTTCTGCATAAGTATCTGAAGTGTTTCAACAGCATCTTCTCTGCGTCCAAGATGGTGACAAGTAAAATATCGAATTCGGGCTGTTCTAACATCAGCAGGTGAAATTTCTGTAGCCCTGTGCAGATCCGAAAGACCTTCTTCAATGTTTCCATGCTTAACAAGCAATGCCCCGCGATTACATAGTGCCCTTACATTTTCAGAATCACAATTAAGAATGATATTATTAAATTCAATCGACTTTTGAATTTGCCCTATGTCTTCAAACATCTCACTTAAATTATGCAATACAGTAATACGATCTGTTTCCAACGATAATAATTCATTTTTGATAATCATTTCGCTAAATCGTTCTAAAAAGAGTGAAGGTTTACTATCATTGTGCAGTCCGATTGTTGAGGGAAATATCTGTAGATCGTGACTATAAAGTGTAGCTCCATCTCGTTTAACCCACCCCATAGCTTCGAGTCTTTCTATCGCATAATCAACAGCCGAGTCAGATTCTTTCCCGACTTTAATAGCGATTTCTCGAATAGTTGCTAAATCATATTTAGATGCACACCGCCGCGAAACTGAAAGCGACCTAATTAGTGTAATACATTCAGAAGCGTTCTCCTTTTGAAGCTCTTTAAATAAATACTGCCAAGACCGTTCCCGTACTTTAAGTTCCACTGAGTAAAACTCATTGCCTTTCAAACTTTTTTTACGATACGACCATAATGATGCAACAGCGCAGGCTGGGGTGTTTTCCCATCTGATTATTTCCCGTACGAAAGCATTCTGCATCTCCTCATCAGTTTCAATCAGTAAATGCTCACATACCGACTTAACAATTTTTGAAATAAATTCTTGTGGTGGATTATCAAGATTGATTTCCTTAAATTCCCAGCAATCCCAATGGTACTGTGATATACTTTGTTCAATTTTCAATCGTTCCGAACTCCAATGTGTAACCAAAACCGTTACGGGTTGTTCGTTGTGTTTGCATTGCCCCAGCAAAATACTCAAAACTTCAGGGAAATATTGCAATTTTCCTACATGATAATGCAAATTATCAATAATTATGACCAAAGGGCGACAGGCAGACTGACGCAATTGCCTAAGGTCTTCGGCAACCTCTGTAAGAACCAGTGATGTCAAAATTACTATATCCGCATCTTTAAATGTTGCAAGGTGTTGATAAAGAAAAAATGACTTTCCACAACCAGGATTTCCAACGATGCGTAGGCGCTGATTTGGATTATAAATCTCATTATGAGCAGGATGATGAATGCCCTCTAAAGAAACTGCGTCAGCTAAAGGATCTTTCAAAATCGCCTTACGCAAACCAATGCGATCCGAACTATGTAAACATAAAATATTTTCACTCCGATGTTTAATTACTTTATCTTTTGTTTCAGTTTGCTTTTTGCCGGAATCAAGGACATTTTGAGCTTTTTCAAAGAGACAAATCTTATAAGAATAGCGCCGGTTGTTATCCTGCGTACCAACTTCCGCACAAGCTAAATGACATCTAAAATTGCTAACAACCCTGCCGGAATAATTTTTGTGATAGAAAAATAATTGAATCGGCGGCCTGACTCCTTTTTCTTTACATAGTTCTTTTAGATAATAATTGATGGCTTTGGTTAATCTTGACACATTAGTTGTAGATTCCTTATGGCCAATATTTTTACAAATTATCCTGAATTCAACGCTAAAGCTTTCCAATACAGCCTTGAGATAATTAGGAAGAATTTTTCTTTCATATTGCTCAAGCTCAATATATTTTTGTTCATCTTCATGAAAAAATCTTGTTTGTTTCTTCATAGATTCGGGAAAATGTTCTTTGCATAAGAAGTGAACAATCTTTTCATGTTCCTCTTTTGTTGGCTCTCTATATTCCTCGATATTAGAAAATTTGTCCATCTTTAGGCCTTCAAATCATTCGCCACTAAAATATTTTAATAACGCACATTATTACATCACTATATTTTATTACTCGTAAGTTACAACAAACAAAAGATTTATAAACCATCAATCCTTATAATAATACATGGAAACAGATAATCACTATCACATATTTCGAATGAAGTATAAACAAAATGAAAATGACTTGCAATGTGAATTATACTATGTTGCAGACAGTGCCGCAAATGGAAGACAATTGTTATGGGGAGAGAAAACAGGATTGCAACATAATCACCCTATAAAAATTCATAGAGATTTGGGAGGACTAAAGGGTTTAGCTCTTCAGGTTTTCGAGTTACAAAAAAATCATCTGAAAGGAATTCATTCACCCTATTTTGGATTTTCTTTTGACCCTCCATATCAAATTGCTATGTGGGATCAAAGAGTCTGGTTCACAGAAAGGCTATCTGACAGAGAACAAGTGGATTTTCTAAAAGAAATGCAAAAGAACTATTCTGTCGCATAAAAGCTAAGTTATTTTTTAGTTTCAATAACCCTCTATATTTTTTTTCATTTTCTGTTGTGAATTCTGTTGTGAGTAATTCTGTAAATCCTTTAATTTTATAGATTTGCCTCATTAGTATGCTCACAGCAAAATTACAACACATTCCGTTAACTCTTGTTTTGACAAAGCATTATATGTTTTGCTAATTTTAAAACTAAAGAAAATTAATTACCAAATTAAACATGGCAAATATGTTATGCTTGACGAGTTCAAAAACTTTGACATCACAAAATGTTCAGATTCAGAACTGAAAGTTCTTATTCGTCAGACACTTCCTATACTTTTACAAGCATGTTTCAGAGTCTTAAATGAGAAGGATACAGCAAATCAAAGCCCATGTAATAATTGTGAAAATCGAGGGCATTGCAATGGATGCGATTTATTAGAATCTCAGCTTCCAAGTGAGAATACAGGCGCTCATTCTCAGATTAAATATTACGGCGATTTATTGCATAATATTGTTGATGTGAATGGAAAACGCCAAATTAAATTCGATTATGCAGATTTGAAAGAGATAGACAGAATTCGCTCTGATGACATTTTCACGCTTTACAAAAATTGCTCAATCATCTTTTCAGAATGCGAGTGGAGAATCGCTACTCTAAAAATCAGGGACGGACTTACTTTCAAAAAAATCAGCCAAATAATCGGTATTGCCCCAAGTTCAGCAAGCGAAACATTCTATAGAGCTAAAAAGAAAATGGAGCAATATCAAAAAAATAAGGCACGTAAAAAAGCGTAAAAATACGTAAATCGCGTTTAATAGTGAAAGGCGAAAAACAGTTTTAGCCATAAATACAGAAATTTTACGGGTATTTAACCATGAATATGAAAATTAAAAGACCAGATTACAGAGAAATGCTTGTAACATTAACTGCGGATTTATTTCTTCAGAATATTGCAAAAGGTTTCAAAACCGCAATACAGAAGCATCCATCCGGTTTTACATTCAATATCATTAATTTGCAGCTTAAAACTGCCTTTTCTCCAGAAATTTATCTTGTAGGTCAGCGCGAACATGGGAAAAATTTTAAAACTGATCCAAAGCTTTCAGACTTGATTGAATGGTTGTGTATAAATCTGTCTGCAATATATAGCAAAGGTGGACTAATTGGCGGTTGGTGGAATAAAGATGGAATTTTCTTTTTAGATGTGGTTGCTGTTATCTCAGGCTATGAAAATGCAATGTTGGCTGGAATGATAAATGGGGAAGAGAAAATTTATCATCCGTATAGCAGCAGATGCATAGATGTCCAAACGCCCCAAATAAACATTTACCTGCCGGAAAAGCAAAAGGCAAAACTTAAGAAAGATAAACGCAGGAGGAAATAAATGTCAAAAAATGAAGAGTTATCAGATTACCCAAATATGTCAGATAGATGGCCCACTGCGATGGATAATTGGCCAACAGGTGACGACTGGCCAAATGCGATGGACGATTGGCCTGATATGGGAGACGTAGGCAAGGATATCGGATTAAAAATTCCTCCAATGGGATAAAACATGAATTTCGATTTCAACAAAGTCATAAAAATGAAATAAATATGCAAAGGAATATTATTATGGCAATAAACCAAACGCAAAATTCAGACTTACTGCAAATTATCATAAAGATGTGTGCCGGTATAGTCAGAATACCAATAATCATAATGATTATTATCGCAGCATGTTGTATTGGATTTACTGGGATCGTGCTGTGTATTCGTGTCACAGGATGGGTTTTTTCACGATTTTTGGCAAATCCCTGGTAGGAGAATTATATGATTAATATTCTGCACAATATATCAGATCAAATGCCTGGCAAAATCTCAGAATCAATAGAATATTTTCAAACTCTGTCAGGCCAGACAGTTGAGTTTAGAAAATATGTTGTCTGTGTCATGGAAAACAACATTTTAAGGAAAAAATACGAAAAAGAAATTCTTCCGCCGTTAGCAGATGGTCGGATTCCTGAAAAGATTGAGGATATAAGAGAATGCTCCGGCTGTCTGGGGCTTTACCATTTCGAAAATGTTTTAACCTGTGAAAATTGCGGAAGGTATTACTGCCGTAATTGCAAAGGTAAAATAACAAAATCTGATGATGAAGAAACCAAAGAGATAGCGGTTTGTAAATCGTGTGAAGATGAAAGCAAATTTTCTTTTAAAAGAATTTTCAAAAAAATCTGGGAGTTGGATTAATGCTGATCAGAGACCCTAAAAATTCGAAGATTCCGAATAAATTCAGGAAATCGAATACCTCTGAATTGGCCAGTCTTCTTACGGACAGGTCTGATCTGCGTCTGAATGATAATCCTGCAAATATTGAGTTAATAAAAATGGCTATGGATGATCCTGCTGATAAAGACTGTCAGGAAATTATTGACATTGTAGTAAACCGGCAAACAAAACTTTTCGCAACCTCAGGTGATTGTTTCTGGCCTAACTACCCCGCGAAAAACCATTTAATTCCTCCTGATGATTTTATACAGTTAATACAAATGCCGACAGGAGATTTATTCGGATGGACAATAAGCCAACTCTGCCGCAACGCACTTGTAATAGCGCCTACAGGTCAGGGAAAAACCACCTTTGTTAAAAATCCATTGTCAAATCCGAAATTTCTGCAAAATGCGAGAATAATTGCCTTCTGTAAAAAAAGAGAATTTCGCGGATTTTTATGTGTTCCTCAACTTTATGGTCTTGTAAATATTTTAAGACTTAATGAGCTTCAACTGCCATTTTGCCAGCCTCCTGACAGTGTTTCTACAAAGATATGGAATAATGAATTATCCAAAATAACCGCATCGTGCTATGGCAAAATGTCCTCTCAACGATATATGAACATCAAATCGAATGAACTGCAGGATACTTGCCCGGCGGGTAATTATGCAAAACTTCGGCAGTTTGTGGAATATCTGGAAAATCAAAAATGCCATCCTTCTACACGTGAGAATCTTTACCGCGAATCCATTCTTTTCTCATTGCAGGACCTGCATGAAAACACAGAAGGAATTTTTGATTATACCAATAGCAATTTCCTAGAAGTTTTGTTTTCCACACCCGGCTTGGCGGTCATAGAAGCTGAGACGCTTGCTTCAGAGCATTTAAACTTCCTTATAACCTTTATGATGCGATGGGAATATTGCAAGCGGCTTCATAATCAGGGGAATAACACAATAATATGTATTTTTGTATTAGATGATATTACTTCTGGTGTCCATAAACAGCGTGATTATGAAACACCGGGCGGAATAAATGCCATCACAGAAAATATGTTTATGGGACATGCTCTTGGCATGGGAGTGATTCTTATTACTCATACGCTTTCAGGGCTCGGTGAAATAGCACGACAGAATATTAGTTGCTTTGTAGTCCTCGGTCTGCCCCAGGAAAATTCTAATTTTATCTGCGATATGATTAACACAAATTTAACACAGGCTGAAAAATCAAAAGTTCTTAAGCGCGGTGAAGCCATAATATTTAATTCTTCAATATGGCACAAACCAGTGTACGGTACTTTTGCAGTACCCAATATACCACTTACCTGCTCTGATGATATGCGTAAAGCGGTTGCAGATATATTTCTCAGCAGAGTTACAGGCCGAAAATATATCCCATCTACTATAAATATTGATTCAACTGCTGGAAATCCAACTGATAAACAGCCAGAGACTGAAAATTTAGTATTATCATCAAGTCATATAGCGATACTTGTCGCAATTGCTACAGGCAGGCCTAAACAAGCAACAAAATTATTCCAGCAAATGGGCTGGAACAGAACCCAGGCAAGACGAATTGTAAGCAGGCTTGAGTCATTAGGTTTAATATGCGGCCATAGATTTTCAACAGGCAGAGTTGGCGGTCAGTTATGCTTTTATGAAATTACTGTCAATGGCTGGAATATTCTCAATGCAAAGGGTGTCTATAAACCCAAATCTTTAACCAATGGTGATTTTGAGCATGAACTGGCAGCAATGCTTCTTGAGGACTATGTCAAAAATCTTGGCCTTGATATTAAATTTGAAGTCGATATCAATGGTTTAAGGCCTGATGCAGCGTCAATTGACAGAAAAACCGGTGAAAGGCATTTTTACAATGTTGGTATTTCAAAAGAAGCTCACGAAGTTGACAGCATTGAAAAGTATCTTGCGATGCTAATTTCTGAAAACACACCATTCACTCTTATATGCAGAGACGGTGCGTTTGCTAAAAAAGTCAAAGAAATACTTTCCCAGAGAAATATTAATCAGGTTATCGATATAAAACTTTTAGCTGATTTTGTAAAGGATTGAGTATGAATTTTAATAATGAAAACAATCTCCCAACACCATTGAATACTTTCTCTTTTTGTGAGGTTTTATTTTATATTTATTTATTGAACCGGCTTAAATCTTTTGAGGATACAGCGTATGCAAATTGCCTGACAATAACAAAACTTAATGAAACTATTTCTCAACTTGAAAAAAGTTTTACACAGTGTCTTGAAATTACCTGTGCATGCCAGAAACAAACAGCAGAATTACTGAATAATAATATAGAACGTCACGCCTTAAATCCGGCGATTGAAACAGTTGTCTTTTTATATGATGAAATTCGGCAATTAAAATCAGTTTCAGAAAAAAACGCTGTAAAGCTTTCAAGCGAGATCGATATATCATTGCAGTTAGCACATGATAAATTGGCATATCTTGGCATTGAGAAAATCATGCCATTGGAAGGAGATTGTTTTGACACTGCTAAACATACTGTTTGTGGCTATGAGGAAACTGAATATCCAGACCTGCATACGAAAATAAATAAAACTATAACACCAGGCATTCTCTACCGCGGCAAAGTAATCACCCCTGCACGTGTGAAAATATACCGTTATTCTAAAAATTCAGAAACCATTAATTAAGGAAAGTAAAAATGAAAAAGGAAAAATTTATAGGAATTGATTTAGGTACAACGTTCAGTGAAGTTACCCATATAAATGATGCCGGTATTGTAGAAGTAATTCCAAATTTAGATGGAGACCTTAAAACACCCAGCGTTGTTTCGTGGGCAAACGGAAAACCAGTTGTTGGCAAGGCTGCTCTACCTGATTTATCATTGAGACCAGATATCGTTATGCAATTTGGCAAAAGGCAGATGGGTAAGGTGGGTGAGAATGGCATACCTATACCATTATTAAAATCACCCGCCGGAGAAGATATTACCGCAATATACTTTTCAGCTGAGATTATAAGTTATCTTAAAAAATCAGCAGAGCAGTATCTTGGTTGTGAAATTAAGTATGTGGTTATTACAAATCCTGCTTATTTTGATGAGATTGCCAGAAGCCATACAATCGCGGCTGCAAAAAAAGCAGGTTTTACAAAAATAAAACTTCTGGATGAGCCTGTATCAGCTGCACTTTATTATGGCCTGGAAAAAGGAAATAAGGAAATAATCGTCGTCATCGATTTTGGCGGCGGAACACTCGACATAACTGTTCTTAATATTGATGCCAGCATTACAAAGGCAACTATCACTGATGGTGATGCAGAACTTGGAGGTGGTAATTATGATGAGTCAATACTTCAATTTAAGTGCGGGCAGGCAAAAGCATCAGGTTTTGAAATCTCTGCCGAAAAAGATTTGGCGACATTTTATTCGAATCTCGATAAGGCAAGACTGGCAAAAGAAATGCTCGCAAGACGTGAAGAAGTCATGCTTGTTGCTGAAGCCGAAGGCAAAAGAGTAGCTATTAAACTAACACGTAAAATGTTTTTAGACATATGCAGATCTGTTGATGAAAGATTTATTGGTTGCTGTAAAAGAGTATTTGAAAAATTACAGGAGAAAAATGTTCAAATTTCTAAAGTAATTTTGGTCGGAGGCAGTAGTCGATTATTTCATGTTCCTGAAATGGTCAAGGATGTTTTCGGTATTGAGCCTTCCAAAGACACAGACCCCGATTTTGCAATTGCCAAAGGCGCTGCGATATGGGCACAGGTTTGTTTCGGTGATAGCGACACAGCTATAAAGATTGGAGAGCACATTTATCTTGCCTCTGACATCAAGATACAATCAGTTGCGGCTCACGCAATATGTGTTGCGGCCAGAAAAACTCATAAAAATGATGACAAGGAATATAACTATGTAATCGTACCTGAAAATACTCAGTTACCGCACGAATTTGAGCGAAAATTTGCTCCACTGTATTTCGGCCAAAATTCTGTGAGTGTTAAAATCGTCCAGGGCAAAGATGGTCAGTTAAGCGAAGAGTCCACGCTTTTGCGAGAATTCTCAGTACCTATCCGGCCATCTGACACAGATTCTGACAGAATCAATGTAAAGGGGCGTTACACAGAAGAAGGCCTTCTTGAAATCACTGTATGTGATGCTCTGTTGAATAAACCTGTGAATGTGACTTTTAATTACAACCCTGGTTCAGCTGAAAATAACCAGATTTAATACGAAAGAAAGGCTGAAAATGTTAAAAATTTTAAATTCACTTAAAAAAATTGATAACGCTATACAGCGGTTTATAGGGGCATGTACAACGTGTCCCTATTTGCCTGAAAGTATCAAAATAGGAACACCGCAAAAGCGATTTGAGTATTGTCTTCCGGATTTAACGAACCATGTCTGTGACACATTATGTATTCACGATATTTCAGGAAGCATGAGTTGGACTGACTGCCAGCCAAGCCGTTTAGGTGCAAGTGTAAAGGCCGCAGAAGCGTTTGCATATAAAAGATATTCTTGTTCACCTGATGACAGGATAGGACTGATTTCATTCAATGATACGGCAGAAATTGTCCTTGAACTGACACCGATAAAACAAATCGAATTGGTAAAAAAACATTTAAAACAACTGAAAGCTACTGGCGGAACAGATATTGCCGAAGGATTGAAGGATGCTGAAAAGATTTTTGCCGGCAGCTATTGTGGCGAAATTCAAAGATTAAAACGCATTCTGCTTTTAACAGATGGCCATGGCGGAAATCCTGTAACTATTGCTAAAAGATTAAAGAATCAGACCGTTTTGATTGAGGTAATAGGCATTGGCGGTGATCCATCAGCAGTAAATGAAGAGCTTTTAAGAAAAGTCGCGACTACCGATTTAAACGGTTTTACACATTATTGGTTTTTCAGGGATACACAATCTCTCGTAAGTCATTATGAAAAACTGGCCACAGGTATTGTTTTTAAGGGAAATTCCAATGACTGAATTGGAAGCCAGGCAAATTATGGGTATCAATGACAATGCCGGTTTTGATGAAACAAAACAGGTATATGAGAAGACGCTCCAGAAACTCAGAAACAAAATAGTACCCGGTAATGACATGTCAGTAAGACATGAGGCAGAAAGAAAAATAACCCAGCTTATTACAGCTTGGGAAAGTTTAAAGAGAACGTATGCGGGCGCCAGCCATCAGCAATCAATGCCACAATATGCTTCTGCACCGGCTTACACTTCAATCAATCAAAAACAGATTGAAATAGCAGGGATTTGGATTGCAGGCTTTTTTATGCTTATAATTTTAATTGTTTGTATGAGTGCTTACAGCAATTACAAGCAAAAAAGAATGGCTCAGTTTCGTGTTCTATCAGTTCCATGGTGTGATGTTGAACTCGATGGCAGGAAAATCGGCCAAAGCGGCCAAATAGAAGCTTTTAAAGTTATGGAAGGCAAACATTACCTGGTTCTCAGGTCCAATGAAAAACTAATAGATAAATATTTTAAAATCAAACGGAGAGGACGTCTCTTGATAAAAGTTAATTTTGACAGGAGGACTGTATATGTCAGTAATGAATGATAAAAAAATATCTTGTAAAGTAATACAGATACTATGCTTCATAGTTATTATCCCTGCTTCTTTGATGATTGCAGGTTGTGTTGAAGTATTGACTGTTGGTGCTGTTATCGTGGGTACCGCAATTGCAGATGAGGCTCTAAAGCAAAAACCTGTTATCCATAATACTCCGGTAGTTAAAACTTATCAGCCTGCCCCTAAACCACAGCCTGTCATAGTAGAACCTGTTTCAAAAGAGCCTGATTATCAATCAATGAGAGACGATGCTATTTATGATTACCAAAATTTAAACTGGGAAAAGTCAGAAGCAATGTTTCAAAAACTTATTAATGAAAATACATCTGAATATATTCAGGTGGAATCTTTGATATATTTAGGGGCTATTTACTACCAGAGAGGCGATATCAACTCAGCAGAACATTATTTCAGGCAGGCTAAAAATATGAGCCTTTTAACTTTTCCATCGTCAGCTTTGTTTCCGCCCAAAATGGTATCCTTCTATATGTCTGTGAAAAAATAATGACACAAGACAATAAATCATATAAATGGAATGAATATGCAGCACTTTTGCCAAATGGCAAAATGATAAGGGGGCAATTCATACATTCTGAAAATATTCAGGTAATTGAAAATTTCAGAAAACAATTCAATAACACAGATATTTTTTACGGAATTTCTCAGCATCTTGAACCTTCATTTGATTCTGAATTTATTATCTCGATGTTCTTTGACATTGATTCCAAAGATAACCTATCAGCAGCTAAAGAAAGTGCTATCTGTTTATGTGAAATGATAATGGACAGGATTAAATTGACGGAGAATCAAATCGAAATCTTTTTCAGTGGAAATAAGGGTTTTCATGTAATTGTACCATGTGAAGTTTTTAGTGCATTTTATTCACCACATATACTCCCTATGTATAAAAAAATGGCTAAAAAAGCAGAACAGTCAGGAGCAAAATTCATCGATCAAGCTGTTTATACAAATAAAAGAATTTTCAGGTTATCCAATTCAATTAACAGCAAAAGTAATTTGTATAAAATTCCTCTGACTTTTGAAGAATTGAGGGACATTGATGTTTCCGGAATTTTAGAAATTTCAAAATCACCAAGACCGGAGGAATCATTTTGTAACTCTAAACCATCTGCGACTGCAATTCATTGGTATCGCGAAGCAATAAAATGTATGAAAAATAAAAACAACCAATTTTCATCTATAAAAAAATTGAACATAAAATTTAAACACGGCTGGCGCATACCGCCATGTATAAAAGAAATTGAAAAAACGATTCTTCCTGATGGCATCAGGCATGACACATATTTGCTGTTGGCAAGATACTATAGCTACTTGAATATGCACTATTATGAAATAGTGGAGAGATTGGGGAATATTGACAACCGCAATCCTATCAGAGATCTGGATAGTATTGAACGAATAACTGAGTTTGCCATTGAGCATCCTGGATTTGCCGGCTGTGATAATCAGGTGTTGAAAAAATATTGTAAAAATCAAAATTGTTTTTATGCAAAGCTGAAAAATAACAATGCAGAATGAAATCAACAATGCTGTTATGGACAATGTTAAAGTTCGGTCTCAAAGACCAGAAATTTTTCCTGATTTAATGACAGAGGAAGAATTGATAATTTTTCTAAGGATTCCTCAAATCAGTAATTCGGAAGATTATCATAATGTTATTGAAAATCTTAAACGTATGCACGGTTTGCCAAGAATTCATATATGCGGAAAAGCTCTTTATCCGCGAGAGGCCATTGTGGAATGGATCAGAACCAAAACAATTGCTGCAAAATAATACTTGCGCTAATATCGACCATATTATATAATATGGTTTGGGTTAATCCGAGCCTAACCAGTTTCATAAGTCAGAAAGGAATGACAATATGAAAAAGCTGGTAACGCTCTGGCAGAGACCATCTTCTGATGGCCGCTCTTTCACATATTATATGATTTATTTTGACTCTAACGGCAAACGAAAGCAAAAATCTTTAGGTCATGCTGATAAGCGAAAAGCTTTAAAACAATGTTCTGAACTGGAAAATGAACTTACGAATAATTATGTTGGTCCGGAATCAATGAGATTAAGCCAGCTTATTGGGGATTACACCAAAAGAACAAAGCATCAAGTCAGAGAAAGCACTCTTCGAGAAGCAAAAATGGCTATGCGAGATTTTATTAAATGCATCGGCGACATTGATTATTTGAATGTCAAACATCAGGATGGCGAATACTTTTTGCAACATTTTTTGGAAAAAGGAAATTCACCCGCAACTGTAGGTAAAAAACTTCGACATCTTAAAAGGATATTTCAGTTAGCATTAGAACGTAGACAACTTGAAGAAAACCCATTGCATTTTATCAAGCAGCCGAAAGTAGCTAAAAAACTGGTGCGTATTTTGAGTCCGCAAGATTGTGAAACGCTGATAAAAGCAGCAACACAATATCAGGCAACGAAGAATTACCTTCAATGGGAATTACTTATCAAATTAGCTCTATGCACCGCAATGCGAAGAGGTGAACTTCTCAACATCACTTGGCGTGATATCGACTTTGATAAAAAGACAATTGAGGTTTCACCAAAGCCGGATTCAGATTTTACCTGGTTATGGCGAATCAAGGACACAGACAGGCGGAAGCTGCCTTTGACTGATCAAGTAGTAACAATGTTAGCTGAATTGCAAAGTATTGTATCCGAGGGTTATCCTTATGTATTTGTCCCTTCTGAACGATATGACTACATCCGAAATGTTCGTAAATCAGGTAAATGGTTCGAAGAACACGGTAAATGCCCAATAAATAATTTTACCCGACAGTTCCAGAACATATTAAAGATGGCTGGTCTTAAAGATTTTGAATTTCATGACCTTAGAAGAACTTGTTTGAGCAGATGGCTTGAACGAGGGCTTAGCGAATTTGAGGTTATGAATTTGGCGGGGCATTCAACATTTGAAACCACGAGGAAGTTTTATCTGGCTGTCAACAATAACCTTGTTGACCGTGCGAGAGCAACTTTTTGATAAGGTGCCAAAGTCAGATTCTGTTGCAGTTTTGTTGCAGCGTCCCTTTTTGGGGTAATAAGCAAATAAGCTGATAAACATAACTGCTTACTAATTATGATGTTATGAATTGCGCCCGGCAGGACTCGAACCTGCAACCTTCGGATTCGAAGTCCGTGACTCTATCCAATTGAGCTACGGGCGCGTAAAGGTCTAAGTCTTTGTATTATAGACACTTGATGCAATTATTGTCAAGCCTTTTGATTTTCAAACTTCGAGGTTTCAGCAGAGGTCAATTATATTGTTTTGCTTAAGATGCACCATTTTATCGCTATTTTGGAAAAAACTTAAAAATAAGCTAGAGAAATATTAAAAATTTTAATGTATAATCTAGCTTAAAAAGAAGGTAATCTCCTAATGTTAAAAAGATATGCAACTTTCGTGTCTCTAATACGTTCAGTTAGCGATATTTTCATTATATTCCTTGTTTGGATTTTCGCTTATTACATTCGGTTTTATTCGCATATATTCTCTGCGGAAAAGTCTATTCCCAATTTTAAAAGACACCTTGTACTAACATTGCCAATAATTCTCATCTGTTACTTGTGTTGTTATTTTACCGGTTTTTACAAGCCTAAACGCACACAAAATTTATTTTTACAACTGAAAAATATTTTTAATGCAGTTGTCTTAAGCAGTTTGATAATACTGGCATTTTTTTACTATCTGCAGGATGTTCCGTATTCGCGAAAGTTGCTGGGGCTATTTATTGTTTTTGAACTATTTGGTTTAATCTTTTCGCATTTTACTATAATGTTAATAATGCAAAAATTGCGTTCTAAAGGTTATAATCTGCGTTATTATACAATCATCGGAACCGTACCAACCGCTATACAATTGATGAAAAATATTGAGGAATCTCCATGGCTTGGATTTAAGTGTGCATTTTTTATAGATAATAACCCGGCCTATATAGGCACAACAATCATGAACATACCTGTATATGGCCCTATTGAAAAGCTAAGTGAAATAGTTGAAACTCACAATGTCGACGAGATTTATCTTGCGGTAAAGGGGGATGAATCCAGAAGAGCCTACCATATTCTTAAAACTTTACAATATTCGGGAATAACGATTCGCATTATTCCCGATTGGGGAGACCTGGCTTCAATAGGCAAAATTACAATAATTCATATAGGGTCTACTGTCTTATTTTCGGCGGCCGATTCTCCGCTAAACGGCATTAATATTATATCAAAAGAAGTTTTTGACCGTATTATCGCTCTGTTGTTATTAATCGTATGCATGGTGCCGATGGCATTTATCGCTCTGTTAATAAAAATAAGTGATAAAGGGCCAGTTTTCTACAAACAAAAACGAATTGGTATTGGACGACAGGAATTTGAGATAATTAAGTTTCGAACCATGCAAATTAATAATGATTCAAAAAACGTTGCTCAATGGACAAAACGCAATGATGTCAGATGTACCAGAGTTGGAGCATTACTTCGAAGATTCAGTCTTGACGAGCTTCCACAATTTATAAATGTATTAAAAGGCGAAATGAGTCTTGTTGGACCCAGACCAGAACAACCAATGTATGCAAAACAATTTTCGGAAGAATACAAAAATTACATGCTTAGACATAAAATTAAGACAGGTATGACCGGATGGGCACAAATCCATGACTTACGGGGGGACACTTCTCTTAAAAAAAGATTGTTATATGATATGTATTACGTTAATAATTGGTCATGGTTGTTTGATATTTGGATTCTACTAAGTACGCCGTGGCATATTTTAAAGGGCAAAAACGCATATTAAATGGTTTCTAAATTATGGCCAGACAAAAAGATTTTATTAACATTTTGATACTGCTGTCAATAACTTTAAGTATCGGCATATATTTAATCATTACAACAATTTTGATAACTAATGACGGTTGCTCTTTTATTCGATGTGCTCAAAATTTTGAAAAAAATCCAATTAACATATTAAAAACATCTAATTCGGCTTATCCATTGCTTATTCTGTTAGCACATAAGTTGATTCTATGGTTTACTAATAACAACTCTATTCAAATTTGGATATATTCAGCTCAAAGTATGACATTGTTATTCAGATTACTTGCTATTGTCCCTCTGTATTTTATTGGCAAACTACTGGTTGGAAATAAACACAGCTTCTGGGGAATATTTATTCTAATTCTTCTGCCCTATCCGGCAGAATATGGCAGTGATGTTCTTCGGGAATGGCCACATATTTCATTTCTTGCAACTGCGCTTTTATTGCTAATTTATGGAAGCAATCTTGGGAATTGGTGGATGTTTGCAACTGCTGGATTATTTGCTGGTTTTGGATATATGATCAGACCCGAATGCGCCCAAATCGTATTATACGCAATACTTTGGTCATTGATTGGTTTATTTGTTCCAAAGACCATTGGCAAGTTTAAATCTATTTATTTAACGTTAATATTAATTATCGGATTTTTGATACCGTCACTTTTTTATTCGAAAATAAAAGGTGAAGTTCTACCTTTAAAGTTAAAAACTATTATAAGCCTTAACGATTATGAATTCAAGGAAATGGAAAATCCAACTTATATAACATCAGTAATACCTAAAGGCATATTAAAAGCTTTAGGTGAATTTGGTGAGAGAATTTGTCAGAATCTAATGTATATTTTTATGTTACCGTTAATGATCGGTCTTTATTATCATTTTCAAAGACAAACTAAATTTTTTACTGATGAGAGATTATTTATATTGGCTTTGATAGTTTTATATACAATAATGATGATGATGCTGCATATTAATTATGGTTACATAAGCAGAAGACACTTTTTACCTATGATTGCATTTACCGCTTTTTATATACCCGTAGGCCTTGTTATAATTTCAGATTGGCTAAGCGCAATTAATATAAAAAGAAATAAAAATAAACAGAATGATACACAAAAATGGTTCTTTATTTTATTAAGCGCGGGGGTACTAATTTGTCTTATAAAGTTAGTGGGAGTAACTGGTGAAAAAAAACACGGCTATAGAGATGCAGCAAGATGGTTGTACAATAATACTTCTCCGCTAGATATCATCGCCGTTCCGGATAAGCGAATTACTTTTTATGCACAAAGAAAAGAAATAATATATGAAGATAATAGTATACCATCAGATGTTGCTTACGTCGTAAAATTTTTAAAAAATCCAAAAGATAACGCAGAAATGGTAGAACTGTCAGGAAAAATTGTATACAAATACATCAATGAAAAGAAAAAAACTAATGATATAGTTATATATAGAAAATGATAGATGTACGTTGAAAAAAAGGTTATCAGGATTGTAAGTATATAATATTATGTCTCTTACAAAATAACATTTGGAAATACCACCCAAGTTTGAAAGCAAATACCTTTATTACAAATTCGGCAAACAACGCAAAAATACAATATGGCATTCTTTTTTTCCAAAATCTTTTTATGCCTGCTTTTAACATATCACCACTGTAACCACCAAGATTTGCATATTTAAGAATTTCTGTATTGTCAGCAAAGAACTGTCCAATTTTGAAATAGCGTCTAAATATTAATGGTAAAGAATATATGTGACTATGATAAACTTGTGCTGCTGCTGAGTAATAAACCGAATAATCATTGATAATGGTCTTTGCAGCAAAAAGCATATCTTCATTTACTATAACATTATTTTTAAATCCATTTAGTTTGTTAAAGATAGAACAACTAATTGCTGAACATGTATTAGAACAAAAAAAAGTTTTCAATCCCATAATCTTTATATCATTCTTAGTTTTCAAAATGGAATTATCAGGATAATTAAATTCTCTCGCAAAACATTCCAATGGGGCAGCATCCCGATTAGGCAATTGTCGACCATAACATATAGCTATATTTGTGTCTGTCTGCATAGGCTTTATTAGCTCGGCAATCATATACTCATTGGCAGGAATTGCATCCTGAGTGAGAAATATCACAAACTCACTTCCATCCGCCAATTCTACAGCCATATTTCTCGTGGTTCCATGATCAAAGTCAACACGATTTATTTTAATCACCCTGCAATTTCGACTCGCAGCAAGCTGCGGCGTTCCATCAACGGAATCTGAATCCACTACAATAATTTCAGACGGCTTGACAGTCTGTTTCTGCAGACCATCAAGCAGATTCTCAAAATTTCGTCCCGCGTTAAAAGTTAAAATAAGAACAGCAGTCTTTGCTTCAGGCATAATGTCTAACTCGTGTAAAAACCATCATACAAACCAAAACAACCCAATATTTCTGATAAGTCCTATTTTAAAAAATTTGTATTTTATCAGATTTAATCTTTTGCCAAAAAAACTTTGCCGGTCGAGAGACGAATATGCTTCCAATAGATCTATATGCGTCTTTGTCAATTCATCTCTAAAAATATCCAAAAAAGCTTTTGCCTGCTCACGAGTTTTTCGCAAAATATTTTCAAATTCCCTCTTATTTAATCTTGTCATATTTGCTATATAAGACCAGCTCCACCCTTTGGCACCGATGTTATTACTGTCATGTTGTCTGTATAATATTGTTGCTGACGGCACATAATCAATTTTCCCAAATGCAGCGGCCAGAAGAGCAATCCACCAATCGTACATAATCGTTTGCTCTGGAAATAATTTTATTTTATCTCTCAACGCCTTATTTATCATCATCGTACATCCGGTTAAAACATTTTGAACAAGCAGTCTATTCAAAGTTTTTCCTTTTTCGGGATGGAGGTTTTGATATTTCCAGAAAGAGTCTGCAATAACATTTAAATTTCTATCCGCGACTCCAAGATCTGTGTGAATTAACACCGGAGTTACGATACTTACTTTGGCCTCAATTTCTTTCATCTTATCCATAGTAATTTTAATCTTTTCAGGAAACCACACATCATCCTGATCGCAAAACATTGCATAATTTGTATCAATACATCCAAGAAGACGCAAAAAATTCTGTGACGGACCGACATTGCCAGCCTCATTCTTTAAAACTTTTATTGCAACCGGATACTTTCGCACATATTTTCTTATCACATCGATAGTTTTGTCAGACGAACCGTCATCACTTATGATTAACTGCCAGTCTTTATAATTTTGCGCAAGAAGAGATTCGATTTGGTCCGATAAATATCGCTCCCCATTGTATGTGGCCAAGATAATTGAAATTGCAGGAGACATATTACCTACCATGTGATGTTATTAAATTATTGATTTAATAAAGTTTTTGATTAACTCAAAAATTGATTCTCTCTTTTTCAATCACCAGCGGCCTTTTCTTCACCTGCGTCAAAACAGCACCAATATACTCACCAATCAATCCTATAAAGAATAGCTGAATCGATGCAAAAAAGAAGATTCCTATGGCAACCGAGGCAATTCCCAGTGGATATTTATCCCACATAGCAATTTTCAGAATGACATAGGTAATAGCAATCAAAAGACTGACAGCGGACGCGGCAAACCCGAATATCGTCGCGATTCGGATCATCACGCGAGAATCACTGGTGATCCCGCTGATTGCGGCGTCATAAAGTTTGTACAGACTGATGGAGGAAGTTCCGCTCGCCCTTTTTTGTTGGGTATATTCCACGATTGCCTTATCGAATCCCACTTCTGAAATTAAACTTTTTAAATAAGGATATGGCTCATCTAAGTTCCTGAATATCTCTACGATCTTCCTATCGTACAATCCGAAACCGGTGCAATGCTCTATGACATCATTTTCAGATAAAAACTTATACAACCAGTAATAGAGGCTTCGCATCTTATACATAAAGAAAGATTCCATACTCCGAATTTTAACACCAAGCACCAACTTGTAGCCCTCCTCCCATTTCTTTACAAATTCGATTATAGTCCTCGGAGTGTCCTGGAGGTCGGCAAAAATCATTACCACGGCATCGCCTTTGGCCTGCAACATTCCATAATAAGGCGACCGTATCGGCCCAAAATTTTTTGCATTTACTATGATTTTTACATTCTTATTTTCCTGGGCTATCCTTTTCAATATCCCAACTGTATTATCGGCCGACGAATTATCTATGAAAATATGTTCATACGAATAACCAAGAGGCTGCATTGTCTCTTTTACCCTCAGATACAGTTCCTCGATATTTTTTTCTTCATTATAACAGGGGGTTACAACACTAATTAATTTCACTGAAACACCTCCTTATATCGAATAAATTTTTCCATAAAGTCATCGAATGAGTCTAACGACAAGCTCTTCTTTTCGTTTTTCTCTTGTGATAAGCGTGTCATAAACTTGTCCCCCGCGGTGCGTTATAATCTGCGGGTCTTCTTCCAGAAATTTGATGGCATATTGCACTCTTTCTTCGATAACCTCTTTCGTATGAAATTTCGTGTCCATTTTGGCTATCGGCGTATTCGGATGTATCTCAAATCCGAAACAAGCGATTTCGTAAAAATGATTTCGCGCAAATTCCAGAGTCATGTCCAATTCTTGTTTTGTCTCTGTTGGGAAACCTATCATTATATCTGTCCTGATATTCATTTTTTTCTTGCTATGCCGTAAATTTTTTAAAAACGGTCCAATCTCCTTAACACGAGGATCCCTCCCCATAAGAGTCAATATCCTGGGGTTGGCGGACTGAATAGGTGTTTTTATATCGGTTACCCGTGGGTGTCCAAATGCCTTTAATAACTTTTCCCCATAATGCAAAATCCAACCGGAACTAAATTGCCCTATATGCACTTCAAAATCACCAGGCATTTCTAAAATAGGCTCAAGGACATCTAAATAGTTCTGCGCTGGCACTAGATCCGTGCCCCATGAGCCGCTGTCCTGGCCCTCTAAAAAAATGGTATTGGCACCATTGGCAAGTGATGCTCGCACAAGGCTCAACACCTCTTCCTTTGGTCGGCTGATTCGCGGTCCCATGCCGATTTTATGGGGACAATAGACACATGTCGCATCACAACCGTACTGAATGACCACGTATTTCTTCTTCGGATCGTATTTACGATAATCTTCCTTTCGAAAACCGCATGACTCCCGTAATTCTTTCCATGGGATACTGGGATCCGATACGATTTTCTCTATATCCTGCGGGCGAGACGGTGGAATGTACAAATTAACTGAGGCACCGGATTTTTTAAATTCTTCCGGTGCGATTTTCGGCAGGCAGCCGTAGACTGCTATTTTTTTTCCTAAAGTGGCTAATGTCTTGATCTTTTCGACATAGTCCTTGATCTGGGGAAGGAATCCTCCGCATGCGCCGATCAGTATCCAATCGGCTTGACGAGCGTCTTGCACAACAATCCATCCATTTGCTAAAAAATAATCCTCGAACATTTTAAATGTTATCGTGTATGTGATGCATAAGTTATTCTGCCACATATAAACACGTGACTTACTAGGCTCCATAACCCCTTTCCTTTCATACTGATAATTAACCTATTCTAAAATTGCATACGACAGGCCCGTTTCATAGGCGCATCGTTCAAGTCTCAAGTTACGTAGTCCGAGCGTATCCATGACCGCCAGCGTTTCTCCAGGATACCCCGGCTGATTAATTTCATCAAAAATGAGAATTGCTCCTTTAGGCATTCGTGGGAAAAAAGTCTCTACAGCTACTTTGGTTGCCTCATAAACATCCATATCAAGATGAAGAAGGCTCACGATCAGGTGCGGATTCTCCTTAAGATATAGCGGCATTGTTTCGCGAACATCGCCTTTAACGATCTCAACTTTGGGAATATGGCCAAGATTCCGGTTAGAATCAAATATTTTTACTGCTCTCAAGATATCCTGATCGAAACCGTCCGCTCGAAAACCTCCTTTGCAGACGTGAGGTGAGCTTTTTCCGAGATTAAAATCTTTTTCATGAATATCTGGGATGCCGGAAAAAGTGTCAAATCCTATAATTTTACGCGTGTAATTGACCGGCTCAAAGATAGCACTCAGGCTGGCAAAGGTCATAAGCGAACAGCCCGCATTTACGCCTCCATCGATGATTGACCCATGAACATTGATAATTTTACGAAAAATATCGGCTCTTGCCAAATATTTTGACAGCGATTGACGGCGAACGTATTTGGGAAAGTTTTCCAGTTTTGATATGGTTGTCCCTATGCCGTGCTCGAAATAATCCTGCAACTCATCAAAAGACTGCTTTTCTATAGCCGTCTGATTTTTCCAATCATGCATCAAAGTTTCATCTTTTTCGTGATTTGCCATTGCGTGCCTCCTTGTAGGTATACCGACTTATAATCAAGTTTTTTGAATATTTTTTAACTTTGAAACAATCCTTCCACATTCTTTTCTTTGTTACAACAAGGCGTGACCACGTTAATCATCTTCACACTAACACTCTTTTATCTGGCCACCGGCTAAATAAAAAATCTTCCCTTTAAATGAATATTTAGCTTTCAAATCACGCATTATTTCATCTTTATACGCAAGCGCAGTAATGATTACCGAGTCAACCGGTTCTGTTAAAAGTCTATCTGGAGCAGAAACCTGCAAATGGGAAACAGGTGTATAGCGGTCTTTCTTTACAGGGTCCAAATCTATCAAATAAGACACTGAGCGGGTATCTACCATAGACAGCGTCAGAACACCTTTTGCACCAGCTCCCCAAATCGCAACTTTACGCCCAACCTTACTTTCTTTACCCAAGAAATCCCGAAAGGCACCGGCAATATTATTTGCTGCCTGCTGAATATTCAGTAGATTCGGCTGCGATTTTTTTTTGACCCATACCTCATTATATTCACCATCCATCACTCGCTTGACCTGAACAACATCAAAACCATTACACGAGAAAAGTCTGGTCAGTACTGCGCTCGAAAAATACGATAAATGATCAGGGAAAAAATCAAAAAATCTGTCATTTTCAATTGCCTGTTCCAGAGAAGGAACTTCAATCAGACCCACTCCTGCCGGCTTAAGTATTTCTTTTATTCCCACAACAAAATCATTGGGATCAGGAACATGTTCAAGTACCTGTCTGGCAACGACAGCATCAAACGATTCATTCAAAGAGGGAAATACGCCCGTACCAAGATAGCCTCCCACGGTATTGAGTCCTTTTTCCTTGCAGGCCGCTCGTGCTTTTGCCGATGGCTCATTGGCAAGCACGTGACAACCCTGGCCTTTGAGTGTAAGAGAAAATTGACCATCTCCGCACCCCGCCTCAAAGACAGCGGCATCTTTCAAACCAAAATGCTGCAAAAAAGCAGAGGCTTGCTGCAGCTGGAATTCCTTCATTTTCTTTGCATGGCTATGGCTCATCAAATACTCTTCGTAATATTCATCCTCCAATTGGTCAAGCAATTGTACATGATCGCACATCCTGCATTGATAAACATGCAGTTCCACAGCTTTGTCTCTAGACAGCTGACCAGACTCCAACAATCGTTCTATGTTTCGGGGAGCTTTCTCGAAACACATCACTTCTTCCAAATCAGAGGACTTGCATATTCTACAAAAGGAACTTTTCATAGTAACTCCTTGATGATTGCTGATTCCACGTCGTCCGCAAGCGGCGGATATTGTTTACCAAGGCCTGAACCCGGCAAAACCTTAGGATATGGCCCCCAGTTATTTGGCACTTTAACTTGCAGCAATGTCGGACACGTTTGTGATTTAAGCCAGTTTATAGCTTCCGAACCACTCTGATCGACAGAAAGTGTATAATTCTGAATACCATACGCGTCTGCGATCTTTTCAATATCGGGAACACTATATCCAATAACAGTAGCGGGATATTGACCATTAAAATTTTCATCCTGAAAATTTTTCATCAGGCCAAGCATATTGTTATTAAGCACCACTATTTTAACAGGGATATTGAACTCACGAATGGTTTGTAATTCCGCAATAGACATTTGAAAACCGCCGTCTCCGGCAACGGCTACCAGAGGTCTGTCAGGGCATGCAAAATATGCTCCTATAGCAGCCGGTATGGCATACCCCATAGTGCCAAGTCCACCAGAATACAAAATTCGATCATTGGCTTTAAGAACAAAACTCTGTGCCGTCCACATTTGATTGTTACCGACATCAGCGGTATAAGTAGTACCATCCGGCATTGCAAGTGATAACTCTCGTAGGAACTTTTTAGGATTCAAAGCACCAAAGTCCTGCATTGCATCTTCATTAAGCAATTTACGCACATTATTAATTGAAGTAAGCCAGACTCCCGACGTTTTATAGTTTAAAGGCTTTTCTTTAGCAAAACTCTGAAAATCTTCAAAAAAATCCGCCAGATGCATATTTATGCCAAGAGCCGGTTCGACCGTACTGCCTATGACATCAGGATCAATATCAATATGAATAATTTTCTTGTTGCATGCAAATTCCTGTATGTTGGCCGTCTGACGTGAATCCAGACGAGAACCCAGAACTATTACCATATCTGAAGCGGCCAATATTTTGTTCGCCGCACGAATGCCGTAAGAACCAATATAACCGACATAAAGAGATTCCGTATTATCGAAAGCGTCACGGCCCAAAAGCGAAGATACTACGGGAAGATTATATCTATGAGAAAAATCATGGAGCATTTTCTTTGCATGAGATAACTGGATACCCCCGCCGACAAGAATAAGAGGCTTGCGTGCCGCACTCAACAGCTCACAAAACATGACATATTGCTGTTTGGAAAGCCTTGTTCTGACACTAAGTGAGAAATCCACATCAAGTTGAGATTCATCCACATCAAGTTTTTGTATATCAAAAGGAATGTCATAAAGAACCGGTCCTGGCCGATTAATTGTACACTGCTGCAAGGCGGAACGCAATGCCGCAGACACTCGCTGTATTTTGTCAACAAAATATGCTTGCTTGGTAATCGGCTTTACAAGTGAAACAATATCAGTTTCCTGGTACCCAAATTGCCGTAACGGGCGGTCATATTTATAAGTTGACGTAGTTACATTTCCTGTAAGATAGAAAACAGGGGTTGAGTCAAAGAATGATTGCGCTATTCCCGTAATCATATTTGTCGCACCGGGGCCGGACATGGCCAAAGCACAGCCCAGTCCAGACTTAGCTTTAGCATAACCGTCTGCAGCAAGGGCAGCATTCTGTTCATGACGACAAGGAATGAGACGGGGACGGCCAAGGCGATGTGCAGAATCCAAAAGCATAGAATTCGTACCACCTGCATATGTAAATATGTGGTCTATACCAGCCTTTTCGGAAAGATACTTAATTATAAAATCACAAGCTTTCATTTAAACTAACTCCCATTTATCGAACATTGTTCCATAATTTATAGAAACACCGTATATATTTACAAATAAATTATCTGTAAATAAATTTATGTATACATCCAATAACATATTTAAGCATTTGCCTGCTCATGCCAGGATAAACACCAAGCCAAAAACTATTATTCATCACAAAATCTGTGTTCGCAAGCTTTCCAATGATTTTATAAGTTTTTTTTTGCTTGCGCATTATATCAAAAGCCGGCTGACGAATGAAATTTCCAGCAAACAGCATACGTGTCTGGATATTATTCTGCTCAAGATACCAAACCATATCATCACGACTGAAATGAGTATTTTCTTTCACTGTTAGCATAAATCCGAACCAACTCGGCATGGAATTTTCCTGCGGCTGAGGTAATATAAAAAACTCTTCAAAACTTTTTAAACCGTCATAAAGAATCTGCCAATTATTCCTTCGCTTCTTAATAAAGCTTTCAAGTTTCCTAATTTGTGCGCAACCAATAGCAGCTTGTAAATCGGTTGCCTTAAGATTGTAACCAAAATGACTATAGACATATTTGTGGTCATATCCAAAAGGCAGTATGGCAAACTGTTGCGAAAATCTCTTTCTACATGTGTCGTCTCTGCCGCTCGAACAGAAACAGTCGCGACCCCAGTCCCGCATAGATAAAACTATTCTGTTCAATACCTGATTGTTTGTATAAATTGCACCCCCTTCGCCGGTGGTTATATGGTGGGGGGGATAAAAACTGCTTGTGGCAATGTCACCAAATGCCCCAGTAGACTTCGTTTTGTAGATTGAACCAAGCGAGTCACAGTTGTCTTCGATTAGCCAAAGATTATGGTTTTTGCAAAAAGCAACTACTTTATCAACGTCAAAAGGATTGCCAAGAGTATGTGCCACTATCATGGCTTTACTTTTATTTGAGAAAGCCTTTTGAAGCATCTTAATATCAATATTATATTGTGGGATAGTAATATCAACGAATACTGGCTTGGCACCTGCCTGAATAATAGGGGTTACTGTGGTTGGAAATCCGGCGGCAACTGTTATCACTTCATCTCCGGAGCAAAGCCGTCTATTTTTCAGCAGAGGTGAAGTTAAAGCCATAACGGCCAGCAGGTTTGCGCTGGAACCAGAGTTTACAAAACAGCAGTATTTCACACCTATCTTTTCTGCCAATAATCTTTCAAACTTTTTTGTATAAGGCCCTGCGGTAAGCCAAAAATCAAGACTGCTGTCAACAAGATTGATTAATTCCTTTTCATCATAGAATCTTCCGCCATAGTTAATGCGTGATTGACCGGGAATAAATTCTTTTACCTTCTGCGACCGGTGGCAGAGCCTATAATACTTTTTGGTAAGCGAAAATATCTGTGCTTTTATTTTTTTTTCGGCTTGCCTTAATCCTTTTGACAAACTCATTCTGAATCTTCCATATATTGTTCAATTTGTTCAATTGTAGTATTCATGATCTGTCGCGGTCTTTCCATGTATGTTTTATACCAATAAACAGTTTCTTCAAGTGCCTTTTCGATGTCCCAACACGGCCTCCAAAGTAAATGTTTTTGGGCCATCGAACAGTTCAGTTTCAACAACATTGCTTCGTGCGGCTGTTTTATATCTGTTGTTCTCCATTTGGCGTTCTTACCCCACAGCTTAATAATTTTATCAACTATAAAAGCCACATTTTTCGTGTTTTTCCCACCAGGTCCAAAATTCCATGCACGTGCAAATTTTTTACCGCTCTTATAAAGTTTTTCCGCAAGAATAATGTACCCGGACAAAGGATCTAGAACATGCTGCCATGGGCGAACAGCGTTTGGATATCTTACCAATATAGTTTTATTTTGAGTCAATACCCTCATGCAATCGGGAACAAGTCTGTCAGTTGCCCAGTCACCGCCGCCAAAAACATTCCCTGCTCTGGCCGAGGCGATTGCGGTATGACAGTCAGTAAAAAATGATTTTCGATAAGATGCCGTGATTATTTCCGCACAAGCCTTGCTTGAACTGTAAGGGTCATAACCGCCTAAAGGGTCAGACTCCCTATACGCATAATGCGTTTCTCTGTTGTCATAGCACTTGTCACTTGTTACAACAATTACCGCCTGCACAGATTTGGTATATCTTGCCGCTTCAAGCAGGTTTGCCGTGCCGATGATATTTGTCTGATACGTCCCAAGCGGATCCTTGTATGAGCGGCGAACAAGCGGTTGTGCCGCCAAGTGAAAGATAATCTGCGGCTGACATTTTTTCACTACGCTCGCAAGTTTATTATAATTCCGTATATCACCTATATTTGATTTTATTATCTTTCCGACACCGGAAACTTCAAACATATTCGGATGCGTATCCGGTTCCAGCGCATAACCATGCAGATTTGCCCCCAACAATTTAAGCCATATCGACAGCCATGAACCTTTAAAACCTGTATGGCCGGCAATTAGGACTGTTTTATTTTTCCAAAATATTTTACTTATTGCCATGTTTTCCAGGGAGCTTTCCTATTCTGCCAAAGCGATTCAAGATGATATTTATCTCTTAGCGTATCCATACATGCCCAAAAACCGTTGTGCATATACACAGATAGTTGTTTTGCTTTAGAAAGATACTCCAACGGCTCTTTTTCCCATATTGTCTGGTCGTCCTTAATAAGGTCAAATACCGGCGGTTCAAGAACAAAAAAACCACTGTTAACCCATACACCTTCCGGTTTTTCTTTGAATTTTACAACTTTATTATTTTTTATATCCAATGTCCCAAATCTCCCAAGCGTTTGAATGCCTGTTAAGGTCGCGATAGTTTTTTGCTGTCTGTGGAAGTCGATAAGCTTGGCTATATCAATATCTGCCACCCCATCTCCGTATGTAAAACAAAAAGTTTCATTGCCGACATATTTGGCAACACGTTTTAATCTGCCGCCAGTATTCGTATCAATACCAGTATCAATCAGAGTAACTTTCCATGGTTCAGCATATTTTTGGTGCACCTGCATATCATTGGACTGCATATCAAAAGTAATATCTGATGTATGCAGGAAATAATTAGCGAAGTACTCTTTCACCATATAACCTTTATATCCACAGCATATAATAAACTCATTAACACCATAGTGAGAATAAATCTTCATAATATGCCATAGGACAGGCTTGTTGCCTATCTCGATCATAGGCTTGGGGCGAAATTCTGTTTCCTCACTAATCCGAGTACCAAATCCGCCTGCAAGAATCACTGCTTTCATTTTCTATTCTCCATTTGCCGCCTGTTACTTGCCGGAAAGTTTTATCTCCAAGGGATGCGCCCATTGCAGGGCAGCCTTTGAATTCGATTTCTTATTAACAATATAAATCCATACTTCATATACTCCAGGCTGTACTTCCGACGGAGACAGATGTATCGAATAATCAAAACGACATTTCCCGTATCTGTGCTTCTTAGTATATGTTACAACATCAGGACTATCAAGATTGCCGCCGGTTAACTGAAGTATCTTTTCCGGACCGCGTAAAATAATCGATATCTGACTATCTTTAGAACTTACCTTCTTCATAGCAGCCCATCCGGAAATATGTAAAACTGCCATATTAGAAGAATAATCCATAGTCTCTATATTTCCAACAATATTATTGTGGCAAGAAATTATTTTATTTGCATCTACTATCTCTTCTAAGGTAGTTGCCTGTTTAACTTCATCCGCGCTGCGATCAGACCAAGCCGGTGTTATCCATCGAAGATCAACAATGACAGTCTCATTATAATCTTCAGGCAACAATTTTGCCTGGGTCAATATTCTTTTCAATCGTGTAAAATCATTAGTGTTGCATACATACCGCAAATAAACTGAATCATAAAGATAGTTCGCCAACATGAATTGCAGGTCTTCAGGCGTGATATATTTCTTTATAGTTTCAAGAGTATCGGCCTGTATGACGTTTATTTTCTGTTCATCATCAGAAGTAGTTATGGAAAAATCATCCGGATTGAATCCAAGTTCTTTAAGTGCCAGCTTGGCAGCAAATACTGAATATATATTTCCCTGTCCGGGAGTCAATACCCCAAAAATATGTATCTTTCTTTTAGCTCCTGTTTGAAGGGAAAGAGTATTTTTTAAACAATTGTATCCTTCTTTATTCGTTTCGACCCAAAATTGCCGAATATAGACGTTATTCTGAAATGCCAATACGCAAATCAAAAAAACTAAAATCCCCGTTGCCATCCTGTCTGGATTCATGTAAATTTTATATATTTTGATCTTATTGAGCAGAAGTATTGTTTCTTTAACAGCAGCAATAAAAAAGAACAAAATAACTGATAGCAACGGTATCGCATAATAAGTAAGATATCCATTTTCTTTAAACATCAGAAATACAAAAAATGACATTGGTATAAACAACATCATCAGCAAGGATTCTATGAGTTTTTTTCGGCAATGCTGGAACAATAAACACACAATAATTATACTGCCGATGAACACGAAAGATACAATATCACGCAATAAATCGGAATCATACTGTACAAAATGCCAATAACATTTTACAGGAGTTGCCAAACGCCCCAAAAAAGACAAGCCTGTTCTGCCAAAAGCAGCCGGCAGCACTATGTGCAAAAACCACCGTATCTTTGGGATAACATCGGATACGCCTACAAAACCCGTTCGTTCCCAAAAGGCGACACCATAATAAGCAATTAATAATTTACAAATTATTAAATACACAATTGTACATAATCCGAAGAAGAACAGATACGAAACGCAAAAGAAGAACGACGATACTTGTTCCCGATTAAAATAAATGTGGATTATCAGAAATAAGAAAACAATCGGCACCGCAATCTGGTGCATCATAAACGCAAATACAATGAAACAGCCGCTCGCAATGAGTGGCAATATCGCATCGAACCACCGTTTTTTGTATGTCTTCCCGAATAAATCATCAAATATGATTACTGAAAGCCCGGCCGCTAACATCGAAGGCAAAATTGTTATTGTTGCTGAATACCCAAGATGATCAGACAACGGACTGAACAATGACAGCGCCAATGTTATTATTAAGCAAAAAAACCGTTGACCGCTCTTTCGGGCAAGCCAAGTGTACATCATTAATGCGTAGCCAAGTAAACAGGCTATCGAGAACCATTTAATGCAGTATGCGTTTGAAGGCGATACAAACCAAAACATTGCGCCAAGAAGACCATGAAATGGCCTCATCATACTAAGGCTTATTGTAATGCCGTAATTGCTCTTGACGCCGTCATAAAACCATAAATCGTCATACCAGTAATACCCTTCCGTCAAAAGAGGGCCATATACAAATATAATTGCCAGCGTGATAATGAAACCGTGATATTTTTGGCCGGCAATGCCTATTAGAGATTCTCCCGATATTTGTCGCGGATTAAACAGTACATATTTTGAAAAGGAAACGCAAAAAATTGCGAAAAACATCGCGAACAGAAATTTTACAAGAAAATATCCCGTTGCCAAAAGGAAGTATTCCAAGGCAAACATTCCAATACACAAAATCATTACGAAAAATATGTTTTTTGTAATACCATCAAATTTTTGAAACGACATCAATTGCATAAATAGAACTCTGTCACATGGACACTGTAAATTTTTCCACAATACCGTATTTCTGCGTCATACCCTGCCAAAAACTTTGCAGAACTCACTGAAAGAAGTACGAGTCTGTTTTTTGATCACCATATAGTAAAAAAGACTAAAAAACTTTACCATGAGCATAAAACCAAGAAATGCAAGCGCAGGGAGCCTTTTCAGTAAAAAAGCAGTTATACTATCCCCTGCATAGAAGAAACCGGCGCCTTGGTCAGGCTTGACAAAAACACGTTTTAATTTTTTGATGTTCAGGAATAAACTAAAATAGCTAAACAGAATATCCATTCGTATTTGCTCTTCTGTGTTTCCTTCCGGCACATAGGAAAATGGTATTTTCTTAAAAGGATTTTCAATAAATGTCGATGCGGAACAGAAATTTTCATACATCCCCTGAACATTCAGTCGGTGCTGACTCTTGGCGATCTCATAAAGTTCCGTACCAGGATATGGTGTTGCGTTATTATACCTGACCATATCCAAATCGAGATCTCTGGTCAGCCGTACACAATTTAATCTATCTCTGTGAGTTTCTAAAGGTAAACCATATATAAAAGTCGCACTGATATAATATCCTATCTGTTTAGCCATTTTCACAGCATCTACACACTGCGCCAGAGTCTCGCCTTTTTTGATGATTTTCATGATCCTCTCGGAAGAAGTTTCGAGGCCAAAGAATATGCTTTTAAAGCCCGCATCGAATAAGTCCTTCAAGAGCTTGGAATCGACATTGTCGCCCCTTGATTGAAAACTAAATGCCATCTTTTTATGGAGATCCTTTTGCTTTATAGCTTCTATGAGACTATAGACTCTGTCTTTGTTTACGCAAAAGTTATCATCAAGAAATATAACATACTTAAGATTATATTTATTATGCAGAAGTTCCAATTCCTGAACCACATTTTGTGCACTTCTAAAGCGGTATTTTTTGTCAGTTGTTACCCTGTTACTGCAGAATATGCACTGATACGGACATCCTCTGGAACTGACTACAAACGCCATATCATATCGCTTTGAGGTAAACTTGTGATATGGAAAAGGCGGAAGCGTGTTGATGTCTGTTACAATTGGATCCCTTTTATTATGGATTATCTCCACCGCTTTTTTGTAAGAAATACTATTCATATCCCTAAAATCTTTTCCCTCTTTTACGCGTCTGTAGAAATCGGTTATAAATTTATCTGCCTCGCCTCTAAAAACTACATCTATATGGTTATGACACAGAATATCCTCCGGTGCGGCCGTAGGATGAATCCCGCCGAATATTATTATAGAATCAGGATATAATTCTTTAAGTTTGGCTGATAACTCCACAGACCTTTTCACAGCCTGTGTAAGAACACTGAAACCAAAAATATATGGTTTCTGCATTTTTTTCACATAATTCGCAACCGCTTTTAATGTATCCTCTTCTATTTGTTCATCAATAAAATGAGCCTCGATACCATCCCGTTCAGTGACCGCAAGCAGACAGCCGATACCTACAGGCACCCAAACAGGTAAAAATATTTGAACAATCCCCAATGAATTTTTAGGACATGGATTAATTAATATCATAAAAATGTTCTTTCGTTTAATTCTGCCTAAAATATTATTATTTTTTATTTCTGGCAAAAAACGTTACAAAATCAGAATCCATTACGCGATTTTTGATAAGATATTCTTCAAAAGCTACAAGCAAACTTACTATGGCACGATCACAAGGATCATCATGTCTGATTTTTTGGACAATGTCCTGAAGTAATTGATAAATAATGCTCCCACCATAAGGAACTCTTTTTCAACCAGAAAATATTTTCGAATTATGGCAGGTATTTCCCCACAGCGTACGCCTTCGGAGGGGTCATCCTTAAGAAAAGCTTCAATTGGGATACGTTCTATTGAAGGTTTTTGCATGTGTGGTGGAAGACAAGAAAGCAAACGGTTCATTAATGCCAATCTGTCATCATTGTATTGAAAACGTGTCGGTCCAACAAAGTCATCAATTACTATTGCAGCATCATATTTGAGACCTTTTGTAATTTCAGCACAAATATGTTCCAGACTCACGAAGTGATGCATAGCTTGTACAATAAGGAGGCCATCGTAGCTATTTTTATCAAGACGGAGATTATTTATATCCATAACCTCGTGAGTCACTCGGCCGACTAGGCCCTGTGACACAACTTCCGCTCGAGCTTTCTCTATGGCACCAGGAGCAATATCAATTCCATGAGCAAATTGAGCTGTTCCTGACACGACTAACCAATGTTCATAATATGCCTGGCCACAACCAAGAACCAACATCTTACCATTTCTGCATTCAGGGACAAGATAGTTTATAATTGGTAACAGAGGGTCACCGTTATCAGAATCTGTAACAATTGGTGAACTGCACCACCCGCGTGCTATAGTATTCTTATGTGAGTGCTCTTCAGAACTCCACTTTTCAGCGATGGCAGTCATAGTAGTCTTCATCTGCTGTACACAACTTCTGGTGAGAGAACGCTTAGCTACAAATTCTATAATGCTTCGTAAAGACATGTGTACCTTTTCGTGTTCTTATGAACCATTGCCTATGTCACATGTGCTCTCATAAACAGCCTTGAAAATATCCAAGGTCAGTTTATATACTATCAACCTGCCTTGCCTTGTGTTTTTATTAAGATTGAAATATTTTTTAAAATCATCCGCCAGATCATCCGATTCAACAGGGATGCTTGTTTTAGATACTTTTTCTGATTCTTCTTCACGTCGCTTGACCAGCTGCAAGAGTATTTTTGCCTGCCTTTTAATCTTTTGGTAATTGCTGCCCACCAGAGAGGGCTTAATAGTGATTTCTGTTATCCCATCAGGCATATTTGATAGAGTCCTAAGAAAAATTTTGAACATTCCGGTTGTACCTGTCATACGTGCTAATTCATAAAGTATATTTATATAGTCCTTGGCTACAACTTGTGCATTCATATCAAGAGGAGCTATCTCTTCGTAGTCCACAAGGTTGTCCAGGCTAAATGATTCATTGAAGCATGCCTGAAAGAAAAGAAATCTCCGGAATACTCTTACCTGTATGGTATTTTTACCGTCAACAGTCTCCCAGGCATATTCTCTGGCTTCTTTAAGCCCGAATTCAGAATAGCGATCATAAAGAGGCGATTTCTTTCGTGCAAGCGCCAAACCAGGAAGCGTAAAACAAGTTCTTTTTCTGTTCTTAAGAATAAAATTCAACGTAACAGCTACATCTTGTGGCGTTTCGCCTGGATAGCCAACTATCGTGGGCGTATTGTTAGTAATACCAAACTTATTGCAATCTTTTAATATCCTTTCAAAAAGTGCTATGTCGTTTGGTTTATTCATTAGTTTAAGCACATTAGCGCTTGCAGACTCCATACCCCAGAAGAAAGATGAAAACCCGGAACGTGCCATTTTCTCGAGTAATGAGCTCGTCATCTGCGGCCGAATAGCCGCTTGTCCGCCCCATTTTATCACAAGACCGCTTTCAATAATCATATCACAAAATTTTTCAAGTTCTTTTATGTTGCCATTTACTAATGAGTCAGCAAAATGGAAAGTTGGTACTGTGTGTACTTTTATCGCATAAGAATAGGTGTGTTTTAACTCATTGAAAATATTTTCCGCCTTCCTAAAACGAAAATATTTAAAGTTTGGACTTTCGCTGCAGAAATTACATCTATTTATACAACCCCTGCTTGAAAAAAGAGGAACAGAACCTTTTTCAGTATACTTTGAAAAATCAAATTGTGAATAATCCGGCAGAGGAACATCTCTGTCTCGCAGCTTCGGAAGTTCCGGTTCGCCATTATCTGTCAAAGAACCATCTCTGTTAAGATATGCAAAACCTTTGACGTTGTTTCGATAATCGCCGGTTTTCCTGAATTCTTCAAGGTAATCACGAAAACAGATTTCACCTTCCCCCTGACATATTATATCACAATTCTTTTCTGTAAGAAACTTTTTGTTATGTTCACCAATAAAACAATCAACCCCTCCAAACATTATTGGCAGTTCCGGCTGAATAGATTTTATGAACGCAGCCGCATAGTTGGAGAAGTATCTCGTATATGTATTAACTGAAAAGCAAACAAGTTTTATATTGGGGTCTTCTATAGTAGAACTTAAATATTCGTTTATCCAATTTCTATGTTCTTTTATAAGAGCAGCAGGTAGAACATCACCCGCCCACTGTGTAACTATATTATCATCCCACTTTTTTTTGTCATCCTCGATAAGATAACTATAAAACTCAATGTTCATATCATAGATGATGCATGAAACCCCGCTATCCCGAGCAATGCCGGCAATAATTCCCAATGCATAGAATGGATACTTCTGTGTCCAACAAGGCGCACCGATTAACATCATCTTATCCATTATGGCTTCTTGTACGAACAATATTGCATATTCTTTTTTTCACCATTAAACTTATCAACCTTGCGAAATAATAAAACAATCGGAATTTATCAAACTCTGTCCCTGATTAGATGGTATATAAACTTCGCGGATTTAATAAATATGTTCTTTTTATCGCGCCCCGACATCGTGTGCGGCGTCGATTCGTATTTGCCCTGATCGAAAAGCTTGTTTTCCACGATGTTTATAAGCTGCTGTCTGCGTGCCTGTCTTATAGGATACGTGTTGGTACCATCCATTAACTCCCATTTCAGAGCATCTTCCCTGTCTTTTATATTATATGACGACGCATTTTCATAGACATAGGAGTTTTTGAGCAATGTCATGTATGGCAGTCCAATCGCTGTAAAATAGCGGTTATTCCTGGTAACAAATGCTGCGGTTTCCTGAAAATCAACATCCGTCTCTCCCGGGAATCCTACTATTATATTAGTACATTGCCGAATGCCTTCTTGAGCACACTCTTTAATTATGCGTTCTGCAAGACTGATGTCGAACCTTTTTCTCATAAGTTGAAGCACATGGTCATTGCCCGCCTCTAACCCCCACATTAATTCAACACATCCTGCCTGCTTCATTTTAGCTATAACTTCCCGTGTCATTTCCGGACGAAATAGTGCCATGCCACCCCATGAAAACCTTAGACCTTCCTGTTTAATAAGCTCGCATAAACTGACAAACTCTTTCATATTGCCATTTATGAGAGAGTCATTGAAGTTAATAAAGACTCCGGACGGATTGCCTAACATCCGCAAATGTTGTTTTATTTCGGAAATAATATTAACAGCGCTTCTGGAACGATACTTCTTAAAGTTCGCCCCTTCGCTGCAAAACGAACACCTGTTGATACATCCGCGTGAAAGCATCATGGTTAAACGATTACGAATAGTATATTTCGGAAAATTAACCCAAGAATAATCAGGAAATGGAAGTTTGTCCAGTTCCATTAGAGGGTCAGGGTCTCCACCATCCATAAGGTTTCCTGTTTTTCTGTCCCTGATGACAAATCCCTTTACAGGTTCTTTTCCAAAGCCACCTGTTTCTATCATATCAGTCATCACCGGCAGAACATTATCTCCCTCCAAAGTACAAACAGCATCGATATTCGGGTCATCCATAAATGCAAGGCCGTTGTAAGCTCTAAAACAATCCGGTCCGCCGAATATCGTAATGATATTCGGGTTATATGTTTTCATCAGGCGATTAATATGCTGCGACATAAGTCTTGAGGCGGAGTTTACGCTAAACCCCACTACTGGTATCCCCGCGTTGGCAATCCGCTTGGCAATAGACTCCAGCAGATTTCTGTGCCGGTCAAAAAATTCCTGCGATTTTGCCGTGTCATCCCAATAGCCCCCAAATTGGTCGAGCCATAATTTGTGTTCATCTTCTCGTACGGAATGGTAGATTTCGATATTGAGGTCAACAGTCTCCACTTGATGTCCTGCCCGTTTAACCGCAGCGGTTAACAGTCCCATCGCATAACTCGGTGCCCATGTAGCCCATGTCGGACAAGATATCAACATTATTTTCATTTCGACACCCTTTGCTGAACAACGTCAGTTTTTCCCCCCGTAATGACGGATTCTTTTGGTGGGCCAACAAGCCATGATAGATATTCATGTTCGTAAAAGTTATCTACACTCGGCGGTGTCCCGATGGGGCATTCGGGTTCAATTCCTGCCAAGAAATGCGCCTTGCGGATATGCACAAAAAACTTCGCCCAATCAGCAGGGTTGAGATTCCATTGGCACAGCCACGACCAGCGTCTGCCTGCAATCCTCTCTGGAAAAGCGCCAAGATTGGGGACGGCAACCGGCAGACAGGCATCAAATCCGGCCGAGAGCGTGTAGGAGTAAACTTCCGGCCAGAGAGCCGGATACCAAATTATGTGGGGCCGGTATTCCCGGATTATCTTCTGAAGGTCGCGGTCGTTATATGCACCGCTGATTCGAACCCCGGCTCGCACAATCGATGCTGCACTGATAAATGGATGCCCAATTAAATCAAATGACAGGGGGTATTTGTTTTTCCTGGCAAGCATGGCACACTTGTAGAAAACATCATAACCTTTGGGTGGAGATATTTGGCCAAGTACCGCAATTCGAAGGTTGGTATCAGCATCAATTTTCTCGAGATGAATCGGATGATGTGGCACACTTTTCTCAATATGGGCTGCAACTATAGGTTTTAATGTTGGAATATTAAGCTTCAGTCGGTGTGCCGTATCTTGGGACGGAACAATGACACGATCAGCTTCAGTCAGCAGCCAGCGGTGACTATCCTGCCATTCAGTCAGGCTTTTTGGCTTTTTAGAACATACTGACATAGCCAGCAATCGACCAGAATTTGCTGCGAGGTCTTCACCGACAAAATGATTATTTGGCCCTATTAGTTGTGGATTCGGAGATAGCGCATAATAATCATGAACTGTAAAATCGAAATGTTTTTTCAGCCGATGAACCAAACGCTCAAGATAGTGTTCATTTCCCAATTCATGATGAATGTGAATACGATCAATCTTGCACATTTCGAGAAAACAGGCAAGTTCTTCAAACTGAGCAACAGGGTCAAAACGAAGAGAAAACATGTTTTCAGCCGGTAATGTTGTCAGCAGCACTTCACCGTTGCGTTTGGGTATCAGCAGCAGAAATCCGGCACGTTCTTTCATATGGTCCGCGAGTTCGCAAATGTGTTTTTGAGTACCACCGCCGCCATGATGTCCCACAAAAAGAATAAGTTTTTTTTTCGATGTAGCCCACTGAATAATGTTTTTGCGGTCATTAGAAGGATTATTCGTTGAAATGGTTACTTTTTTTTCTGCCGACAATTTTCCAGGAGAGTATCGGCCAAGTATTTCCACCTTATACCATTGACAAAAGCTGTTGCCAGAGCCTTCGATGCCAAACGGATGTGGAAAAGTTTGCTGGAGATCTGCACGGTCTCGGTAGAGCCGGCGATGTTCGATCGAAATAAGTTCTCCATTAGTAAAATAATTATATTTCCATTTGCGATTGGCAAAAAGCTTGTCTTCGGGTCGTTCTGCCATGGCAATATACCATTGTCGCAACGCTTTCGCGGCGGGCATATTGTTACCATACTTGTTGAGCATTATCTTTTGTGCACCGCTATCGAAACCGGAGAAATGATAAAATATTAACGCCTGACCATTGACTGTAAATCCCTTTGAAAAGTCACCTTCAACGTGGCGATGTGACAGATTCCAGGTGCTGACATTACAGCCGGGATGGCGCAAGATATGAATATCAGTGAAAAAAGCCGGGACAAGGTCTATCCATCGCTGGTCGGTAAACAATCCTCCCGCAATATCTGCACGACAAAAATGGTACAGTCTGTCTCGCCACCAACGTGCAAAGCGAAGTCCTTCTGTAGATGACTTAACACCAAGAAATCCAAGATTATAAATACCATGCTTTAAAGAGCATATTTCGTTATCTATGATTGTATCGATAGTTTCTTCCGGTTCGGTTTGGTGCGGGGTAAGGAGAATCGATGCGTTCTTTAATGGTTTGAGCAATACATCAATATCAGAAAAAACGGCTATGTCCGGATCGAAATAGAATGCAACAGAGCATTCAGGCCTTTCCAGCAATTCCAGCATATAAAATCCTTTTACGGCCGTGCATAGTTCAACTACAGAATGCCTGAAAAGCCATGATTGCTTATTCGGGATATTCAGATTTTCAAGAGTTGCGACCTCGTCAAATATATCAAATGAATCTGACATATCTACCGGAATGGGTTCGTTGACCAGCAGACAGAAGCGGACTTCGGGGTTGTGACGTTTAAGAGTTTCGGCCAATAATCTGGCCTTGGGCAGATAATTTAAGCAAATACTTGTAAACGCATAAACAATGCTGCGTTCAGCCAAAGATTCCGGTTTTGAATGGCATTGTTGTGATTTACTGGCATATGTTCCAGACAATTGAGTTGTTTCGGGAGAAAGATAATTAGTATCTTGATCTTTGTTCAGGAACAAAAGTTTGGTTGATCGTCCTTCAGCAGCACCATGTTCGACAAAATGCAAAAGCGGATTTAATCCTGAATTCAAGACGTCCGGGTTTTGCTGAAGATACCAGTCCGTATCAAAGAGGGGACTTGGATTGAGATGCTCTTTCCAGCCAATTTCCAAATAGTGTCGCAACGGATCGACATCTTTCGGCAGAACATTTGGGCTGGCTCCTAGATAATATTGAACATCAAACAATCCACTGAGTTTTATAGTATGCAAAATACGCTTTGTTTTATAACTTCGAACCACGACAAAAACAGGGGCAAACATCTTACGCAGAATACGGCTGAATCGAGACTTATTCGTGTGAAACGGCAAAAGCCCAGAGTTGTCAAATAAATCGTTCTCGGCGTCTTTGTTGTCGCATTTCTGTTTAACACCGCTGTTAGACCGCCAGTTGTGTCTGGCAATTCGTTTGATTGCGTTGATTAAAAATTGGGGAGTGAAAGATTGAAAAAATTGCCATATTCTGATTGCAACGTACCACTTCAGTGAGGACTCTATATCAGACAGCCGGTGGCTTAAACCGGCAATTCGTTCATCACGTTCAAGTATGGCGTTTTGGAGGTTGTTATTTTCTTCCTTGAAATCGGCTACCATTTGTTGCATATCCACCAGTTGCGAATCACAATCCGCTTTTGTCTGGCTGTTGTTATCGGCTTTTTCGCTCAGATTTGCCACGATTTGTTCTAACTTTGTGATTTGAGCGTTAATTTCCGCGATATGTTTGTCACGATTTAAAACAATATGCTCGAGATTGGCCGTCCTGAATCCCAATTCGACTGTTCGGCCAAGTCTTTCAAAGAACTGATGAATTATTTGCCTTTCCGGCGTCGCCCACGTCTTTAGCAGATCATTAATAATTTTCGGCTGTTCGTCGCCGACGAAAATAACGCCCAGTCCCTGTGAAAATTCAAAAAGAATATTCGGATACTTGCCAGACAGTTCTTCCCATAGACGCCATACACCAAAATCAAAATCCCACACCATAACATCATGAAGCAGCACAATGCCTTTATTGGACAGTTTCGGCAGCCAGGTTTCAAAGTCATGGCGGACTGCTTCATAGGTATGAAGACCGTCAATATGCAAAAAATCGATGCTGCTGTCTTCAAACTTCGAAACAGCCTCGTTAAATGTCATTCGAAGTAGTTCCGAAAATTCACTATAATTTTCATCGTTGTATTTTTTAACAGAGCTATATACGTCCTCATCATAATATCCCTGATGTGAATCTCCCTTCCATGTATCAACAGCGTAACAGCGAGACAACAATCCATTCGTTTTAACTGAATGACACATTGCAAAATAGGAATTCCCAATATGCACACCAAGCTCAACAAGAATTTGAGGTTTTATCTTTTCCACAAGCCACATTGCAAAAGGTATATGTCCGGCCCACCATAAAGGCTCAACCACTCTGCCTGGATTCATTAAAGCTGATTTTGTTACAATATCCGGCTTATTCATGCTTTCCTCCAATAGACCCCGGTCCAGTCAATTTTTTCAATTATTGGTTCTATTGAATTTTTTTCTAAAAAATCATGTACCGCTTTCCTGCAACTCTCAATATAGCCATAATCGTCAACAATGATAAATCCGCCTGCACTTACTTTATTGTACAAGGCCTCCAGGCTTACATAAGTTGATTCATACATATCTCCATCAAGACGGAGCAGTGAAATTTTATCTACCGCAGCGGTATACAATGTTTCATGAAACCATCCTTCTATAAACTTCACCTGCCCATCCAATAAATCCAGAGCCTGGAAATTTTGTTTTACCTGTTCCAGTGATATCGCCAGTTGTTTGTATTGATAGTGGGTATCATTTTTATCCGCCGGGTATTGTTCTTTGGGTGCAGGAAGTCCCCTGAAAGAATCGGCCAGCCATACATTTCGGTTGCCGATTCCATAACATTTGAGGATGGCTCGCATAAACATAGCCGCCCCCCCTTTCCAAACACCTGCCTCAAAAAAATCTCCTTCGATGTTTTGTTCTATGATTTGAATAGCACACTTCTGTATATTCTCAAGACGCTTTAGTCCGATCATAGTGAAACCATTTTCAGGCCAATCTCTGCCGTCCAGCCGAGCATCTGACGGGTGATGAATCTGATCGGTTAATTCTTTTTTTAACAATTCTAAATAAAGATCTCTGGTCATATTTTACCTACAAGTTATACACTTCTTCCATTTGTATTGGATGTGCGATATAACCATGCATCAGGCCAGTAAGTTAATTCTTCAATAACGTATTGTTCTCCATATATTGTCTTGGGCCGCTGAATTGTAAAATCCGTATTTTTTTGTACAAATTCTCTGGCAGCTGCAGCAGGATTATCCGTTACCCAACCCTTTTGGCCGCATGGTGTATCTGCTAAATAGCGCATCACTCCATCGGTCGCAACAATATAAGAGCCTGTTGTTACCATAGATGAATACGCATTCAGTTCACGTAACACATGATCCCTGGTATGGTTACTATCCAAGAAAACAAAAACGTTATCATATTTCTTAATTTTTTTTCGTACAGCATCAACGACATTTGTTGAGATAGAGTCTCCCTCGATTAATGAAATTAAATCAGAAAATGCACTTTGCTCTATTGCCTGCCGCACATCTGCCGGAATATGAATATCAACAGATACAACTCTCCCTTTGCCCAACATTCTGCATATTGATGCAAAAAAAACCGTACTACCGCCACGGTTTACTCCGGTTTCTACAATCACATCTGGTTTAAGCATCGAAATCACTTCCTGCAGCCGCAACAAATCTTCGGGAAATTGCCAGATTTGAAAACCAAGCCAAGAGAAGGACTGCCAGTGCAACTGATTCCATTCCTGCTTAAGCCAAATACCAGACAACAATCTAAATCCTTCCTGTGAATAAATTGGCACTAATCTTTTTTCACCATTTTCATCTAAAAGACTAATCATTTTTTCCTGAATATTTATTATTATCTCTCTATTGTTTTTATTCATATATTACGTTTTAGACCAATTCAAAAAATTATTTAATAGTTATTAGCATTCCTCAAAAACAAATGCGGCTTCAGGGATAAAATAACAACCTATATGTGCAATTTCTGCCATATTGACAATTTGAACCGTGTAGGCATCGTGAACCCAATGTTGTTGGGTATGAGTAAGCATTGTTCCGTCTGCGATGGCAGGCGAAAAAAAATAAACACCGGCCATAAGACGAGGGAATTGGAATTCCAATCGGAAAATCTTAGTTTCTTCTGCTTCAACAGGCATTAACTTTAATCCAAGATTATGACTGTTATACCCTAACAATTGAACACCATGGTCATCACTAAGAATAAACCCAACTATTGGCAACTCAATTCTTCGACTTGCTTTTATCTTTACATAATAGCAAACATCTTCTCCGCCTTTAAATGTTTTAATCGGTTCGCCACGAGTTTTTGAATAGAGCGATGTGGCCAGTATAACTGCACCGCCTTCTCCAAAAGATTGGCATTGAGCGGTGGTCTCCCACTGTATCTCTTTATATGAAACCGAATTAGTGGAAGAACTATTATTTAATTTTTCTTCAGGGGCAATTATCTTTGACTCAAGGTCATAAGTCATAAAAGAAAAATATTCTTTCGTCACTTTTTCAGGATCTCCGCTGCTTTGGACTTTCCCGTTATCAAGCCATATAACCCTGTCACAAAATATCTTCACCGAACTAATGTCATGCGAGACAAAAAGGATAGTTTTTCCATTATTTATAAACTCTTTAAGTTTTCTAAGGCACTTCTGCTGAAACCGTATATCTCCTACTGACAATGCTTCATCGATGATTAAGATACTTGGATCAATGCTGATAGCGGCCGCAAAAGCGAGTCGAACATACATTCCGCTGGAGTACTTTTTAATCGGTTGGTCAAAAAAATCTCCGATATCCGCGAATGCTGCGATTTCATCAATTTTTTTGTCCATATCGGTTTTGGAAAAACCCTGAATAGCGCCATTCAAATAAGCATTTTCTCTGCCGGTGAATTCCGGGCTAAATCCGCTGCCAAGTTCCAAAAGCGCAGCGATTTTACCATCCACTGATACGCTGCCGGTAGTTGGCGACAACGTGCCGGCAATGATTTGCAGGAGAGTGCTTTTACCCGAACCGTTTCTCCCAATAATACCAACACATTCTCCCGGTTTGACATCAAATGAAACATCTCGAAGCGCCCAGAATTCGTCGTAGAACTTCTTGCGGCCATGTAGAAGCGTTTGCAAAAGACGATGATGCGGTGCTTTGTAGATTTCGTACCGCTTGCCGATATTCCTAACACTTAAAACAACGTCAGATGACATCAGCAAAACCCCACTTTGTCTTCATAAACCAAAAATAACCTAACTGGAATATAACCAAAGACAACAGTGTAACAATAACCAGCGATGACCAATCCGGCCACCGGCCATATATCAGAACATTCCTTGCCATTTGGACTATCGCAGTCAATGGATTTATTAATAAGAGCAGCCTTAGTGATTTCGGAACCATTTCTGCGCTGTAGAAAATCGGTGTCATAAAGAACAAACCTTGCATAACTATCCCGATAACATGCGACAGGTCGCGAACATAAACTCCAAGTGATGCAGCAAACCATGAAATTCCGCAACACAATAAAAAAAGTGGCAAAAATGCTAATGGCAAGCAAATCATTGTTAGGCTAAACTTATGCATTGTTAACCATATCCCTGCTATAAGTATAATCAACGAAATCAAACCCAGAAAAATGGCACTAATGACTGCGGATACTGGTAATATTTCCAATGGAAACACAACTTTTTTTACATAATTTGGATTTCCGGAAATTACTCCCACTGAACCGATAACGCTTTCAGAGAAGATGTTAAATACCGCCATACCGCAAAATATTAACAATGCAAAGGCAATCTTTGAATCATCTAAATCTGCTCCCCATTTTGCTTTGAAAACGACGCTGAATACAAAAGTATATATACTCAGCATGATAAGAGGTGTAATCACAACCCAAATCAACCCTATAAGAGTGCCCCTGTAACGAACTTGAACATTGCGGCGTACAAGTTGCATAAGCAAATACCGGCGTTTCCATATACACAATAATGCCGGTATCGGGTTAAACAAAGCTCCAATAGAATGCCATCTTTCTTTTGTATCCATACGAACTTTTGAACGGTCCTTGCTGTTATAATCGCTTCAGATTTGTATTAGCAAATCCTGATAAATACTTTACAATTTCTGCACTCCGTCCCTGTGGAATACAACGAACTATCTGCAACCATATCTTTTACTTTTGTTAATTGAAGGTAACCTCTAATAATTGTCATCCCGTCTTTTGACGGTATCTCAATTTTCCGAATTATTAGAGTTCCATAAAATTTAATCTTGCTATAAAAGATTCTTGTTCTCTTAGATAGCTTATACACAGGGAGAGTGCAACGATCATTCTATTAAAAATTATCTTACCTTATTATTCGTGTTTACAATACTTATAATAGCGAGCATTAGATGCTTTCCGCTTTTAAAATTAATACTGCTTTCTAAAGCCTTTAAAGATAAAAACCAGGAACTCGCTTCCCATAAATAGTTAATTGCAAGCTTTCCAGATTCAATGGATTATCAGAATTGCTGTCTTGATGCACAATTCTTGCATTGGCCAAATCGCCAACAGCAGCTTAACAAAAACAAAATGGATTTTAGCTTATGTTTTCTTATATAATACATACCACTAAAAATCAATATTACAATATACAAAACTGTCCAATACGACGGATTTGAAAATTCTCGCGATGTCATCCGCGATTAAAGCAAAGCTGCCAAAGAAGTTTTTACAACGCGCAAGTAGTAATACCAATTGGAATATAAGTGATTCACAATGATTAGTAAGTAAGCAAAGTGTATATAATATAATTATTTTCTTTTATTACCTATGCGTCAAAAATGCGTCAGTCGCCAGTGATAAACCAGTTGTTAATAGACTTTTTGTTCACTTGTTAATCACTTGAAAACCTCATTCTGCCTCAAAAAATGAGGAGTAAGATGTTGTAGATACACTACTTATGAAGGGACTTGGGGATTCGAAGTCCGTGACTCTATCCAATTGAGCTACGGGCGCATCGAAAATCTAAGTTCCGTAGTATTTTAGTTATTGCAATTATTGTCAAGCTTTTTGAATATACTGGGCGAAAAGCCTTAAATGACTTATTGGGCGATACAGGATTCGAACTTGTGACCTCACGGGTGTGATATAATTTAACTCCAAAATGTCGTATTTTTCGTAACTCCATTGAATACAGTAAGCTACAATTCACGACAAATTGCAAGTAGCTTCTAAAAATCATTGCAAATATTGCACCACATTGCCTTGTATTGCACCTATTGCGTGTATATACGCGTGCAACATAAAAGTAAAGTACTTCTGGACACGAAAGGGCGGAAGACAATATGCTAATAAAAGGTAGACTACCTCTGGATAAGTCAGGGCGGAAGATATGAAAACATATGCGACGGTTTCAAAAATTTCGATATGACAGTCACATTTTCGTAGAAGTTTATTGGAAAGACTCTCCAGATGAGAGTAGACTACTTGTCTAGTTAATGTATCCAGAAGGGTTTCATAATATTTTGTAAATCCTCCTGAAATCCTGCCTCAATTAGCAATAATTCTGGCAAAATTGCAAGTTGTTTCTTAACTGTTTATTCACTTCGCTTTTGAAAATTTCAATTGCGAGACTCCTCGCGGCGGTATGCTACAGCGCCTGGTGCAGCGCGCATTTTTTGGCACTGCACAGTTGGGATAAGATTGGTCGGATATTATATGTCAATGCATTTCAACGCTGCACGTTCCGATTGCTGGTCTATAAAAATTAAACTGCACATTCGGATGCTCAGTCAACAGCGACATTGGAACTGCAGAATCCGCTATTCTTTTGCCAATCATCAGAGTTGTTAATCGCATTCCAAATGGATTATCATGTGTGCCGGCATGCCATATTGATATTTTTTCCGCCTTCCATGTTTGAAGCGGCCCAACGGTAATAGCCTTTGTCGGAATCCCTGTCACCACGCCTCCGCCGCTGGTTCTCGCGTTTTGCATTATTGTTACAGGATGCAAATTAACAACTCGAGTTGAAAGCTGTCTGTATTCTTTTGGGGTCGGAGGATTGTCTTTATATTTGCCTTCTCGTTTTACGGGGTCATTGAATGCCCAGTGCTTTATATCGCCCTGCCCGCCCTGCATTACAGCGCATCTTACAGCTTCCCAGCTTTTGATATATTTATTTACACCCGCCTTTGGAAAATGAAGATTCTTGTCAGGCATTCTTAATTGCGGATTTATCTTGTTAAAGCACATCTCTCTATCTGCTTTTTCAAATGACAACGGATGCGTTGCCAGTGCTGCTTTTCCGTCGATATACCATTCATCCATACCCCAGAAATGACAATTCTTAAGATTCAGTTCAAGTTCATTTACCAGCCTTGCAACTAAAGGCAGTTGTTCTGTAGGTCCTATCGGACCGCATATACCGACAGGATTATCCGTTGTTGACTGCTTCCAGGCATTTATATATTCCAGCGCCTCGGCGAGATAAAAATCTTCAAGTGTATCATAAAATACAACCTTGAAACCTTTTCTACTCATCTGAAGCATATCTTCGGCTGTCAGTTTTGCAGCATCGTTCAAAATCGCATCATCTAATGTTGTATAATCCCACCAATCCGGTGCAAGCATACTTATTTTACGTGACATTATTTTATTTCTCCGTTACTAAATTTTTAAGTTCAATTTTTAATATATTATCCTGCGGATAACTATGTCCGAGATGCTGTCTGAAACCTTCGGCATATTTGCAATTGATTTGGGAACCTCTTTTTGAGGCAAATCTTTTCATTGATTCGATATATTCGTCCATACCATGATGAGCCATTAACCAGTCTCTCTGACTTTTATGGCAGCAAAGCATTTTTTCCTTTGTATCAATAACTGATGTTATATCAATATATATTGATGGATTAATAGCATTGCCAAAAATGTCTTTGCCTTCCATTGAATCGGAATAATATAAATAAGGCACAGATGTATAAGGCTCTACGCCCGGCGTATCTACATTTGGAATTCCGCAGGAAAAACATGCTGTGCGGACGAGCGAAGATGCGTTTTCGTGGTCGATAAAATAACACTGCGGACTTGCAGCAAATACTATAGTTGGTTTTACATTGCGAATGATTTCGATTGTTTTCAGCAATGAAGTTTTATCATACATCACAAATACATCTTCAAGTTCATTACAATGATACTGGGCATCTAAAATTGCTGCGGCATCGGCCGATTCTTTTCTGCGAATTTTGCTGATTTCTTCACGACCGAGAGTTGCGCTGCCGCAATCGCCTGCCGTCATTGTAGCAATATGGATCTGCCAGCCTTTTTGTTTTAAAAGAGCCAATGTTCCTGCGCACATAAACTCCGCGTCGTCCGGATGACATAGAAATGCTAATGCTGTTTTATTTTGATTCATATTTTCCCTATCTGTAAATTAATCTCTTCGAGCCATTTTGTCGAATCAATTATTTCATCCATTGAGAGCAATGGAACAATATTTTCCAAAGGCTCAATACAGGAAGCGATAAAATCTACTAACTCATCTTTAATTTGATTATTTGCGGGTTTAATCATGCCATTCACCTGGCATTTAATCTCCATATCATCAACCCAAAGCTGCTTTGAAACAAAATCACCCTTCCACTTGTGCCCACCCTGCAAAATCTGAACTTCTCTTTTCTTATATTCTTCGTTATTGAGCCAGGACACAAATAAATTCCCTTTAATACCATTTTGATGTTCAGTTGAGAGGCTAATTTCATACGTTTTTCCATCAACCAATTTATAATCATTTACTTTGATTTTTTTTATTGCACCAAAAAAGTATAATGATAAATCCAAATCATGTATTACCTTGTCAGTAATAATGTCATCGGGTATTCTGCTGTCGTGTCTCTGTGTTCGTACAAAAGAATAGTTTTCAGTGAGCGGATTTTTGTCTTTCAGCAGAGAAACAATTTTTATGCTGACGGGATTGTAACGTTCTATATGCCCTGCCATTAACCGGCATCCTTTTTCCTGAGCCAGATTTATCAATTCATTCAACTGTGCGGATTTGGCAACTATAGGCTTTTCAACAAATGTATGAACGCCGTTCTGAATCGCCATTTTTGCCAATTCCAAATGCGTTTCTGTCGGCGCGGCAATTATCAAAATATCCGGGCTAATCTGTTTCAGCATAGAAGCCGCAGAACTGAATGAGCGAATATTATCTTTTTTAGCTTTCTCCGGAGATATATCACAAATGCCGACAATTTTTATTTTGGAAAGATACTCGTTGACATTGCCTTTGTAATAATCTTCATAGACTCCGGCGGCAAGCTGCTGCAAAGCGTTTAAATGGTAGCCGCCCATCTTGCCCATACCCGCTATGGCAATCCTAATTTCAGAACTATTACCGGCAATTAAATTCATTAATTTTCAGCGAAGGTTCTAATGTCATTAATCATAATTTCAAAGCCACTTTTTTGGAACTGTCGCAGGATTTTTTTTCCGCTAAAATAATTTTTACTGAATTTAAAGAATCCTGCGGATTAATAATATCCGGAACCGAATTTCCGTTTACAGCTTTAATGAAATGCGCAAGTTCAATTGAATAGCCATCGCCTGCGGCAACCTTGGGGATGATTATCTTGCCTTTATCCTGCGCGATTTTAAACGCCGGATTACGTGTGCAGTCATAAGAGATTGTCGCTTTTTGGAGCATTACATTAAAACTCATTTCGAAGCCAAAACCCGGCTTTGCTATCCAGCCTCCTTCTGCTGTTATTGCTTTGCCGTCATTGTAGAGAAAGCTGGTAACGATATGATCATAATCGCCGCTGGGACCTTTTGCGCCTTGCGAGAAAACTTCCTTCGGCATTCCAAAAAGATACTGAACATAATCACTATCGTGAATATGCAAATCCAGAGCAGCACCGCCGGATTTATTTTTATCCAACAGCCAGTTCTGCCAAGACCACGTAGGGGTAAGGCTCAAACGCTGAAATGTCGCAGACATAACTTTGCCGTATTTTCCCGAATCAATTATTTCTTTGAGTTTCGCATATTCCGGCCAAAATCTGATGCAGTGACCTACCTGCAATAATTTCTTCGAAGCTTTTGCCGCATCAGCCATTTTTTTGCATTCGCTGATTGTCATGGCCATCGGTTTTTCACAAAAAGTGTTTATACCCGCTTTTAGACTTTTTATAGTGTGTTCGCAATGCAGGTATGTCGGCAAAGTAATCGATAATACATCCAGTTTCTCATTTGCGAGCATCTCATCAAAATTTGAATATAAATTTATGCCGGATAAATCGAGCGGCTTTTCTGCTCCGCTGATATTGCCTGCGGTACCGCTGGTATTTTCAAATTTATTTTCATCTATATCACAAATGGCTGCGATTTTTACACTCTTCATAGCCTTATAGCAATTGAAGTGCATTTTGCCCATGAAGCCTAATCCTATTATTCCTGCTTTAATCATTTTCTGATTCCTTTATTTAAAAATCTTTTTCATTGCTTTTGCTGTCTTTTCAGGTCTGCCCGGCGAATACGGTATCATTTCCGCAGTAACAAAACCATTGTACCCTATGGCAGCAAGGGCTTTTTTTACCGCAGTAAAATCAACATCGCCATCGAGCAAATCGACAAAACCCTCGACAGTGCCGACCGATTTTTTGAAATCCTTTATGTGAACCCGCTTAATACGTTTGCCCAGGATTTTTATCCATTGTTCCGGATATCCCGTCAGCAGTGCATTTCCAACATCAAAATATGCTCCAACCCTTTTTGATTTAAAATCATCAATAAAATTTTTCATCTCGAGAGGACTCAAAAGAAATTTATTCCATACGTTCTCAATGCCAATTGTAACACCGGCTTTTTCGGCTGCGGGTATAAGTTTAGTTATAGCTTCTTCGGCTCTTTTATAGCATATATCATAAGGTATTATTTCTGCATCCGGCATAAAGAAAATATCTACCGCTCCCGGCACAAACAAATAAGCATCTGTACCAAGCCATTTTGTTACCTGGAGAGCTTTTTTAGTAAATTCGAGAATCTGTTTGCGGATTTTCGCATCATTTGCTGTCGGAGATTTGCCCCAGCTTTCGCCGCTTGCGACGCTTGAAATTTCTATTCCAATTTTTTTGGCTTCAGAGACTATAGTTTTGCATTCTTCTTTTGTTGTTTTGTCGGTAAGAACTCCCTGACTGGCTATGCAAAGCTCAATCGCGTCAAATCCGAGCTTTTTAGCTTCATTCATTGCCTCTATAATCGGTCTTTTACCTTCAAGACCTCCATAAAACATCCAATAGCTTGCGCTTATTTTCATTTTCTGACCCTTTCCTGAGTTATTGAAACTAAATTTTAATATTAAAGCAGTTTAATGTTGACATCCATAGCCAGAAGTAACAAAATAATGGACAAAAGGAACTTTGGTATCTCATATGACTAAAAAGAGAAATTTCAGCAATATAATTAAACGCAAATATGTTCGCGGACTGCCCGGCCACGTCCTGAAAGCTGAATATTTCTACTTCGAGACCGAGCCGAACTTCAAAAAAGAGCTGGCAATTGTCTGCGGAGGATGTGAAAAATGTGCTCCGGATTACATAATTAATCGTAAAAGCTATCCTTATTATGTTATAAAATACACAATAAGCGGGAAAGGAACTTTTTCAATAAACTCACAAACGTTTCCTTTAAAACAGGGAATACTTTCCGGCTTCACTCCACAAAGCCCTCACTTTTATCAAAGTGACACCTCAAATCCGCTTGAACATATTTTTATAATCTTTACCGGATGCGAAGCCTCGCTACTTTTTGAACAAAGTACCTTAGCCTCAAAATACGTTATTGATGTTGCTTCGCAAAGTGAAACTCTTTACATTTTGAGGGCGATTATGAAAACAGGAATTGAAAAAGCCCCTTTTTCGCAACAAATCAGCTGCAATTTGCTAAGAATTTTAATGCTTAGGCAGGCGGCTAATATTAACTTTTCAACAAGTGATTTTTCACAATCTAAGGAAACTTATCAAAGATGCAAAAAATATATTGATGATAATTTTACAAAGATCTTTTCTTCTTCCGAAGTCGCAAACGCCTGCGCGGTTAATATTCGTTATATGGCAAGGCTGTTCCGTCAATACGGCAAAATTAAACCTCATGAATATATCATGAATCTTAAAATGAATAAAGCATCCGCTATACTTCTTACTTCGGGTTTATCCGTCAATGAAATCGGATACAGCCTTGGATTTAATGACCCATATCATTTTTCGCGCGTTTTTAAACGATTTCACGGATTAGCACCAAAAATGTACAGAGAACTATATCTGGAACACAAGAAATGATTTTAGGTTTGAACAAACGGACTAAAGACAAAATGGCAACAGGTCAAACATTTAATTTATGCAGTAACTTAGTTCCAGGTTTGTGTTGTCATTAATGTTTACTTTGGATGAAAACGATTTTTTTGAAAATATTCACCCAATAACAATTCTAAAATTTTCATTCATTTTTATTTTAGAAGCTAGCATATTTAGCTGCTAATTCTTTAGCGATATCTGCCCAAGCATGCAATCTGTCTCGGTGATCGCACAGTGTCTGCAATTCCCTTAAAACCACCTGGAAATATTGCCCTTTGAGTTTTTTTAATCCTTCTTCAAGGTCTTGACGTATCTTTTTTATATCGTCCGGAAAAACAACATCGCTTGCCTTCTGCCGCCACATTATGCAATAATCTTTATCAACCCTGGCCAGTACTGCATCAAGCCCGGTCCAGGCACTGCATACAAGTATTCTCAAATTAGGTATCGAAAGCACACCATCTAATTTTTTGGCCAGATTTTCGCAGCATCCATAACATACGTACCCGAATCGTTTGAATATTTGTTTTTGATAATTAAGGCAAAATTCTTCCCACATCGAGGCTGAGACCTGATCAAATTCCTGTGAATTTGCGGCACACCAGCAATTTGAAAGAGAAAATGAGCCATCAGCTTTTGAACTTCCAATCGGATCGCTTAAAAGCATCGGCATGTTATTGTTTGGCGTAATCATGCCGCTTTTTTCCCATATATCAAGTTTTCCCTGCTGTGCTTCAAGAAGGTATTTTGCAAGACGATGCATCAACTTCGGCTGGGCAATCATATCCATCATCATCTGCTCAAGCCCGCGAAGGTCGGCGGCAGCGGTTCCCATTGTTGCGCTATCGAAATCCGGGCCATATTGGAGCCGAACGTCCATAATATCGCCAAGCAACTCATGAGTTTTTTCCAACAATTCGTTAGTGGCCTGTTTATTATATGAATGTTTCGGCACAATAAGATTGTCAAAGTCAGCTTCAGTTTTTAAAGGCGGGTCATAAGCCCATGCTCCGCCATCAGAAGTCGGCTTATGTTTTCCAACTTCAACTCCCCAGATATTCGCCGGCTTCACATCAAATATGGCATTGACTTCAAAATAAGGCATTATTGGCTCATCGTCGCCAATTTCCTTTTTTATAAGTAACTGCCGAAATCTATATTCTAAACCCCTTAGCCATGGATCGTTACATTTAAGTGCTTCCTGCGGCAATAATTCCTTCCAACATCCTACTGGTCTGCACCAAACCGGAGCACGATCAGGTTTACGTAGAGCATTTACATCTTTCCATCTTTGAATAATTCGCTCGTTTTCTTTTTCTTTAGAATGTTCTGCTAATATTTCAGCGAGTGAACGAACTATCTGACGTTCACATTGTACATCTTTTTTCATAATTGCTTCCATACTGTGGTTTTACATCTAAGATTTTATTCATTTGGCAGGATATTGTTGTCAGATACGTTTTTTTTCATTTATTAAAGCTAATTTATAAACTTCCGTTCCGGCAAGCAGGAATGCACCGATCCCAAATCTGATACCATATTTGGGGTTAGGGTCGTCGATCATTTTTCTGGGAGCCGCACCTGAACGCTGAACATATCTCAACTTACCATTAGATTCGACACATTCGACAAGCCCTTTCCATGACTTTTCAACAACAGGCAGATAAGTCGTCCTATCAAGTATGCCCTGGTTTATTCCCCATGCAAATGCATAACAGAAAAGTGCTGTGCCGCTGGTTTCTTTAGAAGGGTAACCATTGGGGTCCAGTAGACTTGACTTCCAAAGGCCATCAGGCTGCTGCAGAGCCGCGAGTTTTGCAGCCATTTCTTTAAAGATTCTTAAATAACGGTCTCTTGCATGGAAGTTTGGCGGTAATTCTTTAATGACTTTCACAACCCCGGCCATCACCCAACCATTGCCGCGGCTCCAGAACACTTTTTTTACCTCGGCAGTTCTTTCAATTTTGCGCCGATCATCACGAAAATATAAATGTTCATTTGCATCGTAAAGTTTTTCTGTTGTGAGCGTAAATTCTCTATCCATGAATTCAAGGTACTTTTTATCACTGGTTATTTGGGCCATTTTCGCCCATACTGGCGGCGCCATGAACAAGGCATCGCACCAACTCCAGCGATCCTCTTCATTTTTAATATCGGCCGGAGTGTGGTTTTCAAGAATATAATCGAACTGCTTACGCAACGGTTTTATCATAGCTCGATCACGGTAGATGCAATACAATTCGAGATACATCTGACCTATGGTATGATCATTAGCATTGTATTTATCGGGACCGGCTTTCCAACCATTTCTTTCACCTGTCCTCTTCATTTCTGTCATGTATTTGCTGTCAGGCAAAATTTTTGCTAACTCTACAAGACCTGCACAAAATACGCCATTTATCCAACCCGTATCACTTACGTTTGGGTCATCAGGTTGGCTCATCTGCCAGTCAGCAACAGCTTGCATAACCGACATTATCTTTGATGTATACATTTCAGCACTGAACCGAGATGAGGCATCAGCAGAGATTGCAAATAATGAGAAAATTATAAGACCACTTCTCAAAAATCGAATTTCCATCTGATTCCTTTAATTATAAAAAGTTATATTGATTATTTTGAATAAAACAATTAATACTGTAGCGGCCACAACGAAAGAAAAATAAAAGCGTAATTTATGGTCATGCATTTTCAATCCGATAACCGTACCATAATGTGTACCAATAAGACCACCGGCCAGCATCGCTATCAGCAGAAAAATACTAACGTTGCCGCTTCGTAAATGCCCCGTTACACCTACCAAAGTTGAAAACCATACTATCATTAAACTTGTACCAGCTGCTTTTGGAACTTGTTGGCCTATCATATATATCAGCGCAGGCAACAAAATCACTCCGCCTCCAATCCCAAGAAAACCAGTCAAAATACCAATTATTGTTCCCAAAAGGAGAACAGGGATTAATGGCAATGTCGGCACATGCAAAAATTTAAGCTGAATATAAGGAGGAAAAGGAATTTTTGAAAACCATCCTATATGTGGATTTGTTTTATCCTTGCCAGCTAAAAAATCAATCATCATAATTATTGCTATGCCTAACAACAGAAATACAAAAACCAATAATAAAATATATTGAACTGCTATATGCTCTTTGCCCATAATTACCAATGGCTGCACATGTTTTAGTTTTTCCAAGAAATACATACCAACTATAACGCCTATAGAACTGGCAATAGCGAGAATGAAGGCCAATTTGAAATTTATTGTATCGGAGCCGCGTCTTTTATATATTGCAAAACTGCTGGTAAAACACATCATCGCTATTCCAGTTCCCACTGCAATAGGTCCCGGTATATCCAAAAAAATCATTAGTGCCGGCGTTGTTAGAAAACCGCCGCCTATACCAAATATGCCCGTTAGACCACCAACAATTAAAGCTATGAAAGAGGCCCCTAAAATTATAAATAAATCAAGAGTCATTTAATCTTCTGAAATTTCTCTAAAAAAAATCCTTTTTTAATTGCAATATTGAATTTGCCAAATTATATTGATTATACGGCTAATCTACTGTACAAATATTTTTAATTATGTAAAGACTAAATGTGAAAAAATATATTTGGACAGATCTACTCAGAAATCTTAGGGAGTTGTCTGAATAACATCATTTGTTTGACTTAACCGCAGATCCTTATGAATTGAATAATCTTGTGAAAAATGTAAATTATAAGAACATTCAGCAGGAGTTCTCGAAAAAATTAACGCAATGGTACGTTTATGTAACATCATGAAAGATTTTATGATAAAATCCAAATTGACTTTTAATATTGTATGCTGGTATTTTGCATTTGCTGTCTGTTTGAATTTAGTGAGCGATCTCAAGGCAAAGCATCAAATTATACAATTGGCCGCTGATGGTGCATGGACATGGTTTAATGACGAACGAGCAATTATCGATGATGAAAATATAATTATCGGAAGTCTCGATTCGCAAGGCGTTGCACGTGTTGATGTATATAATACGAAAAGCAAGAATCGACTGGCATATCCGCTAAGTTCATGGCAAAGCAAAGACGACCATGACAATCCTGCACTTTTAAAGCTCAACAACGGCCAACTTCTTGCATGCTACGCCAAACATAATCGTGAGAAGCAATGGTATTGGCGAATTGCTGACAAAACAAAAAATTGGTATTGTTGGCTGCCAGAAAAGATATTTGTAACTCCAGCAAAAGCAACCTATTGTAACCTGATTCAGTTATCAGGAGAAAATAATCGCATTTACAATTTTTCTCGCATAATTGGTTGGAATCCGAATATTCAATATTCTGACAATAATGCGCAGAGCTGGTATGAGCCATTTGTGTTAATCAAGTCAGGTGATGACAAAACTCGGCCTTATGTCAAATATGCAGACAATGGGATTGACAGAATTGATTTGCTTTACACTGATGGCCATCCTCTAAACATGCCCATAAACAACGTTTATCACCTTTATTATAAAGGAGGAAATTTTTATACAACTAATGAAACCAAAATAAAATCAATGGGGCAAGTGAAAGAAAGTCCCTTATTACCTTCAGACGGCACCTTGATTTATGATGGAAACACCGAAGGCCGCGGCTGGGTGTGGGATTTAGAATATGACAAACAGGGAAATCCCATAGCAACATTTATTAACTCTGCTGATCATGAAATTGGAAATGATCTGCGATATCGCTATGCGCGATGGAATCCTCTAAAAAAGCAATGGGATCAGCAGCAAATTGCTTTTGCCGGAAAACGTCTGTATGAGTCGCAGAATCATTATGCAGGCGGTATCACAATTGACCCCGAAGATGTCAATACCGTTTTTATTTCCTGCAATGTCGATCCTCGTACAGGTAACCCCAACAAAACAGGCCGATATCAGGTATTTCAAGGCAAAACTTTAGATGCAAATAAAACATGGGACTGGAAACAGCTTACGTTTAATACTGATGTCGATAATCTTCGACCTTTCGTTCCCCATAACCATAAACATAAAATATGTGTTATTTGGTTCCAAGGAAGATATGACAGTTTTACAGATTTCAAACAAAGATTGTGGGTATTCTCGAAGAATAAAATTATAAAATATGATAATCAAGGAATAAGAAATGGGATTTAATGCGTTATCACGACGTAATTTTTTAAAAAAAATGTTAATAGTGAGTAGTGGTATTATTGCTTCAAAAACATTCGCTGCCAATAATTTTTTAAAATTTCAAACTAAAAAGAAACCAAATTTTTTATTTATTTCTGTTGATGATCTTTGTACTCATTTAGGTTGTTATGGCCATAAACAGGTAATCTCTCCTAATATTGATAAACTCGCATCCAAGGGTGTTTTATTTAGCCGCGCATATTGCCAGGCTCCAGTATGCGGCGCTTCACGTGCAAGTCTTTTGACTGGGATTCGTCCGAATTTTAAATCAAAACGTTTTATAGATGCTGAATCGAGAGCAGACAAAGATGCCCCCTATGCCATTACGGTGGTGCAGCACTTAAAATCCAACGGATACCATACAATCTCTAATGGAAAAATTTTCCATTATGCTGAAGATAGCGCTCTAAATTGGAGTGAAACTCCATGGAGCCCACATGGAAATTTAAAAGAAAACTTTGATAAAATTTGGCTTGATCCGAATTCAAAAAATCTCCTTTCAGCAAAGGGACGTGGGCCATATAAAGAATCTCCGGAAGTTCCAGATGAAGCATACGGAGATGGCAAAGTAGCTATAAAAACAATTCAGGATTTGCGTCGGTTAAAAAAAGGAAAATCTCCATTCTTTCTTGCATGCGGATTTACGCGGCCGCATCTTCCATTTAATGCTCCAAAAAAATATTTCAATCTATACAATCCTTCCAAAATTGATATTGCAGATAACAGATATTCACCTGTTAATCTACCATCAAAGTGTCATAATTCATCAGAGATTAAAAGATACAGCCAAATTGACGGATGGCCATCTGAAGAAAAATTCCACCGAGATGCACGGCATGCATATTATGCCTGTATTAGTTATATTGACGCATTAATTGGGAAAATACTTGATGAGTTAAATTCTCTTGAATTGGATAAAAATACGATAGTCGTTCTTTTTGGCGATAATGGATGGCACCTGGGGGAACACAATTTTTGGGGCAAGCATAATATGCTTAATAATACAATTCACGTGCCTTTAATTGTTCGTGCACCTGGTTCTAAAACAAACACACGAACTAATGCTCTTGTGGAATTTGTGGATATTTATCCAACATTGTGTGAACTGGCCGGCTTATCTCTTCCTTCCAGCCATATATTAAATGGAAAAAGCTTTGTTCCTGTTTTAAAAAATCCAAAACAGCATTGGAAGGATGCCGCTTACATTGATTGGAATGGCGCAAAGGCAGTCAAGACTGACCGTTATCTCTATACTGAATGGGATGCTGAAACTAAAATGTTGTTTGACCATAAAATCGACCCGGATGAAAATGTCAATATAGCCAACAAACCAGAAAATGCAAAACTTATCGAAAACTTGAGTGCCTTGCTTAACAAATCAAACAAATTGAATTAAGGAAAGATTTAAACAATGAAGGCTATTTTCATTTTTGTAGTTATTTTAACTTTTTCCAAAGTTCTTTTTTCTGATATTTGCGATCAAGATGAATTGCAAAAATTCAGCTTGGCACACCCTGAAAAAATTGACGTCCTTTTTACGGCTCTTGATCATAATTATCCAGGCTTAGAGAAAGTTAAAAGTGCCTGGCAGCAAAAAGACAAAGTAAACGCATGCCAAGAATTATTAAATTATTATAGCACGTGCAATTCAGGTGAATGGCTACGAAAAAAAAACATCAATTGGATGGATATGGTTAATGATACATCCTCGAAAGTTGAGGAAATCCTTAAAGACGTGTTTACATTTCAAAATGTTCAAGGAACCGTACCCCGAAATGCTCAAGGGAAGCTCAATTGGAATTACAGCCCGAATAATGATTTTCAATGGGCAATGGCTTTGAATAGACATTATCATTTAATCCTTTTAGCTGATGCATATTTTAAATATAATAATTTGGCATATGCAAAACGCATAAATGAAGATTTACGTGATTGGATAATATCGAATCCATATTCGGGCAAAGGGCAAGAATATGATGCCACAGATAAGAGACAATGGTCCCGTATAGAAGCCGGTTGTCGGGCAGCAATCTGGCCTAAAGTATTTTATAGTTTATATGATGTGCTGGCACCAGATGTGAAGATATTAATGCTTTCTTCCGTACCCAATTATCTGCATTGTGTCCGGAATTTCCATGCCAAAAGGGGCAATCAATTGACAATAAGCCTAATGGGTTTGGCACAAATGGCGGCAGCCTTCCCTGAATTTAAGGTATCCGAAAATCTTCTTGATTATTCTAAAAAAATTATGTCAGAGAGCTTGATGGAACAAGTATATCCTGATGGAGTCCAGAAGGAATTGTCCTCGCATTATCATGAAGTTGCATTTCGGAATTTTTATGTATTTGCGGAAATATACAAACATATCAACAAACCGCTGCCTGTCGAATTTAACGAACGGGTTAATTTGATGCTGGATTATATGGCGTATATTCAAAGTCCCAGAGGATATGGTCCCATGAATAATGATTCAGACTATAATTATATTCGCAAACTCCTTGGTAATGTCAATGAAACCTATTATCGTAATGATTGGACATACATTATTACTAATGAGAATGAGGGCGAAAAACCAAAATTGTTGAGCGTTTTCTATCCATGGGCTGGACAGACTATAATGCGAAATGGCTGGGACGCAAATGCTCATTGGGCATTTTTCGATGTTGGTCCATGGGGTGCCGGACACCGTCATGCCGACAAACTGCATCTATCTATTAGTGCCTATGGTCAGGATTTACTGATAGATTCGGGTCGGTTCACATATGTCGGGTTTAAAGGCGGCCAAGAATATCCCTGGCGTGATTTCTTTATTTCATCCATCTCTCATAATGTTATCCTGATAGATGGCAAGGGACAAAAGCCTAAAACAGGCGTTGTTGATCAACCTCTGACAAATGCTTTCATCACAAATGCTGATTACGATTTTACCAGGGGAGAATATATTGAAGGATTTGCTGATATAGAGGATAATATCTCTCATACAAGAGCCGTGTTGTATCTTCGCAATCGTTTCTGGATAGTAGTCGATCGGATAAATCTCGAAAAGCCGCACCAGATACAAGCCCTGTGGCATTATCATCCCAATTGTCACGTCATCTGCGAAGATAAATCAGCAACATCCATAGATAAAGGCCAAGCAAATCTGCGTATTATTCCGATATCATCTTTTGATTGGAATGTGGCGATTGTAAAGGGTCAGGAAAAACCTTTTATACAAGGCTGGTATAGTTCAACATCAAATATAAAGTTGCCTAATAGTACGGCGGTTTACACTGCCGAATTAAAAAATACACAAACTTTTGCATGGCTGTTGTTGGTTGATCCTAATGATGCACCTGAAATCGTTGATACGAAAATGTCATCCGATTCATCAGATAAGGTATGTGTGGATATTAAGTCCACCAATAACAAAGGAATAAAAATGATTATACCTATGATTGGGAATGTTTCAGATGCTTCGGTTACACTACATTTTCCTCATTATGAATATTCAGGCAGCGGAATTAATTTATCTCGAATCCGCTGAAACCCTCTTAACTCAAGTTCGTCATATAATCTACCGGATACAGCAAGACTATCTCGCAAATATTGTTGGTCCGCACGAGCTTTTGCATCAATTTTTTCAGGACTGCAAATCGTTAGTAAAATAGCCTGTAATTCATTAATTTTTTGCAGCAATTGCGAATCATTTGCCGCCTGCGGAGCGAGATCATTCATCTCATTTGGATCTTTCGCAAGATTAAATAAATGAGATTGATAGCCGACATATTCAATAAGCTTCCAATCTCCGCTTCTTACCATAAAAGAGCCCGCTATGATTCCATTTGAATGAGACTCGCTAAAAACATATCTGTTATCTGTATTATTATTTTGACAAACATCCAATAATGACCGCCCTTTTATATCATTTGACGTATCCATTCCAAGAGCGTCGGATATTGTTGGCAAAATGTCAACCAATGAAACCAAGGATGTCATACGCTTATTATCAGGCACATCTGGACCATGTATAATCATGGGAATCCTGACCGAATCTTCATGCATCGAACACTTACCCCATGCGCCGTGCGCACGAGCCATCTCGCCATGGTCGGAAGTGTAAATTATTAATACCTCATCAAATATCCCGACTTCTTTTAGAGAAGTGAGGACTTTACCTATTTCAATATCAACCTCTTCAACCGTAGCATGATAAGCAGTGTGGCAATCATATACTTTATCATCATCCAAAACAAAGCCGCAAGTGTGAGTACTGTGATTTTGATCAACTTCGCAAAGGCTATCATATTTTTGAAAATATTTCGGGCCAAGACTGGTCAATTTATTTTTATAGTATTTATAAAGTTCCTTATCAGGATGCCAGGCAGGATGAGGTTTGCTATAATTGATATTTAACACCCATGGCTTATCATTGGGGCGATCAGTTCGAATCCAATTGATTGCCTCTTGTGTAACTTTTTTTTCGTGCTTTAGAAAGTCCTCATTCTCACGAGGACCAGCTCCCCAGTGGCTAGCCATATGCATCTTTTTCCGAGGAGGGAGAGGCTTATCCCTGAAAAGCCCAACAACATCTAAGCTTTCTCTGTTGCGAACACAACGAATGTCATCAATACCTACATCAGCACCAGGTTTAAAATCCAATTTCCCTATTGTAGTGAATTTTATATTATTTTCACGAGTATAATGACCCAATCCCGGAATGCGTCCATCATACGGCGTTGTATTATCCCAACTTGCCGTTTCGTGTGCGTAAAGACCGGTGAACATACTGGCTCTTGATGGCACACATAACGGACAATTTGAATACGCATTTTCAAATAATACTCCGCCCTGCGCCAAAGAATCGATATTTGGAGTTCGTGTTATTCCTCCATAACAGCCGCTAAAGCCTGGATTGTGTTGATCGGAAAAAATAAATATAACATTCACAGGTTTTACCATTGTCGAATTCCCATCACATCTTTTGGATTTACCAAATGCTCATTAATATCAAAATGCGCCTTTAACAAATTACCCGTATCATCAAGTAACCGTTCATGGCTATTTTCGATGCACCATTTGTCCGCTGTATTGCGCATTTCTATAAGCTGGGTCTTGTAATTCTCATCTATTGCAAGATTGTGCGAATCATATACATCCAAGCTCATATCATAAAGTTCTTCAGTTGCTTCATATCTTGCATAACAATATTTAAACTTTTTATCACGTATCATCAATATCATTTTATCGCCGCTGCCGTACTGGGATATAACAAAAGGCCTATGCTTTTGGCAGCCATCAACCAAAGGTAAAAGACTCTTGCCGTCGACAGTGTTAGGAAGATCGATGTCCAAAACATCACAAATGGAGGGTACTATATCCTCCTGACCGATAGGGGTCTCTATATTAATTTTTTTTTTCAGACCGGGCACGGAAAGTAAAAGTGGAATATGTACAGATCCTTCGAAAAAGTTGTTTTTAAAGAAAATCCCATGATCACCAAGATTATCGCCATGATCTGAAGTAAAAATTATCATTGTATTATTTGAAAGATTATTATTTTCAATAAAATCCAGTATTCTTCCAAGCTGACTGTCAAGATAAGTTATCAAACCAAAATAATGCGATCTGCTGTATTGAATTGCCATATCGGATAAACGATTTATCATATAGTTTTGAATAAAAGGTCTGGCATTTGGATTACGGTCATCAAGATCAACGGAAGAACCATACGGTAATGGGATTTTTGTTGGGTTATACATTCTATCGAATGGCGCAGGTGGGTCATAAGGTGCATGCGGCTTAACGAATCCAAGCTGCAAATAAAATGGTTTTTTGGGATTCGCGCTGATGTGCTGTTTTAATAATTCAAGACTTCTTGAAGTCGCCCAAGTATCTACATAATGTTCGATCGGTAGAGGCGACTGACCTGCACGGGGATCATTATTTCCAATTCCGTGGGCCCGTTGCATCCTTCCAAAGCCTGCTTTTTCGAGATATTCTAAATAATCTTCTTTAACATCATCGGCCAACATTCCGAGAGATTGCTGCCAAGGAATTCTACCTTCTTCCGCGATTTCATATACATCAAACCCAGGATTCTTTTTATATGGCAGACAATGAGCCTTGCCTATGCCGTAATTACAGTATTTTTTTTCATGTAAAAGTTTAGCTATGTGAATATTTCGTGATAAAATTTCACCCCCATTAAAATTATGCGCAGAAGGATCCATACATTTATGACTATAACATCCGGTCGCGAGAATACCTCTTGCCGGAACACAAACAGGATTACCGCTGTAAGCGCATGAGAAATTTATACTTGCCGTTGCCAGCCGGTCCAAATTGGGAGTTTTTACAATCTTATTCCCATTACATCCCAACACATCCCATCGCATCTGGTCTGCTATTATATAAATCACATTCATGATACGATCACCTTTATTTTTACTATGATGCAGATTTTTGAAATATCTTCTTGCAATAATATAAAAACCGAATACAATTGATTATACGGCTAATCTACAATCCAAAATATATTTTGTAAAGATAAATTTTACATCTATTAATAAATATACCTAGTATTTTAGGCTTTTAAAATGTCCAATAGAAGAGATTTAATAAAAGCAACGATCGGAACCGCCTCCTATGCGATAGTCAATGCCATAACCAAACCTGTTTCAGGCCGGGGTTTTTTAGACTATTTTGGGGATAATAACAAGCGTCGTCCCAATATTCTGTTTATAATGTCAGATGATCATGCATGTCAATCTATAGGTGCTTATGGTTCCAAGATAAATAAAACACCTCATATTGACCGAATCGCAAATGAAGGAGCTATCCTCTTAAAAAACACCTGCGCAAATTCTATTTGCAGTCCAAGCCGCGCTTCTATTTTGACCGGCAAGCATAGTCATATTAACGGTGTAAAAAACAATACTGATGTTTTTGATGGCTCACAACAAACTTTTCCAAAGCTTCTTCAAAAAGCGGGGTACAAGACTGGAATAATTGGTAAATGGCATCTCCATTCAAACCCTACGGGTTTTGATCATTGGGACATACTTCCGGGTCAGGGCCACTACTATAACCCTGATTTTATAAATGAAAAAGGAAAAAGAAGAGTACAAGGTTATAACACTGATATTATAACGGACTTTGCTCTTAACTGGATGAGACAGCAAGAAAAATCAGGTTCACCATTTATGTTAATGTGTAACTACAAGGCCGTCCATCGCCCTTGGCTACCTAATTTAAAGCATCTTCATCTTTATGAGGATAATGATATTCCACAACCTCCTACCCTGTTTGATGATTATTTTGGCCGACAAAGTCCTATCACAAAACAGAAAATGACCATTGCAAAAGACATGCTTCTCGGCTATGACCTGCAGGTTAAACCCGTCGATTCAAACGACATTAATGATTTGCGAATGTGCGATAAACCTGATTCAGACTATAATCGCATGAATCAGGAACAAAAAAGAATCTGGAATAGTTTCTATGAATTAGAAAATGAAAAATTCAAGAAGGCCAATCTTAATGGTAAAGAGCTTATTAACTGGAAATATCAGAGATTTATCAAAGATTACATCAAATGTGTAGCGTCGTTGGATGAAAACATTGGAAGACTGTTAAATTACGTTGATCAAAGCGGTATAGCCGAAGAAACTGTAATCATTTACTGTTCAGACCAAGGTCTTTTTCTTGGTGAACACGGCTTTTTTGATAAAAGATGGATGTACGAAGAATCACTAAGTATGCCTTTTGTAATTCGCTGGCCTAAGACTATAAAACCCAAGACAACGTTTTCAGAACTTACTCAAAACATTGATATAGCACCAACACTTCTTGAAATTGCACAAGTTGATATTCCAAATAATATTCAAGGTCGAAGTTTTTTGTCGAATCTTCAAGGTAAAAAAGTAAAATGGCGAAAATCCTTATACTACCATTATTGCGATGTTCAAGGGCACAATGTAGCTCCTCACGAAGGCGTATTTACCCAAAGGTATAAATTGATTCATTTCTATAAAACACGCGAATGGGAATTTTACGATCTTAACAGTGATCCTTATGAAATGGTTAGCAGATATCATGACCCTTACTATATGGACAAGATAATAGAACTTAAACGCGAACTTCATAGTCTTAAACAATATTACAGGATATCCAATGATAAATAGAAGAGATTTAATAAAAGCATCTATAGGTGCCGCCTCTTATGCCATGGTAAGTACCATAGCCAGGCCTGTTTCAGGCCACGGTTTTTTAAACTATTTTGGACAAAACAACAACCGTCGGCCCAATATCATTCTCTGCATGGCGGACGATCAGGGTTGGGGCGACATGGCTTATAACGGTCATCCAGTTCTAAAAACCCCGAACTTTGACGCAATGGCATCCGAAGCGTTGCGTTTCAACCGTTTCTATGCCGCTGCACCTGTTTGTTCGCCTACTCGCGGAAGTGTATTGACAGGTCGTCATCCCAATCGATTTGGATGTTTTACAGCGGGTTATTCCCTCCGCCCTCAAGAGGAGACCATCGCTGAAACGCTCAAGGCTGCAGGCTATGTAACCGGCCACTTTGGGAAATGGCATCTTGGCTCCATCTTTAAAAACAGCCCTGTCAATCCCGGAGGTTACGGATTCAATGAATGGGTATCGGCGCCGAATTTCTTTGATAATGACCCCATACTAAGTAAAAACGGCAGTGCCATTCAGTTTAAGGGTGAAAGCTCTATGGTAACAGTCGATGCTGCAATTGATTTCATTCGCAGGCACTCTCAATCCGACCAGCCTTTTCTAGCCGTCGTATGGTTTGGTTCTCCTCACAGACCGCTCAAAGCCATTGAACAGGATGCGGCATTATATAGTGATCAACCTGAACAGTTGCAGCATTACTATGGCGAAATCACAGGTATGGATAGAGCTTTAGGCAAACTACGAAATGAATTGAGAACGCTCAATATTCACGAAAATACAATTCTTTGGTATTGCAGCGACAACGGCGGCTTGAAAGGTACCAACCGGATACGCGGTCATAAAAGTGAAATTTACGATGGAGGTCTTCGTGTGCCTGCTATTTTGGAATGGCCTAAACGCATCAAAACTCCGCGAACAACAGACATTCCATGCAATACCAGCGACATATACCCGACTATCATGGAGCTTATTGGAGCGAAACCGGACAAAAAGTTGCCTCTGGATGGTACCAGCCTTGCCCCTTTGATTGACAAAAAGATGAAAGCGCGACCTAAACCAATGGGTTTCTGGCATTATCCTGCTGAGGTTATTAGAATATCAGGCAATGAGGATATGTCTGTTCTTTTAGACGCTCAAAAATCCGGCAAGCAAATTGAAGACAAGTGGTTATGTTTAGATGCCAATAAGAACAGAAAATTTCCAGATGACGAATTCCCCGGCCATTCAGCTTGGCTGGATTGGCCATGGAAACTACACCGGATCGAGACAAAAGGGATCGTTACGCTGGAATTATATAACATTGCAAAGGATATAGGTGAAAATAACGATTTATCAGCACAGCAACCCCAACGAGTTCGAGAAATGAAATCCGAATTGGAACAATGGATGAAATCCGTGGTTCATAGCTTAAACGGTGAAGATTACCAATAATAATCTTTCAGATTATTTAATTTAAGGAATCAGGCATATGCATAAAGTGGCATTTATAGGTACAGGCGGACGGGCTTCGGCATGGGCACGACATTATGCGGCATCGGATAAAATCGAGGTGGCGGCATTAGCGGATCCAGATAAAAGAAATCGTAAGGTGATGGCACAAATTTCTGGTATTAAAAGTGGATTTGAAGAGTATGACGATTATCGTGATATGCTCAAGTCACGGACCGACCTTGATGGTATAGTTATCTGCACCCCTAACCATTTGCATGCCGAACAGGCGGTTGCGTGTCTTGAACTTGGTTTGCCAATCGCGTTGGAAAAACCATTAGCTACGACTAAAGCTGATTGTGAACGGATAATTAACGCAGAGGCTGCAAATAATGGTCGTACACTGCTTGGTTTTGTGCTGCGTTCTACTCCTTTGTACTCGAGGATTCATGAATTGATTTCTACTGATCGAATTGGACGGGTGACAAGTATTCAGGCAGATGAACTTCCAGGGCTGGGGGTTACCTCTATTATGAATCGCGGTTTTTGGCGGCGTTATTGCCGAACTTCTGGCGGAGCCATGCTAGAAAAGTGCTGTCATGATATGGATGTTCTAACATGGCTGATTGGATCACGTCCGAGTTCACTTAACAGTTATGGAAGCAGATTGATTTTTGGGCCTAATCCATCATTGCCTCAACACTGTGACGATTGTAAAGTTTCAGAAAATTGCAAATATTACAAAGAGCCGGTTTTCAGCGGTCATGAAGATGCCGACGAAAAGATTCTGCACAAGTTTGTACGCGAGGACAATGCCTGTATTTATAATATTGACAAGGATATTGTCGATACCCAGAGTGTCGGTATCGAATATGAAAATGGGGCAATTGTTAATTTTATGCTGAATTTCAATTGCTACGGTCAACGCACAAGCAGGAATTTTTATGCAATTGGCACAAAGGGCCGCATCTGGGCGAATCTTCATGAGCAAAAGGTTTATTTACACGAAAACAATACAGATCAGGAAACGTCATTTGATTGCACAGGGGATGGTTCGGGTCACGGCGGAGGCGATCGTATCCACGCAATGCAGCTTCAGCGTATGATGGCAGATCCTGATTTTCGTCCTGAATCTAACGCAACGGCTGGATATCTTTCGGCTGTGATGTGTTTTGCTTCCGATGTATCTCGAATTGAAGGCCGCAGGGTATATTTCCGATATGAAGCAAAAAACCGCATTGATATAATATAATGGAAAAGTAGTGCCCCATTTTAAAATATTCCAGACTTTTGTCCGGCAGCAAAAAACTTAGGGATTGTTTTGTACCCCTTGGAAAATCCTAACCGCTTTAATTCGCCCCCAGAATATTTATCAAACTATTCCTATTCAAATTCAAGTGAACCAAAATATTGAGGAAGATGAAATTTTGGTGTTTGATAATCAACCGTAGACCAAGTCAACCAATGCGGATGCGAGCTTTGGTCTGCGCATTTATAAAAATTAGCCTTCCAGACCACACCTGACCGAGGACTTTGAATTTTATTGTAATTTGAAATAACACTAAAAGGTAGCTTATAACTCAAATACCATACCGTCGGTTTTGCTATTTCCTGTTCTATCATTTTGGGAAGTGAATGATAAACTTTTATTTTTTCACAGTCTGAAACATCCACAAGTCTTTTAATATTATTACTCAAATCATTGTAACGAAAATATATCGTTCCACCGCAATTAGTTTCGAGATTAAAATATACATCCTTTTGATTCGTGTCAGGTAAGAAGAAAAATTCAACACAACTGTCACCCCATACTTGACCATGTGTCTGCTGTGCTATTGCCCGAATATAATTGTCCTTTACCTTAAAAAAAACATATATATTATTACTATCGTAAAGGAGTTTGGCATAAGTTTTTGGGAAATGCTGCGGCTTTTGCCCCATATAATTTTTCAATTCAAGAACATCCGCATCGGCCCAAGGTACATCTAAAGGCACTATACCATTAGCTTTTTTTACTACATAATGAAAATCTATACGCTTGTTAATGTTATTACCAATCGTTCCATTTTGGGAGCATGATATAAGGGGCAGCAAAGCTAATCCAAAAATTAGTAAATATATAACTTTCATTTTCATTTTTGTTCTATGTGGCTTTAGGATTAAAAAACTTCATTTTACCCAGACGTGGAGCCTTTAGATATTCAGCCTTCAAACGGTCAATCACTGGTTCTTAGTTATCTTGCTTGATAGCTTCATATAATTTTTTGCACTTATTTAAATCAAGAGGGTCGTTGAAATGAAAAATTATATTTCTTTTATCTGGAAAGTTTCCTTTATAAAACTTCTGAAGTGTTTGCTCACCTAAAGGTGTTAACAGCGGAAATTCCACAGGTCCGGTACAAAAAAGCACAACGTCTTCTCTCAACATTTCCGATACTCTGAAAACATCCAGATAATTGAAATTTACCTCAAGGGCATAAAGTTTTTCTATTCTGTTAAAATGCTGTATGCAGTGAGAATTATTCCCGCATATATGCATCATTCCACCACCAAGTGCTTCAAAAAAATGTATATCGTGAGGCATCAGATACTTTTGATAAAAATCGGGAGAAATCATATCTGTTGAGCAATTGCATATACGTGCACCGCCGGGTATTTGGACACCTTGAAGATAGAAACTTTCCGGTCCTTCTCCTATAGCTTCTTTTAGCTTTTTTACGCTTTTGATCATAAAACTTGTAACAGCAGCAAGCAATGAACAGACAAAATCTATGTCATCATATATATCAAGAAATATTTTGTTTCCTGCCAGCAATTGAGCTGTATTCCATGGTCCCTGAATATCGCACTGGCACAACTTATAATTTGCAGGCATATTTTTCTTGTAGCAGTCTATGACTTTATAAATTTGTGGGAAATAGCCAGCCTTAAGAGGATCAGGTGAATTTATGTTTTTTAAATCTGAAAGAGATTGTATAGGATTATTTTTAACCGCAGGTAAATTATCACTTTTAAACAGAAGTTCAGCGCCAAAGGCAGAAGCGATTAAACCCGTTCCTATTTCAGGTCTTATCATGGGTATTGAATCATCACAAAAATTATTTCTTATATTCCATTTATCAATCGAAAATTTTAATGATAACTGCGGGTCGGTAATTTTTTGAAAATCAAAATTTTGAACTTTTGTCCAGCTAAAAGTTACTAATCTTCGACCTTTAGAAGGGTTATGCCAAAACTTCATCTGCTTTTCAATTGTCATATCAGCTCCCACTTATTAAAATCTTATTCTTTTGGCATTTTTTTTGAATTCAATGTTTTCATCTTCACCCGGCATAAGTGGAAATTGAGGTTGAGGCAAATTTTTAACCAAATCGGTAATCTTGATATCTTTACCGGTTGATAAAGACATGTTAGCCGCAACGCCGGTAAGTATCGAATAGGCACCCTGCGTATAATCTGCACTTCTTTTATATTGATCGAATTGTGGCGTACCAAATATATCGTTTAGCATAATTATATCTCCTCCACCATGGCCACCTTTTCCTTCCTCAACCTTAACATCGTATGAATTCTGAAAATGTGGACAAACTTTTATCAAGGTTCTTTCTGGCTGGAAAGCTCCCTGTACACCTCCATCACCGTTGATATAAGACGATTCTTGACAATATTGTTCAAGTCTTCCTTTTGTTCCGTTGAATGCCACGTGATAGCCCTCCCATGGCATAAATGAATTTAGATTATAACTTAAATATACTTCATTGTTATATTTTACTACGACATTCATAGTGTCTTCTATGTCAATTTCATTGCTGAATATGCATTTATCACGTTCATAGCCGTCATAATCCTCATTGTCCAGATAAAGTTCTTTCATAGTATCAAACGATTTCAAATCAAGATAAAAATTGCATTTTTCACTCGTTAAACAGTTATGGCAACGCTGACCATGGTTTTCTAAGCCATAACGTTTTGCCTGTTTTTCGGTATAAAATACCCTTCCTCCTTTTGCAAATACTGATTCAGGCCATGAACTTATCCACCAATTAATTAGATCAAAGTGATGCGTTGCCTTATGAACCAAGAGACCGCCAGAATTTTTTTTATTACGATGCCATCGTCGATAATAATCAGCTCCATGATATGTATCTAACATCCATTGAAATTCAACACTCAGTATTTTTCCTATTATGCCGCTCATCAGTAATTTCTTAATTTGAGTACGAGCTGGTGCATAACGGTAATTAAAAGTTACCCGAACAGTTTTACCGGTTTTTTTAATAGTATCGATTATTCTTTGACACTTTTTTTCATCTATGGTCATTGGCTTTTCTGTAATTGCATCACACCCAAATTCCATTGCTCTGCAAATATATTCATCATGTGCGCTATCTTTGGTACAAACTATAACAGCGTCAGGTTTGTTTTCCTTTATCATCACATCAAAATCTTGCGCAATATAAGATTTCAGTCCAGGATAAACAGATGCCAAACGCCCCTTGCATAGTTCCAGCCTTCCTTTGTTGCTGTCACAAATGGCGAGCAACTGTCCTTTATCTTTAAATTGCCCGCTTAAAGCATCTGTAAACATTACTGAACGCCCACCAACACCAACTAAAACATATTTCTTCACTGCTAAAAAACTCCTATCATTGAATAAATGACACATAAACTCTCAATTATAATCTTCCTTATTCCTATTGTAAATTATATAATATCTTCAAAATAGAGTTATACTTACCTGTTGCTTTTAATTCTGTCCTGTAGGATTCTTTGAATCATTATTATTTTTTGAAATTTCCTTTTCGTCAGCTATATGATGGCCTATAACACTGCCATCATCCAGCACATTAACTTTAGCCACACTCAATTTTTTAATCATGGCAATTAAGTCCAATATTCCTCCCCACAAAAACCAAACACTAGTTACCGCTGCTATAAAAAGAACTAATACTATTTTAAAGAGCCACCACCTTGCCCAGCCGTCATCTGAAATACCACCGGCAAACTTATGAATCAGAGAACCAACAACAAATGCCGAAAACCAGAACAAACCTAATCCCAACACAGAAAAATATATAATCTTATCCACAGCGGTAAATTCTTCGGATACACCTAACCGTTTAAGTATTATATTTACAGTGGCCTTCTTTTCTTTGTTTTTCTCATTGGACCATTTCCCCCTGTTCAGCATCCTATCCATGTCAAAGTCTGGATCTGGTTTTGTGAACAATGAAACTATCACATAAACACTTATAGCAGCACAAGCAGTGAAAAAAGCCCATACTACGCCGTTATAAGGAAATTTGGAAGGAAGATAATTCAAAAAGGCTATGTTTTCATAGTTAACTTTTAAGGATGGAAGCATATAAGGCCAGAAAATATTTCTCAAAAATATCCCCAATGTCGCAAGAACTGAACCAGTTATCATTCCACCCCAAGCGCCAGCCGTCGTGCCTCTTTTCCAATAAAGTCCACCTATTATGGCTGAGCCAGCACCTCCGATATATAGTGCGGCTGTAATTTGAAACCACATTATTATATATTCTTTAAGAGGAAAAATCATACTAAAGACCCAGGCAAATAATGCAACACTGATAACAGAATACCTTAATAATTTAAGATGTTTTTCAGGACTAAATTTTTCCTTATTTTTTCTCAGCGGCATAATAACATCCTGAATAAAAATAGTGCCCCAGGAATGCAAATATGTGTTATCTGTCGATATTGAACCAGCTATCATAATGGCACAAAATAGTCCTAAAAATCCGTGGGGCAAAAGGTTCAGTACTCCAATTGGTGTGATCATCTGTTTTTGTATATGTGGATCGCTGATAGATTCGATCGTTGCCCGTGTTGCATTTGCCGCCGCAGGAAAAAGGTTTCCATTCAGCAGTACCCATACACAAACCGGAATTACTATCATCATCAAACCAACAACATTGGCTCGCCATGAGCCTAAGACTCGGGCCATTCTCGCCTCATGCGGACTTTTAGCCGCACAATTATAACCCTGGTTTCCTTGCCAGGCAAGATAACCATAAAACTGTTTTAAACTCAATATAACAAAAAATATTGGGCCAAAATCTTGTACAGACCCCATTTGAAAAGGATTTATTTTTGATAACCCGGGAGGTGATTTTTTTATTGTTTCAACAATCCCCGACCAACCAAACTTGAAAAGTAAAAATACCGTAATGGCAATAAAAACAAGATACATTAATTGACCTTGAAAAAAATCTGTCATCATTACGGCTATCTGACCACCATAAAATACTATTACAACCGCCATGCTTAACAAGACGAACATTACCAATCCCAATGTTATATTTAATTCAAGCGGCCCTACGACAACATACTTTTGCGGTATTCCGCAAAAATATATAAAAAATCGTGCCGTAATTGCAGGAAAAATCCCATAATTAAGTATCCCAGACAGCCAAGCAAGTATTCCTGAAAAAATCCGAAATTTCCTGCTATATCTTATTTCAAAAAATTGTGCCATTGTAAGGGCACGAGTTTGTCTATAACGATAAATTACCCATCCTGATAATGCAATAATTATTGCTATAGGCGCCATCATTGCATCCCACCATAATCCAGGAAACCCTGTTTGATGGTATTTCTCAAAGTTTGCGATTAATGTAATAGCTCCAACCCCTGCAACACCATCAGCAATTGTTAGAAGATACCGGCCGGCGCAACGATCGGCGGATAAAAAACCAGCGACATCTTTTGTATATCGTTTCGTATAAATCGCTATTCCGACAATACATAAAAGAAAGAATATTATTATGGACCAATCAAAAATATTCACCTGTTAGACATCCTAATTTTTTATACCTAGAATATATCTCTTTGAAAGTTGTTGATATGCTACTGCCATGGTTTTGAACAATTGCCATCCTCAGGATGAACACATTCCAGCCATCCTTGGAGAAACAGAGAAAAATCAACAAAATTAATTTGTCCATCGCCGCTTAAGTCAACGAATAAATTATCATCAGTCTCCAGCCAGTTTTGGACCAGAACATCCAGATCAGACACATCAACATAACAATTGTCATTTAAGTCGCTTTGTATGCCGTATCCGTACGCAATAGCCTGTTCACATAAATTTCTCTCTGTGCTTCTGAAAACCATAAGATTATCATATTTGGTATAATATCCCGTACTCATAACACTATGTACACCAACATCGCCTTGGGTATAAGCAGAACCGGCTATAGTGCCATCATCGGTTACCGAAAGTTCTGCAATATGTTGTCCATCATTGCTTTTTGTCAATATAGCATTCAAACTGACAGAACCATCAGAATTGTTATTAACATCGCAGCTTAAATGATACCATTCATTATTGCTGAAATCTGATGCAGTAATAAATCCCAAATCGCATATTTCTGAAGTGCCTATTTCCTTACTTATATACAGTCTGGGGTACGATGAGACGTTGCGGATTCTAACCACATAGCTGCCAGCATCGGTAACATGCAAATTCAGGCCGACATAATGGTCCGTAATGGAAGAAAAACTTTTATTCGTATAGAAATCTATATCGACTTCATAGTCTGTCCACTGATTGCTTTCCTGATCCACATAATAAGCCTGCTGATGGCTGCCTTGAGTTGCATTGCTAACAAACATATTATTCTGAATATCAATGGCTCCTCTGGATACTGTCCAACCCGAAGGCTGACCATTATTAGAACCACTGAAGTCTTCCGTATATGACCTTGAAATATCAACGGGGTCAAATCGCCAGCAAACAGAATCAGTATCATTAAGGACAAAACTGATATTTCGATAATCAGGAACATTATACATTATCACAGGAATGGAATTCTGGTCTAGCCATGCTTTTTCGCCAGGGATTGCTTTCATAACAACATTTCCGCCGGGATATTGAAGCACCTGTTTAAACTCAAAAGGCAATTTTAATGTAATAATTTGTCCTGGCACATATTCACTTGCAAAACCCATATATAAGCTGCCGTTATGCCAACGTTTCCAAACAGCATAGTGGTCAATTTGCGGATATTGTTCTTCAGGAAGTTCATATCCGTATAAAGAGTTCATCCTTTTTTTCATTCCCTCATTATTCACAGAAATATGGGTAACAGGAACCAAATCCGGCGAAACAAGTGCCTGGCTAATTTGGCTAAATTCTTGGCCGAGCTTAATATGACCCTGCCAAAGAGCTGGCACATCATTTTTCAAATCCACAAGATTTTTAGGGTACCAATAGTAGGTTACGCCAGAGACGCCAGGAACTGAAATGCACGCATATGCCTGAGCTCGCAACGCTTTATAACTATTGCAAGTTGAAATATCTCTGATTTCGACGGTCGAAGGAAAGTATGGTTCTGTAAGCCAATTTGATCTGATAGACGGTTGCCTGTCGCCTGATTCAGGAACTGCCCAAATAGGTTTATTTGGGTACAACAACTTAACATCTTCAATGGCCCATTTGATATTAAAAACTCCATAAGGAATATGATAACGATCTACCCAAATAGAATCATTGTGCTGACCGACTTGCGGATTGACAGCAAGCCTCGTAATATTATCAACAATTATAGCAGGATGATTAGGGTCATGATTTTTTAATGTTAGATACGCCGTTTGCATTGGCCCTTCATTGGCAGGATCGCCGCTGGGTTCATCCATAAGATACCAGAACCATAATGCAGGTTTATTCTTTATAGCATTAACTATCTGCGTGAGTGTCGCAACATCCTGGCTCCAGACCGCCTCCCGCGGCAAACCATAAAAAACCCCTACACCGGCATTGTATGCTAAATCAAGATAAGCGCTTGCTTCAGCGATAAGATTCGACACATCGTTTGACGTGTACCCTGCTTTAAGTTTGGTTTCAAAATAATAATCATGGGTCAAGTTGAAACCAGCCTCTACAATTCCAGTAAAATTATGCCAATTATCTGAAGGGTCTCGATAGGTTCCATATATGAAAGTTCGTGTACCATTTATATTTACAGCACCATCCTGCTCAAATTGCACGATAGAACCGGCGAACACTGTTGAACAGGTTACAATCAAAACAAATAAATTTATTTTATTAATCAGCATTGTAAACCTTTAAATTGTCCCACTCAGTGTGATAATCGGAAGCACTGTAACTCATGGCGCTGTTAAAACCAAAAGTTTTATGATTAAAAACTGCCCCACCAACGCTGCCATCATCTAGAGCCGACACAGTACCGATAACCGTTCCATCACTTACATTTTTCATTACAACATTAATGGAAACATTTCCGTTATTTTTTACTATAGCAGCAGTAATGTTAAACCACCCATTTACTACCCAATCTGGCATATCTATATAATTTAAGTCGTACGATCCTGTACCATCGAGCCTTTTACTTATGTAAAGTCTGCAATTTGGCGATGTATCCAAATCTCTTAATCTAACCTGATAACCCCATAGCCTGTCTGTGTTGACTGATTCACGAGCACCGTAAAGAATTAATCCTGCGTAAAGGGTTGAACTTCCAGTAGTCGCAAAATTTCTAGTACTCAACATATCAACACTAACGGTATAATCTTCCCATGTATTACTGCCGGTGCCATAATATAGAACATTGTTATCGGAGTCATTGCCTGACTGAAGCGTACCGAGATACAATTTATTATTTCTCAATTGCGCAATACCTCCGGCAATTGTCCAATATTGATTGTAAATATTTAAAGATGTACCGTCAGTACCTGTGAAATCATCGCTGTAAACCAAGTCGCCCGATATTCCTTCAATAGCAAATTTCCAAACGAATGAATCTTTTTCATTGATTACAAACTGAATATATGAATTATTTTTTACATCCCATATAGCCGGTTCACAAAGATTGTAATATATCGTTGGATTCGAAGAGCCATTTGCTTTTATTACTGTGTTTCCACCTGGATATTGGACAACACTTGAAAACTGATAGGGTGTTGTCATATGCATACGATTTAAAGGCATGAAATCAGCAATAAATCCAACATATAATTCATTATTATATTTCTTTGTCCACCATTTCAAATATTTTGTAGGATATCCGGGCGCAGGCGTAACCTCATCATCACCATATAGATCCCGCATCCTTAAAGTCCGACCCCATACCTGTTCATAAAGGGAGAAATTCGGAACCGTTTCATTGCTTAATAAAACCGGCTCAAGATTTGACATTTCTTGACCAAGTTCTACTATTGCCTGCCAAACTGCCGGGGTATCATTTTTTATATTGTGCTTTTCAGAATTATAATAACACAAGATCCCTTTTGCTCCAGCAGCGATACTTGCTTGTGCTTGACCATGAATAGCATTTCTATCAATATTTGTAGAATTATCATTAAGCTTTATTTTCGCGGGATGCATGCCCTGCCGATTTTCATTTGCGAGGCTGTCTGTGGCATGAATGACTGACATTACAAGTTTTGGGTGTGGTGGGTAAAGGGATTCCACGCTATCTATTTCTGCCAGTTTACTTAGGTATCCATAAGGTATGCAATTATCATTTACCCAAATCATATCACAATATTGCCCCAGAGTCGATGCACCAATGAGAGTCTTACCTTTTTCAGCTATAACAATAGGATGATTAGTATCAATAGATTTTATATAGGTATAACAGGTTTGCAATTTAGATGATATGTTTACATAATTTCCTGGATTTTCCATCAGATACCAAAACCATAGTGCCGGCTTATTCTTTAGGGCATTAACAAATTGCCCTAAAGCCGTTGTATCTGTCGAAAACACTATTTCCCGCGGAATTCCAAGAAAAACGCCAACGTTATTATTCGCAGCCAAATCAAGGTACGTGCCGGCTTCGGCGATAAGATTTGAAACATTGGTTGATGTGTATCCTGCGTTAAGTTTGGTTTCAAAATAATAATCATGGGTTAAGTTGAAACCGGCTTCTTGTATGCCGGTAAAAACAGTCCAATCATCGGAAGGATCTCTAAAAGTACCGTATATAAATTTTCTTTCTCCGTTAACACTAACAGTACCATCCGGCTCAAACTGAACAACAGAACCAGCGAATGCCATTGAACCGCCATTGATAATTAATAGAATTAAAAAAAATATTTTGTTGGTATTCATTCTAATCCACATTTTTATTCTTTTTTGTTTCAGTAATCACAGGGTCAAACCGCCATACAATTGTATCACAATCCTGCATAATAAATGAAAAACTTTTCATGTTTTTTTGAACATCCCAGATTGCAACCTCACTGTCTTTAGTGTTAATTTGCGGCCCACCTTTTGCATTTCTACTGATAATAGTTTTTTGTTCTAATAGCTGAAGTTGAACCGCTCGCTTATATTCGAATGGAAGATTCAGCGTAATTTTTTGTATAGGAACATAATCGCAAACAAATCCCATATACAGGCTTCCCTGGTACATCCGCTTCCAAACCATTACAGGAATAGGTTGAGGATATTGGTCTTTCTCAAGCTCTTTGTCATAGAGATGATCCATTCGTAAATACATACCCCATTTATCATAGACTATATTTATATCTGGTACCGGCTCTTTTGATAAAAGTATCTCGCTAAGACCTCGTAATTCTTTGCCGAGATTAACTTGCGCTTTCCATAATTCAGGAGTATCCTTACGAAAATCGTGCAAATGTTTAGGCCCCCACCAGTAAACCACTCCATCAGCACCTGCAGAGATGCAAGCATGAGCTTGCGAACGAATTGCTTTGGGCTTTATAAAAGCAGTCTGATCATTGATAGTCAATGTACGTGTACTTGGATAAAGATTTTGATTTTTCTTTTTTGTTCTGGCCTCGCGCAACCAGCTAAAACGATCGCCAGTTTCCGGAACACCCCAGATAGGTTTATCTGGATATAATGAACGAACCAGTTCTATATTACGACCAATTCCAAGCGTACTGTAAGGAATAAGATATCTGTCAACCCATAGAGTATCGCAGTAAAGCCCTGCTTCAACACTATCTTTTAATCTATGCCCCCCATCAACTATCACCACGGGATGGTTCGGGTCAACTTTTTTGATCACATCGTAACTTTTTTTTACATCTTCAAGGCTTCTGCCATTATGATTTTTTCTAGCATTATCTTTCACTTGGTTTGTCGGTTCATCGCAAAGATACCAAAACCATAGCGCCGACTTATCTTTAAGCGCATCAACTATCCGACTTATTGTTTCTGTATCTTTTCCCCATAATGATTGCCGAGGAATACCATAGAATACCCCGACACCAGCCTTTTCGGCCAAATCCAAATACTCACGTGCCTCTTTTATAAGTTCGTTGACGTCGTTTTCGCTATAACCTTTTTTAAGTTTTGTTTCAAAGTAGTAGTCATGAGTCAAATTAAACCCAGCCTCTCGTACTCCGTCAAATTTGCGCCAATCATCGGAAGGATCACGGTATCCACCATATACAAAAATCCTCTTGCCATTAACTTTCACAACACCGTCACTATCATATAGCACGACTGAACTTCCATAGGTAAAGGAAATGCAAATACTTAATACCACAATAATTACGATGTTAGACAAATTAGCTTTCATCAGAAAAATCCTTTTCTATAATGGAGTTACACGCTTTAAGTTTCACGTTAAACTTAATATAACCATCGTTCTCATATTCGTCAACCAATTTCCATATAAAAATGCAATATTGATGAGGCTTTCGCTGGTTTGTTATTTGGAAAAGCACTTTGATAAATCACAATTGCAAATAATAAAGATATATATTTATCTAATATATTCTCTCTTAATTGACAGCGGCAGATCCACATCAAAATATCGCTATGCAGACTGTCGCACAACTAAAGTGGGGGGAACCATAACACATCTTTGTTTTCGTTCGATCTTCTGATTGTTAATTTGAGCCCAAAGAAGTTCAATCGCCAATTTGGACATTTGCATATAGTTTTGATCTAATGTTGTGATCCCTGGATTAAAAAGGCCGGCCCAATCTACGTTATCATACCCTATTACGCGCACTTGCTCAGGCACTTTCAAACCATTGGTCTGTAAAATACGAACAGCCATAGCAGCAATCATGTCGTTACAAGCAAGAATTCCGTCTACAGAGTGATCGTGGACAAGCCTCAAAATATATGGCTCCAACGACTTAATTGAGATTTGTCCCGGCAAACCAATGTACTCTACTAAATCATGTTTTTTTTCAAACCCGTGATTCTTTAAGCCAAGTTCAAAACCTTCTAATCGAAATTCCATTGCTTTTGTTCTAGTTGATAAAAGCAACAATCCTATTCTTTTACATTTTTGAGTACAAAGATGGTCAACGGCTTTTGACATACCCTCCCTATAATCACTACTTACATAATAAGAGTCATTATTATCCAAAAGCGGCTTACCTATGAAAACCACATTTTTAAAAGATGAGTACGCAGCAAACACTTCATGACCACGATCGGGGTCCTGATGAGCCATGCAGATTATCCCATCGACCCCTCGACTCGCAAAATCCTCTCGATATTGATTAATTTTGCTTATATCATTATGCGTTTGCCCTACCATAAAACGGTAGTTTTTCAATCCTGCTAAACGTTCCATTTCCGAAAGAAGCTTAAAGTGAATTTCAGGAGCACAAGTATCAATAACTACACCAATTATATTACTGCCCTTACCTGCTAATTGCCTGGCTATAAGGTTAGGTCGATAATTCATTTCTGCAGCAACCTGCCTTATACGTTCAGCTGTTTTCTCACTCACCCTGACCGTTTTCTTGCCGCTGCCCAACAAAACATGACCTACGGCAATGTTGGATACCCCTACTTTCAGTGCAATTTGTTTCAGTGTTATCGGAGTGTTTGTTTCAGCTTTTTTCATTTTTCTGAATTGCTCTTTACAAATTGTATTTTACATATTAAATTAGCCGTATAATCAATATAATCGCTTTGATGTGTAATCGCAACAAAAAATATTATTGTTTTTGGAAAAGATGCCGTGCTACTTGATTACGAAAATATTTGGGAAAATGGCCGTAAAGGCGCAATAAAATATATTTCAAGTCTTTCAACCGGAAATCAATGGGAGATTCGCGTTTCCAAAGCCGCCGAACAGCCTATCGCGATGGGCACTGCGACAGCCGTGCTGCTGCTTCAGTTTCTTGATGCACTGAAGATTATCGACACTGATCGGGATAAATGGATAAATCATATATCATCGTTCCAGAGAGATGATGGTTTGTTTGAAGACAAAATTGACATTGCTAATCCAACACAAAAACAGCCTTTGTGGGCTTTGCTGGCACATCGAACGCGTCATTGCTCATGGGCAATTGAAGCATTGGGAGGCAAACTCAAAAGACCTATTAAATTTGTCGAATCTTTCAAATCGCGAGATTCAATGCAAAAATGGATGCAAGAGCTTTGGAGTCAGAATTGGACTGGAGGGTTTTGGGCCGCAGGTAATTGGATAATGGATATGGGTGTGCTGCTCGACCTTCAATTTCGTCATTTTCAGGATGAACAAGCCTCTGAAGCAATTCAATTTCTATTTGATTATTTAGACAAAAAACAAGATCCTGCTACCGGCTTTTGGTTTGGTCCAAACGACGACATTAGATGTGCTATGGCCGGGGCAATGCACCTCTACCCTCTATATTTGGCATACAACAGGCCAATTAACTATTTCGAGCAGATTATCGATAATACACTCGCACTCCAGCAATCCGATGGCTTGTTCGATTACGAGGTTGGCAAAGGCGGCAGCCAATGCCTTGACTTCGATGCGATGGTTATAATCTCAAATGGATATTTTCTATTGCCTGAAAAGCAACAGCAAATAAAAGAATGCAGCAAAAAAGTACTTGATGCAATTATGGTAAACAAACAGGCAGATGGTTCTTTTTCAGACAGTCGTATTGACCAATTGCGTTTCTGGTCAACACAGGCAGCAGCATTTAAGTCAAATGAAGGCAGCATTTGGGATACTTATGCCAGGATTATGACAATTGCTATGTGCATCGAAATCCTTAAGGATGCCCCGCCCTCGCCGATGCGCGGAGAAAATCATCTTTTTGAAATCTGGCATGGAGGTAAAGGATGGAATAAAGGCTTTAATCCACATGCTTAATGACATTCAATTAAATGGTGTTTGGGCATTTGCTTATAGTCCAAATCAAAATAGCGTTATTCCCTCAGAAGAAGCTTTTATATCAGAAATGCCCGTCCCCGCTATTTGGGATGATCACAAACAGAATTTTGCAAATTTCAGCAATTTACAAATCAATCCCGATTATTCGCCGCCAACGTTTCCGATGCAAATGGAATTTCCGCCCGATGCTTCACTTCCTTATTTAATTGGCACAGGTTGGTATAAAAAAACATTTACACTTCCTGCGATTTTGAACGATGTAATTGCAACACTTCGCATCGGCGGCGTACGACTTCAGGCATCCGTATGGATTAATCGCTCATTTTTAGGAACTCATGTAGGGCATTCCACTCCATTTGAATTTTCAATAGAGAGTCTGCTAAAACCAGGAACAAATGAAATAATAATTGCCGTTTCGAATCATCGCGATAATGTAATTGGTTGTGATATCCGCGGATATGCAGGAAAATCCGGCGGCATTTATAGGAACGTTTCAATTAAGCTTACTTCTTCTGCTCAAATATCTAATGTTTATATATTGCGCAACTCACATAACCAACTTTGTTGGAATCTTGAATTTCGAGTTTCAGCAAAATGCAACTATATGATTGAATGGTTGATTCGTGAAAAAGATTCTGGCAATATAATTAAACAAGGCTCTGTTCCAGTTGAAGATTCATCATCCCAATGGTTTTCAGATTCTTTAGAATTAAAGGAATGGTCTGATTTTAATCCTGTACTATATGATATCGAGATAAATTTAATAAATGATGGAAAAATAGTTGATACATACATGAATCATTTTGGACTGCGTACGATTGAAGTCGATTCTACACATTTGCTTCTTAATAAAAAACCTCTCTATCTTAGAGGCGCAACCGAACATTGCTATTTCCCATTAACCTGCACACCTCATATTGATTTTCAGGAATATAAAACAAATTTAATAAAATTGAAACAGCTTGGTTTTAACTGGTTAAGATTTCACACCTGGGTTCCGCCTGAAGAATACCTTGATGCCGCCGATGAAACAGGCATGCTAATTCAGGTTGAACCCCCCGCTGGCTTTACTGCATCTGAATGGCAAGCCATATTGATAAAATGCCGCAAACATCCTTCGGTTATAATTTATTGTGCTGGTAATGAAGAATTGATTGATGAAAATAAGATTGAACAATTATCACATTTAGCGAATGTCCAAAAAAAACTTATACCTGATGCAATCTTTAATCCACAGGAAGCGCTTCGCGGAATAGAATACAGTTGGAACGAATTAGATTTAGGTTCTCCTATTGTAAATTTTCCTTTCAAACATAACCCAACTCGTCTGAATAAGTTAAAATTATTTTCAGATGTACTCGGGCATTATAGTTGGGGGTTTTTGTCATATTCTTCTCTGCACGGCAAATGGAAAAAATTAAATCAATTTATGGCTCATTATAAGAAACCTTTGTTGGGTCATGAGTTAGGCATTTTCGGAAGTTATCTTGATTTATCCTTAGAAGACAATTATCAAAATTCACGTATCAATACCGATTTGATTTCCGGGTGCAGGAATTATTTAAGCAAGCAGCAGGTTTTAACGAAAGCACAGTTATATTATCAAAATTCTTGCAAATGGATGCATAGTTTAACAAAATACGTTATTGAAAAAGCTCGCAAATGTTCATACTTAAGCGGTTATGATTTCCTCGGAGCTATTGATCATCATTGGCACAGAAGCGGATATGCTTGCGGTCTTATGAATGAATTTTATCAGCTTAAACATTCTTTCACTCCTGAGCACATTTGTTCGTTTAACGGCGCAGATGTACTTTTACTCGATGAACCTGAAAATCGCAATTTACATACAGGCAAAAAATACAATTTTGATGTTTATCTTTCAAACTACAGCGCAGAATCCTGGAATCGTTCGAAATTACATTGGGAATTATTAAATAATAAAAATATTTTAGCTTCGGGCTCTGCAACGATTGAATCTGAATTGGGAACTGTAAATAAAATATCTCAGATTGAATTTGTTGTTCCATTAATTGACAAACCTGTTTCTGTTGTTTTAAAGCTTACATTAACAGCACAAGATAGGATACTATCTAATGATTGGAACTTTTGGCTTTTCCCGGATATTCCAAAGCTTGATACAAGCGATTTAATAATAACAAATGAAATCAATTCTGATATAATTAACAAATTATCAGAAGGTGCAAGCGTATTGTTGATTGGCCCAGCTAACCTTCCTACTTTGCCTACATCGTTCCAAATGGCGATATGCGGCAGACCTGCCGGCAATATCGCTACCGTTGTTTATGACCACCCAATCTTTTCTGATTTTCCTCATCAGGGTTTTTGTGACTGGCAGTTTGCATCATTGCTTGAAAATGGATGTGCTGTCGTGTTCAATGAAATCTCCCTGCCTTTCGAACCAATCATTGAGGTTGTCAGTTCATATAAAAATGTTTTCAAGCAAACATGTCTTTTTGAATTCGCCGCAAATAAAGGCAGGCTAACTGTCTGTACACTAAATATGAATACCGATGAACCCGCAAGTAAATGGCTTTTCTCTCAAATAATTAACCATTGTCAACAAAGCACCGTTCAGCCTGCGATAACGATTACATTAGACAAACTCAAAGCCGCCTTTCTTAAACAATATTCATCTCTGAATCAAATAAATACCGATAAAGCTTTTGATCCAAATGCACAATTGTAACCGCATTAGACGTAGTGCAAGGATTTTCGCTTTTTCCAAGCTCTTCATATGAATAGCCTTTGGAAGTAAATAGCTCTGTAAATAAGTTGAAAATCTTTATTTATTTAGGAGCCAAAAAATGAAACGTAGAACAAAAGCAGAGCAGGAAATTATTAAAAAGATGAATCAACTTCTGAAAAATGTCACCATCTCTTTCAATTACAATATTATTGGTCTTTGTCAGTGAAATTTAAGAGTTCTTTCAAATCATAATGATAATATTTCTGATAGCAGGCCTGATATTTACCATTATTCGGATCGGCAGCGTTTGCTACCCATAATTGTAAACTTGATGGCGCAAAAAGAGCATCATGCAAATTAGACTTCATTGCAACAGGCCTTGTCATCATTTCCATTGCTATTTTATCATCAATTGTGCCATAATTGTTTTTTACTCGTGTGACGAGTTCATCATACCGCTTTCCTACGCTAAGAAGTAAAGCATCGACAACAGGCTTATTGAGCTTGGCATTAAACTGATTAGGCTCAACAATGTCAAAAGTTTTCGGTGTGCAGGCAAGACCTCTTGCGTCAGGAATTTTGCCGTCTGAAATGACATAATAATATTCACAAGTTCGAGGCGTATTTTTAAATATATCAACTGCCTGCTGCAATGAATTTGCTTCTTCAAGAGTTTTTCTTACAAGAAATGACATTGGCATACCTTCCCATTGTCCTTCACCTTTGCCGCCCATTTCTCCAATTGCAATCTGTTTGTTATTCATACCAGTTACAGAACCAATAAAACCACTAAAACCTACTGTTACGAAACTATTAAAGCCTTCAGGCTGGCAAACTGTTAATAAAGCATGTCGCTGCAAACCGATTTCTGTTATATAATCAAGAACTCGACCATGCAGTAATTGTCCATTTTTAGTTGCCTTCCCGAATAATGCAAATCCGCTACAATGAAATTGCTCCGGAAAGATGTTTGCAGCACGCACTTGTTCAAATGGCAAATGTGCTCCATCAGCCATACCTTTCATTTCTTCTTCATAACGAGCTGGTATATACTTTTCTGACATCTGAAGTGCCTTGCCGAGACTGTTCACTTTCTGCTTTGCAATATCTGCTATAAACGCGGTGTTCAACACGATTTTATGCATTTCATTTATGTCTTTTGCCAGAAGTTTGCCATGCTGATAGCCCATTTCGTAAAATGTGCCGCGTACAATTAGTACAAGTCCACCATCAACATCGAGCAAATATCCTTTTCCTTCTTTTGCAAGAACTTTTATATGCGGTAATTGAGAATTTTCTGCAAGAACATTAGTTGCTAAGAAAAGAAACAGAACTGAAACTTGAAGCAATTTTCGCATATTACAGCTTTCTTCAATTAAAATATTGAATTATCAAACAAAGATTTAAACAACAACAATGTTTTATTGTATTTATAACTGTTCTCTACTGAAAAGCAAGGTTGGAAGGAATTTAAAGCAGAACTGGATAAAATAAAAGTCTTGAATTGATAAACCCATTACGAAGCCGCAGAAGAGCCAGATGCGCTAATGTTGTTCTCACACACGGTTGACTATTCTGCCATGTTAGAAAATTCATCTGTCCTGAAAGGTGATGTTGGTAACCCGGCTTTGTTATAAAGATTACAGTCAATCCAGTCTGCCCAACCATATCGGACTGCTACCGGCTTTTTGACCTGTTCCGACCAAACTAAAACTGTATCGCCGTCAATTTTCGCATTTGCCCAGACGAATTTTTTATCCGCTCCGGCAATTGCGAAACCTTTAATCGAATCTCCTTTTACCATAAGACCTGAACAGGTATGCTCGAACGAGATTCTCGCTTTATCGCCTTCTATTTTTATATTTTTATATAACGGCCCCGAATAAACAATATCCATAAAGCCGTAATCCTTCGCCAAGGCCCACAATGCCAAACGTTTCCCTACATCCTGTTTGTTTTTCGGATGAATGTTGTTAACATCGCCGATATCTATGGTAACAACCATACCTGTATTCGGTAGGGATAGCGTCTTAAGCTGAGCTTCTCGAAGCAAAGGTCGGTTTGAATCAGGTGGGACCGTCAAATCAGGCTTGCCTAAAGAGGTTTTCTTCATATGTTTTCCAAAACCCGCAAGCTGAACATAATAAAAGGGAAAATCACCTTGGTTGAAGTCTTCTCTCCAATTCTTAATCATCGCAGGAAATAACTTCCGATATAAAACGGCATCGCCCACATTTGACTCGGCCTGATACCAGATAACACCTTTTATTGCAAAAGGAATTAGCGGATGAATCATTGCATTATACAACATCGAAGACCTGTTCTTATCGTTTAATTCATTTGGCAAACGTGGTTGTTTCGGAAGTTCTTTGCCGGCATCCTTAGCAGCTTCTTTTGCTTTTTCCCATTCTTTTATTCTCTGATCATATTCTATTTGAAATTTTTCTTTATCAGCAAGAATCTTTTTGTCACGCTGCCAATACCAATTCAAATCAATATCTTCAGTTAAAATTTCTTTTCGTGTCCAGGATTGTGCAGGTGTACCGCCAAATGAGGCATTGATAAGACCGAGGGGTGCATTTATTTTTTTATGAATTTCTCTGCCAAAAAAATAACCGACCGCACTGAATTCAGAGACATTTTCCGGGCTGCAAATAACCCATTTTCCAATAGTATCCTCAAGTGGAATAGGTGAAGATTTTCTTTGCACTGTAAATAAACGAATATCAGGCCAATTAGCTTCCAAGATTTCTTTTTCAGCATCTTTTGAATCCTTAACCGGCCACTGCATATTCGATTGCCCGGAACATAGCCAGACTTGACCTATGAGAATATTCTTAATGGTCCTACTTTCCTGCCCGCAAGCTATGGTTATATTGCATATACCACTGCTTTTAGGAGTTTTTATCCTTATCATCCATTTTCCATTAGCGTCCGCATCGGTAATATATTTTTCATCGTCCCATGAACAATTTACTGCAATTTTATTTTCAGGGGCAGCAATACCCCATATTGGCGCATTGAAATCAGCTTGAAGAACCATATTGTCTGAAATGATCGCAGGTAACTTTATTTCTGCATTTGCTATGGACGCAAATAAAATAAATGTTGTAAACCAAAGCATCTTACTGAACATATTAATACTTGTCCTATATCGCAATAGATGTAACGATAAATTCGTTATCGAATCCGGCTTAAAGCTAAATGGGGAAATTTCACCGCTATTTGAAAACCTTAAACACCTAACAATGCTGTTATATTTGATCGCAAGTTGCTGCGTTTAGGTCTTCGGTAATGATAATATTTTTTATACCTTAATTGTATAGACAAAAATATGCATACTTAATCTGGTTCTTTGGGACGTAACCCATCTTTTTTGGTCCAGGCATATACTTTCTCCCCACGCAAGAAATAAGATTTTTGGGTTACATGCAGTTTATTAAAGTAGTTTTTATCCTTCGGTCCAACATGAAGATCCATAAATAAAGTATTAGCTACTCCTCGACCGTGTCTGACATGAACATAAATATCAGTATCAACAATGTGAGCAGCATTATAAATAGCGAAGTTTTGAGTTGGTGTTGCACCAGTTTTTGTATATATTCTTACACTGTCAGCTACCAGGAAAAACTCGGCTGGAGTAGCTCTGACATTAAGGGTCTTCTGATATTTCTGATATTCAGTCCAAGTTCCTGGGGGAACACGATCAATGTCAATGCCCCAAAGCCGCATACCATAGCATTTTGCCCATGATTCTGCTTTTCCTATATCAAAAGGCTCGAATGAAGGACAAAAAACAATCTCTGTTGTAAGTGTTCCAGAATCCGAAGAAGCCATTTTTTGTGTCGGAAAATATTTCAAAAGCTTGCCTATCCAATACCTGCCTATACCAGTTGGCTCGCTCGGTCTATAATATGGCATAATATGTCCATCCCAATCTTTAGAATAGAATTCCAATGCAAGTCCAACATTCTTTAATCTGGTTCCACAAATAACGCCTTTAGCTGATTCTCTGGCCTTACTAAGTGCCGGCATAAGGACTGCCAAAAGAACAGCTATAATCGAAATAACGACAAGAAGTTCAACCAATGTAAATGCGTCACAGTTTTTTGTTATTTTACGCCTCATTTTAGCGATCCTTTTAAAAGTTTTTAAAAAAAATTATTCCCCGAGCCCCCAACTCGGGGAACAAGTAAACCATATTTTTATCTTTTTTTCCTAAGCAACAGCGCTGAACCCATAACTAAAAGCCCAATTGTTGCCGGTTCAGGAATAACCGTCACTTCAAGATTATCAAATTCTGTATGATAATCGGCAGCACTGTAACTCATAGCACTGTTAAAACCAAAAGTATTAGCTTCTAACACTCTGCCGCCAAGGCTGCCATCGTCAACAGCAAATACTTCACCAATAACATTTCCATTAATGTCTCTCATGGCAGCGGAAATGGAAACACTATGATCGGAGTTTGTCGCAATGGAAGCTTCGAGGTTAAACCATGTATTGACAGCCCAACCTGGCAAATTTATATAGCCAAGGTCCCATGCTCCACCCCCATCTGTTCTTTTACCAATGTAAAGTCTGGCTTGCGAAGTACCTGTCTTATCCAGCAGCCTAACCTGATAACCCCATAACCTATCTGTTTGTTCAGTTTCAGCGGCAGCGTAAAGAATTATTCCGGTATAAAGTGTTGAACTGCTGCTTGTCGCAAAATTTCTTGTGCTTAAAATATCAACGCTTACAGTATAGTTCTCCCATGTGTTGCTGCCGGCAGGTGTAAAAAGGACATTGTTATCAGCATCATCGCCGGTTATTTGTGTACCAAGATTCAAAACATTATTTTCCAATTGAGCCTTACCACCAACAATTGTCCAGTCAGAATTATATGCAGTCAGAGAAGTACCATCCGTACCGGTAAAATCATCGGTATAAATAATACTGGCATTAGCATACCCCGCAATTACGATTCCAACAACCATCATAAACAATTTCTTCTTCAACATTTTTCCTGCCTCCAAAAAAGTAAAAAATTAATAAAAAGCTTTTATATTACACTTTATTTTTCTATTTAAATCCAAGGTTCAGAACATAAGGCAACCTCTGGATCTACGCATTCCATCCAGCCAATCGCAAGTTCGGCAAAATCCTGAAAATCAACTTTACAATCTTTATTGACATCTCTGGGGCTGCCAAATCCCATATCAAAAGCATCTGCACAAGTTCTTGGCCCAGGATTGGGTGTAAACTCCCTGCCCAAAAGCCTGTCCTGTTCAATTTCCCAGTGTGGAATATATTCACGTACAATCCTGATATCATCAAAATAGCCGTTCATAAATTGCCAATATTTTGTAAAATTAATGCACCGAAGCGGAGCCGCTGGATTGGTTGTTCTCGCGTCATTATTGACCTTGATACTTGTATGGTCGCCACCGGTAGATATATTTTCCCAGCCGATCGATACGAAATTCCAGCCTTCAAAATCTATACTTGGAGCCAATGTCGGCGTGCAAGACGTGGAATCCCCAGTACTAACACCGGTTGCTGCTCTGAAGTTCAAGTATTCCTTGCCCGCATTAGCGACGGTTGATCGATTACTGATGTAGCGGTATTCCAGATAAAAAGTTGCTGCAGACACATTGTTTTTCCATTGCCATATCCTAATAGTCGTATTAACATCTGCGGCAGGTCTTGGGAAATTAGGTTTCCACCAGAACTGCAGCATACAATCACAACTGTCGGCAATCAGAAAATTATCTGCATTAAGATTTACGCCAAGTGAAAAACAGTTGGCATCTTCATTCGCATAATTAGCTGCTGCGCAATAACCTGCATCCAAAGCGTTGCCCCATTTGCCAGGAACTATCGTTACAATATTGGGATCGTATTTTAAATATTTGTCAGTTGAATCAGATGTGCTTGCCTCCGGATAAATTAGATCAGGATTTAATGCTGTCCAGAATATTTTTTTCGCATTTTCCCCCTGCCCTTCAAAACCAGCAGTTAAAAATGTATTTGGATTATCTTTGTAAATTGCAAATGCTTGAATAGATAACGAAAGCAATAATAGAACGGTAAAAATAAATCTTTTCATAAAATCCTCCCTTTTCCTAATTATTCCACGGAGTTGAACATTCTTGATTACCCGGCAGAATACAATTCAGCCAGCTATTTGCTAAAGATGCCGCATCTTTGAAATCGACCCTGCAATCATTATTAAAATCACCTGCAGGACTATATTGAGCGACCACATCATCGCAGTTTTCGATTGTTGTCCCGTTAACCGTCAGATCGTCAGCAGAATGATAACCGCCAGCACCATCATTAACAGAAATGCTGTATATCCCAGCAGTACCATTCGAGTAGGAGTCGTCGGTTACTGTTACTTCACCAATAATGTCCCATTCATAGCCCTGTTCAACAAAACGGGCTGTAATTTGATTACCATTTAGTTCTACTGTAATTTTAAACCAGGCATCTTGATAATAAGAATTGAGCGGGTATCTACTCTTAACTGAACCAATAAGATCCGAACCTTCCGGTGTAACCTTATAGATACATAATCTACCATCGTACATATGCGCTAATTTTCGTAATGCCGCAAAGTAGTAATTATTGGAGTTTTGCACACGAAACGCGATCCCCGTCGTATCAAGAAAGTCTATTTTCGCATTTGTTGTCCAACTTGTTGTTTTGTAAACCCATAAAGAAGCTGTGTAGTTTGACCATAAATTACTTCCAGCTCCATTATAGTACGAGAGATGCTCAGTATCCGTCGAGGGCGCTTTGTATGTGTTATTTTGGATGGAAAGGCTGCCATAGCCTACGACCCAATTGACAGGTTGAGCACCATTTGAGCCGCTAAAATCCTGAGTATAGGAAAAAGTTCCCGCCCATAAACAACCTGTCAGCAGCATCAAAATAATCATACATAAATTAAACCTTAAAATAACTTTTTTCATAAACCCTCCTTAAAATTTCTTGTTTTTATGCCGAATTGCGTATAATTAACTTGGGTTGAATTATTTTTTTTCTTTCCTCGTCTAAAATTGTCTCTTTATTTATCATTTTCATTAATATATTCACTGCGTGTTTAGCCATTTCATCGCTTCGCTGGTCTATCGTAGTTAACGTTGGATAAGTATATTTTGATAATTCTGTATTATCGTATCCAATCACTGCTATATCATTTGGCACTCGAATACCGTTTTCTCTTAAAATTGTAATTGACATAGCGGCTAAACAATCATTACAGCAAATAAGAGCATCCACTTTCTTTTTTTTAATGAATTCAAGAACCAACGGTTTTAATTTGTCAATATTGAGATATACATCTTCTTTTTCTGGATTCTCTGTCCATAAGATTAGCTCTTCATCCATTTTTTTTTGATTATCACTGACCGCTCTTTTATATCCGTTTAACCTTTTTAAAAGAGGAAGTTTATGTGATGTCAATATAATACCTATATTTTTTCGTTTGTTCTTAAATAAATATGTAACTGCTTGATAAGTGGCATTTTCTATATCAGCCATTACACAGCAATAATTGTTTGTTTCGATCTTTGGTTCACCCAAAAATATCAGGTTTTTAAAATCCCCGAATTGTTCTGCAATTTGTTGTGCTGTTGTTCCAAAGTCATAGTCATAAGAAACGCAAACAACTCCTTCAATTCCTCTTGCGTGAAAATCATCAATGTACGCTCTTACTCTTTCCCATTCACCATGAGATTGGCCTATCATAAATCTGTAGCCATTTGAAGCTAATCCTCTTTCTATTCCTGAAAGAAAATCATAATACATGGTTGGAGCTTTACTGTCTATGATCGCACCTATCAATTTGCTGCTAACCCCAGCTAACTGTCTTGCGGCCGAATTCGGTGTATAATTTAATTCTTTAGCTGCTTCTAAAACTTTGTCTATTGTGGCTTTTGAAATTCTTACAGGAGTGTTTTTACGGTTTAGTACCAATGAAACCGTTGTATGAGTAACTCCTATCTTTTTCGCAATGTCCTTAATTGTTGCAGCCATAAAATCCTTAAAAACGCCAAACTGCGTAAAGTTTACCGTAAACACTTTCACGTGAAACCTAATGTAATTTACTATCTACAGGTATTTTTTTCAAGTTATTTTTAAAAAAAACATGCCGGGCATACATTTCCTTCACCATAACCATTTGCTATTACTTAACTTGTGACAACAAAATTCTGTTACATAAGAGTATCATTTTCACTTTTTGGTATTGTTTCATCTATACCGAGTGAAATATATCAGTCCTTTGCAAATTCTTCGTCTACATGCTCTTTGTCCATAAATTGCACCTATTACCTACCAAAAACACCCGTTAGACAACCTAGAATTAGAGTTATGAAAAACCACCTAAAATCGTAATTCAATCCAAACTCATTTACTACTTAGGCAAAGAATAAAAAAATAATTTCATAGGCCGGCTGCCTGAAAATAAATTGTCAATAAATAGAAAAATAAGTTTTCTTCTAAAATAATTACAGACACCAGGATTTACAAGACATCAGGAGCATTTCTAAAATAGGCAGTTTTTGTCTTTACTAATATATCGCCTATCATTTTGTGATAAAAATTTTTCTTGCATTTTCTATATTTCGCATTGTTCCCAAAACCAAACGAGACCAAACTCACATTCCAATAAAAATAAATATGTTTTTGTTGCACCAATATAGTAAACCAATTATATTGATTACACGGCTAATTTAGTATGTAAAATAAATTGTCAAATTGCGTAACGATGATTTGAATTAAGATATCTCAAATACTTATTGTAAAAAATAATGATATTATCAGTGATAATGTGAAAATATGAATAAGTCAAAAATGCTATTACGAAAACATCCCGATGCTACATGGACTCGTCCATACGAGAACGTGGAATTGGATATTAGTCACTATGTCCCAGCCGGCGATTTTGTTGGTCTTCAAGATTCTACAAATGACGTGATCATTGAGCTATCAAACAGTTCTTTAAGAATTCGCTTTATTTCGGCTGATATTGTGAGGATTACCCTGGGTGTTTTAGGCAATGTTGACAATAAATTCCCCAAGGACGACCTACACCTCGATGAGAATGGACCGTATGGTATTATTCGCTATGAAGGTGCACCGGTTCCTCATTCAATCAGCAACGAAAATGATCGTATAATTATAACAACAGAAAAACTTCGCGTTTTTATTGCAAAAAAACCTTTTAGCCTGTCGGTTTTAAATTCAAAAGGCGTAGTTCTGCTGAGCACACTTGAAAATGGAATTATGTTGAGCGACGTAGCTCAGCACAGGGAGACAATAGTACAGTTTGATTTACGGCCAAATGACCACTTTTGGGGGATTCGGCGGTCGAATTGCCAAAATTGACAGGCGAGGTTCAACTGCCGACCTTTTTTCTGTTAAGGTTTTCAGATTGCGCGGAGACTATGGCGGATTTCCCTTCCCGTATTTTATCAATCCTGTAGGCTACGGATTTCTATTGGATAACCCACATCCTCATGTTTACTTCGACCTTGGTAGCGCCTCATCAGATAAGTGGTTTTTGCATACGCCTGGGGGCAATTTGGATTTTTACGTTCTGTCAGGTGAAACACCTGCTGAAATTACCCACAAATACTGCACTATTACCGGTTTTGCGACACTGCCGCCTAAGTGGTATTTTGGCTTTTGGATTTCCTGGGTTACGGGAGTTACTAATGATGATGATATTCTCAAAATCGTCGAAAGAATGAGAAATGAAAAAGTACCTTTCGATGTACTTGTCGGTGATATATATTGGCGCGACGGTCGAGTAACTATGGGACTTGAAGCCGGAGAGGGTGTAAACCTCGAATGGGGTAAAGGCTTTAAAAATGGTGCTGAATTTGTTAAAAAAGTCAAAGAGCATAACGTCCATGTATGTCTTCATCTAAATACTCAAATGTGGACTGGGGAAATTTTAGAGCAGGGTCTTAAAAACGGGTTTTTGAGAGAGTCTGGAGAAAAGCAAGTTGTTGAAAGAGTCACAAATCCGAAAGCAATAAAGTGGATATGGACCTATTATAGAAAGCGTGTTCGAGAAGGAATAGATATTTGGTGGGCAGACAATGGGGAACGTGTAGATGGAACACTTGATGTGGGTCTGCCTTCACGAAATCTTTTCGGGCATCTTTGGAATAAAATGCTTTATGATGGTTTGGCAGATGAAGGTAAAAATAAACATTTGGTCTTATCTCGTGGCGGGTGGATAGGCGCCCAGAGACATACATTGCCTTGGCCTGGCGACACAGCTCCTGGTACCGAACGCTTAAGGGAAGATCTGCGATGGACACTAAATTGTTCTGCAAGCGGAATGCCCTTCAATACCGTGGATTTCGGCGGTTTTGTCTGTTATGACCAGGATACTCCAAACTTTGACAAGAATAATCCAGACCACGTATATACTTGTGCTCTAACACAAACAGATGATAATATTATTAGGCGAATAGCACACGCTATGTTGTTATTCCCCATACCGCGAATCCACGGCAAAGGCTCACCACGATTACCATGGAACTATAATAAGAAGGTCGAAAAAATTTATAGACATTTTCTTGAACTGCGCTATCGATTATTTCCTTACATATATTCGTGGGCTGTACATAGCAGTAAGACAGGCGAACCCATCTTTAGACCAATGTACTGGCACAATACTGATGACCCTGAAACATATGATATCGATGATCAGATTTTTATTGGCCCCTGGATTATGTTGGCACCCGTTGTCGAAGAGGGATGTTATGAGCGTGAAATTTATTTACCTGAAGGTCGGTGGTTGAATCTTGCAACAGGCGAAATTCTTCAAGGGCCTAAAAAAAGATACGCGGTTAATGCGCCTCTTTATGAGACTTCCGGTTTACCTATTTTTATAAAATGTGGCGCAATAATTCCTGTTCGCTCAATATGCCAATTTAACCATGATAAGCCTGAAACCGAATACACTATACATATTTTTCCTGATGAAGCTGGTGAATTTCAGTTTAACGAAGATCCCGATCTGTCTGGCACAATAAGTTACGTAAAGACCAATAATGAGGTAAAGGTCAGAATAGAAAATCCATCTTCTATTTCAAGAGATTACAAAATTGTGCTGCATGATTTGGTTTCTTATAAAGGTTTTTCAACAGATGAGGAAAAGGTGTATCCATTTAAAGATGGATTTGTAGCAAATATAAATATTGAAAAAAAGTCAACTGGTACTGTAGAATTTCAAAGATTATAGACTAGTGCCTCGGAAGATATGTCTCATTAGGAAATTAACCATGAATAGCTTTGAACGATACGTTGGGATGGTAACTGGATCAAAAGTTGACTATGTGCCCAGGATACCTATTCTTATGCATTTTGCAGCAAAATACATAAATAGCAGCTATGCAGATTTTGCATCAAACTATAAAGTGATGTTTGAAGCAAATAAGAAATTAGTTGAAGATTTTGGTATCGACCAATTGGATATTATGTCGGATCCATGGCGTGAAATGACTGCATTTGGCGGAGAAATAGAATATATTGAAGATTCCGTACCCAAATGCACAAAACACCCCCTGCGGGATTTAAAGAATCTTAATTTATTATATAAGCCTGACCCTCTGAAATCATCCAGGTTAAAATCTGCGATTCAGGTTATAGATGAATATAAAAAATTTGGATGGAAGAAATATTCAATCACCGGCTGGGTAGAAGGTCCAGCGGCAGAAGCTGCGGATTTGCGAGGTGTAGAAAATTTTTTGATTGATTTAATAGACGATAAAATCTTTGTTAATGAACTTATGGAAATATGTGTAAATGCTGCTATTGATTTTGCCAGGTTCAAATCAAGCATGGATGCGACACAATAGGCATAGGTGACGCTATCGCCAGCCAGGTATCCCCGATCTTTACGAAGATTTAATATTACCGCAAGAGAAGCGACTTATCGATGCAATTCATAAAAATGGTGGTTTTACAAGGCTGCATATATGCGGCAACATAAATCATTTATTGCCTTTTATTTCACAATTGGGAATCGATATCATTGATTGCGACAGTATGGTAGATTTGGAAAAAGCACGTAAAGTTTTGGGCTCAAAAGTCACTTTAGCGGGTAATCTTGATCCTGTCAGCATCGTTGAATTCGACTCCTGCTAAAATTAAACAAGAATTCAGAAATATCTATAAGAAAGTTGGCAATCCTTACTTTGTGAACGCAGGTTGTGAAATCCCAAGAGATACGCCTAAAGAAAATTTGAGTGCTTTATGTGACCCCATTCCCGTAGAATAACTTTTTTACAAAACTTAACTCTTTATAATGTACTTCTGGGGTAAATTTTATTACTCCCTTTATTTTCCGAACATTTCTGTAGTAACGCTATCTTAGCCCAAAGCATACATCCGCAATGTGGACAACGTCAGCATCAGTACATTACACACATAGATATTTCCAACATCTTTTCATCTTTTGATATGTACGAATCGAACCTTCGGCCTCTTACATACTATATTATTTTATTTTTTTTAAAAATAAATGATTTGCCGCCTAATTTTGTTGACACAGACACTTTTTAGCATATGATTAAATTCGACACTTTAGAATTATAGTTCTATGTGAGTAATTAGGATTAGTCACATCGAACTTGCTGCTTGCTGCCACAAACTTGGATATTTCACAACTTTAATTTTCCACGAATGCTGAAGCGAACACTGTGACCGCTTCACAATATTCACATTATTGTAAAGGATGCAATATGAAAAAGTTAACGTTGGTCGTATGTTTATTGGTTTGTGCTGTTTTGTATAATTCAGCTTACTCGGAGGCGTATGTTGAACAGTTCACCGGAACAAGTGGCTTGCCGGGTTCTTGGACGAACTGGTCTTACGGTGGCGCAGGAATTTCAATACAAACCAATAAATTAGTGGATTCTGGTTCAGCAGGAGATTCAGTAGGAGTCTATAATTGGCCTTTATGTTCTCAATGGAAGGATTATGCTGTTGGGGCAAGAGTAACCCAAAGCACATGGAATTCCACTACAACCACCTGGACAGGTGTCGCTGCACGCATGCAGGATGGTGAAAACTTTTATGTAGTGCGTTTCAAATCCAGCGGCGATTCTGCCATGTCTATGCAGTTTCGTATTAGTAAATATGTAAACGGTACTGAAACTCCTCTTGCAACTTCTTCAAGTACTTCTCTGTTTGCCGCAGGTGAGATGTGGTACTTAGAATTGCAGGTGGAAAATTCCGGAAACTCTGTCGTACTTACGGCTTCAATATGGCAGGATACACAAGATCCAGGTTCTGATACCCCCTTCAAAACTGTGACCGCAACGGATTCAACAAATCCATTCCTTACTGGAAAATGCGGAGTTGCTGCAGCCAGCGGCGGTTATACAAGTACTTGGGATGAGTTTAGTGTAGATCATTTTGCCCAAACATATTTCCAGGATTTTTTTGGAGTTGTCGATAATGCTTTAGCTGAGGATTGGGACGATCGTTCAACTCTCACATCTTCAACTAAGGTTTTGGGATATCAAATGCAAGACGCTGGTGATTCGGGACGTTCTGTCGCAGCGTATGCTCCTGCTGATAGTGATAGCAGCACTTGGGAGAATTACACCGTTACAGCTAAAACGACTATTAGTACCTGGAATTCCACCACCACAACGTATACTGGTGTCGGGGCAAGAATTGTTGACGGAAGTAATTACTATTGCTTAAGATTCAAATCAAGCGGCGATGCGTCTGCCGCCACGCAATGGTGTTTATCCAAATTCATAGGCGGTACCCAGACAATATTAGCTACTTCATCAAAAAGTTCACTTTTCTCAGCTAATGAAAAGTGGACGCTTCAGTTGAAAGTTGAAACCTCTGGCTCATCTGTTGTTCTCACAGGCAAAGTTTGGGAAAACGGTAAAAATCCCTATGTAATTGTACCAGTAGCAACACTTACATTTACTGATACAACCAATATTATCTCTTCCGGAGCCCCGGGACTTATCGCTGCCAGCGGCGGTTATACTGCATATTGGGATGATTTCCAAGTCTCAGGATATGGCCCAGAGACAAAAGTCGGCCTTTCAAGAGGTTGGTTCGACCATTCGGCGAACACATCGACACCCGGAACTGTTCCTACCATGAATACCATTGTTTTATATTATGATGACGTGGCTTCGGATTTAGGTACTTATCTCGATAATGCTAACAATAATGAATTGAAAGCGCTTGTGGAAATTGATCGAGACTATATAACGGCACAATCAGTCGATGCACCGGCTATTAGAGCTTTTGTCGATAGTTACAAAAATCATCCTGCATGTTATGGTTTTTATTTGTATGATGAACCTAATACGCATGGTATTTCAGTCGCACTGATGGAAACCGCATATAACGCAGTTAAGGACCGTACATCAAAGCCTGTGGGTGTAACGTTCTGTTATGGCGACCTTTTGGCCCAAGCACCTGAAGACTATAGAAATGCTTATGATATTTTGATGTTTGACCGTTACCCGCTTGGAGCAGGCGATCCCGAGTTTAATAATCTCGGAACTTATCTTGACAGTTGCATTGATGCCCAAAGTTATGCGGCTGCTTATTCCAAATACATGTGGTATGTTGACCAGTTTTACGACGACGATACTCATCGTATGCCGACTGCAAATGAATCACGAAATATGATGTATTCGAATATTAATTGCGGAACCAACGGAGAAATTTTTTACAATCATTATTGGTGTACACAACAGGAGATTAACACAATAATGACCCCCATGATGAGGGAATACAGAGGTCTTGAAGAATATTTATTTAATAAACCATTAGGAAGTCCTTATGTAACAACCACACTCACTGGTGGGGGTGCTTGCGATGTGTATTCAAAGATATTTCCCCATTCACATAACGGTAGCTATCTTGTTGTCTCGATAAGAAACCGGCTAAATAGTCAAATAGTCAAGATTTCTCTCAATGCTGCAATTACAACTGGCCTAAATGGTTACAGCCGGGAATTAAAGCCTAATACTAAAGGAGCTGAATTCTATGCTCCAGTTGCACTATCTAGTGGACAAATCGCTAGTCAGACATTCACTTCTTACCAAGTTCGCTGCTACATAGTTTATTAATTATTACTGTATGTCGTCAGCAAGAATGGCACAAAAGATGTTCATTTCTAAGAGAGCTTTTTCGGCTCCACTACGCTCATTCTACTATTAACTTTTTTCCTTTCA
>MHXZ01000086.1 GCA_001825665.1 Planctomycetes bacterium GWF2_41_51 | reverse complement strand
CTATTTTTACAGAAAATACGGGTAATACTCGTGAGTTGTATCCGACACCATTTGGACCATACCCGTATTATTAACGTTATGTTTTAATAGGCGAAGAAAGGGGGTCACGTAGGAAATGGCATTTTCCGAGCTAAGGGAAAGTGCCATTTTTTTATCTATTAATTAAATCAAGCAAAAGAGGCTTCAATTTGTGTATTGCCTTACCGCGGTGAGAGATTTTATTTTTTTCGGCGGATTCGAGTTGGGCTACTGTCTTTTTAAAATTGGGAACAAAGAAAATCGGATCATAACCGAAACCATTTGTGCCCTGCTCTTTTCGGATTATTACACCTTCGAGAGCACCTGATGTTTCAATCAAAATTTTTTCAGGATTTGCAATGCAAAGGCAGCAAATAAATCTCGCTGTTCTTTTTTCATCGGAAATATTTTCGAGCAATGATAAAAGTTTAGCCATATTTTTGTGGTCGAGCAATCCCCTGCTGAGGGCTCCATTACTGTCGCGGCTCTGACCACTGAAACGTGCGCTGTTTACGCCGGGGAGACCGCCGAGAGCATCGACAACAAGCCCTGAATCGTCAGCGAGAGTCCAAAGGCCGGTTTGTTTGGCATAGCCGAGAGCTTTTTTCCGAGCGTTTTCGGCGAAAGTTTTGCCGTCCTCCTCCACTTCTTTTATATCGGGAAAATCGGCGAGGCTCTTCCACTCGACATCGAAATCAAGCATCTCTGAAATTTCTTTCAGTTTGCCGGGGTTGGTTGTAGCGACTAAAATCTTCATCAGCTTAAAAGTTTTTTAAGAAGAGCACGCTGGAAGTGCAAACGATTTTCGGCTTCATCGAAGACTATCGAATTTTCAGATTCCATTGCTTCATCTGTTATTTCAAAGCCGCGATAAGCGGGAAGGCAGTGCATAATTTTGGCTTTCGGAGCCAAAGACATAAGTTTTGCATCCACGGCAAAGCCCTGAAAATCGGCAATGCGTTTTTGCTTTTCAGTCTCCTGTCCCATACTGACCCATGTATCCGTATAAATCACATCAGCATTTTTTACTGCATCCTGCGGACTGTTCATCTGATTTGTTGAGCCGGATGTGATTTGATTTGCCTTGTCAATCGATTCTTTATCGAGTTCGTAACCTTTCGGTGATGCGATTGAAATTTTCATTCCTAATTTTGCACAGCCGAAAGAAAGTGAACGCGCGACATTGTTTCCATCGCCGATGTACGCTATTTTAATTCCATTGAGTTTTCCGAAATGCTCACGGATAGTCATAATATCTGCCATTGCCTGACAGGGATGCGACCAATCGGTCAAAGCGTTTATCACTGGAATCTCGGCAAATTTCGCAAGCTCAATAACGGTTTCGTGCGCGAATGTACGTGCCATAATACCGCTGGCATAGCGTTCGAGGACACGAGCCATATCTTTAATCGGCTCACGTTTGCCGATACCGCCGATGTCTTCTGGCTTTACATAGATGGGATGGCCGCCGAGCTGCGCCATAGCGATTTGAAAACTCATCCGAGTGCGAAGACTCGGCTTTTCAAAAAGCATAATAAGACTTTTGCCGGCAAGGCAGAGGTCGCGATTGCCTTTTTTGTAATATTTCTTGAGGTATCGCTTAAATCGAGAAGCTCAAGTAATTCATCCGTACTGCAACTGCTTACTGATAAGAAATCTTTCATCCCGCACCTTATAAATTCATTCGGCCAAGAACATTATCCAGAATTTCAACAGCCTTATCGATTTCGATTTTTGTAACTGTCATCGACGGCATAAAACGAACAACAGTATCCTGTGTACAGTTTATTCGCAAACCTTCTTTTAAGCAATCGGCAACTATCTGGGCGCCGGGCTGTTTTAATTGTATGCCAATCATCAGGCCTTTGCCGCGGACGTGGTCGATTACCGTGTGCTTGCTCTTCAACTGATTCAATTTATCTGAAGCGTATTTGCCCATTTTAGATGCGTTTTCGAGCAGGTTTTCTTCTTCAATGGCTTCAATTACCGCGATACCGGCGGCACAAGCGATACAATTTCCGCCGAAAGTCGATGCGTGAGTTCCGGGCACAAGAGAAGCGGCAACTTCGGGCTTTGCCATCATAGCGCCAATTGCAGCGCCGCCGCCGAGAGCCTTTGCCAATGTGATAATATCTGGAACTACATCATAATCCTGGTAGCCAAACCATTTTCCGGTTCGTCCCATACCGGTCTGAACTTCGTCGAGTATCATCATCGCCTGGTTTTTATCGCAGAGCCGGCGAATCGCTTTCATATATTCCGGTGTTGCGACGTTGATACCGCCTTCGCCCTGAATCGGCTCAATCAAAACTGCGGCAACTTCATCGTCGAATGCTTTTTCAAGTGCGACGATGTCATTGAAAGGAACGTAAACAAAACCGGGCACGACAGGCTGGAAGTGCTCGAATTTTTTGGGCTGTGCGGTTGCCGTCATTGCGCCGAATGTTCTGCCGTGGAAACTGCCTATGGCGGTTATGTATTTATATTTGCCTTTTGGTGTGTGAATACGTGCGAGTTTGAGAGCGGCTTCGTTGGCTTCTGCGCCGCTGTTGCAGAAAAAGGTTTTGCCGCCAAAAGCACGTTCGCTAAGCAATTTTGCGAGTTTGCCCTGGGCTTCAGTATAAAAAGTATTGTCCATGTGGAGCAGCATTTCAGCCTGTTTCTGAATCGCCTTGACAACTTTTGGATGGCAATGGCCGATGCCGCTGACTGCCCAGCCGGGGAACATATCGAGAATTTGATTGCCATCGGCATCAAAAATATAACTGCCCTTTCCGCGGACTATCGCGCGCGGCAGGCGGGAGTAATTGCCAATAACATATTCATCGAACATCTTTATAACATCTTGAGTTTTCATTTTATGTTTAACCTTTTTATTTATTTTGGAAAACCCCCGGCAGAGCCAGGGGCTAATTACTTATTTAATAATTTGAGTGCCGACGCCCTCTTCGGTGTAAATTTCAAGAAGCAAAGAATGACGAATCTGGCCATCAATAATGTGCGCCTTTTTAACGCCGCCGTCGAGGGCAATTAAACATGCTTCGACTTTGGGGAGCATTCCGCTGCTGATTACTCCATCGTCAATCATCTTCTTGATTTCGGCTTCGGTTGCGCTGGAGATATTGCTGTCGGGGTCTTTGACATCCATCAGGATACCGTTAGTATCGCTTACGGAAACGAATTTTTCAGCTTCGACGGCAGCGGCAACTTTACCGGCAGCACTGTCGGCGTTCACGTTTAATTTTCCGCCTCCCCTGTCAATCGCAACCGGGGCAATTACAGGAATTGTTTCATTAGCACAGAGGGTTTTGAGCAATTGACCATTGACGTTCTTCACATCGCCTACAAGGCCAAGGTCAATTTTTCTTCCGTCAGGGTCTGTGAAACGAAGCGGGTCAGCGAAAAGGACGCAACTGCTGAGCGAATGCATGCCCATAGCATCGCAACCCATACTTTTTATTGTTTCGCAAATCGAGGCGTTAATATCGTGAACGAGTACGTGTTCGACAATTGCCATCGTGCGTTCATCGGTGTAACGTCTGCCCTGAACCCATTGCGGTTCGAGACCGGATTCGTTCATAGCTTTGGTAATTGCCTTACCGCCGCCGTGAATGAGAATCGGCCGAATGCCGACTGTTGCCATAAAGACAACGTCAGTCAGAAGTCTTTTTTGCAGCACAGGGTCGTCAAGTACGCTTCCGCCAAGCTTTACAACGACGATTTTGCCGCGGAACAGGCGAATATATTCCATCGCCGCGACAAGTGCTTTGGCTTTTTCTATAGCTCTTTTTACCATTTTTACCTCCGTAAAAAATTATAGCCACAAAGACACTAAGACACCAAATATTTTATAAAATATTCGCTTCTTAACACCTTTGCGGCTAAAAGCCAACGATCGGATTCGAACCGATAACCCCCGGTTTACAAAACCGGAGCTCTACCGTTGAGCTACGTTGGCGATAGAACGCGGAAGTTTACACTAAAACGTGATTTTTTGCAAGCAAATTCAAAAGCCTAAAATTCAAAAATTTGTCCGGGGAGCGGGATATGGGTGTTTTTCATTCCGGCTTTGAGCAAACTTTGCGAAAAGTTCGTAAGTGCATTTTTTTCGCCATGGACACAGAAAGCGTGTTCGATATGCGAAGCACCGCAGCCATCGAAATATTCGAGCATCTCGAATTCATCGGCGTGGGCACTTAAAGCTGCGATTTCCACTACCTTGGCGCGAACCGGAACGTAATTTCCAAAAATCTTTACTTCTCTGCGGCGTTCGGCGATTCGGCGGCCTAAAGTATTTTCAGCCATATAGCCGACAATCAAAACAATGTTTTTCGGGTCGTCTATATTGTTCCTTAAGTGATGAAGGATTCTGCCTGCTTCGCACATACCCGAAGCGGAAATAATTATCATCGGGCCGGGCATGGTATTCAAAGCCATCGATTCCTGGACGCTTTCGGTATAGTGCATATTATCGAAGGTAAAAGGCTTTTTTCCGTTGATAAGGAACTCAACCGCTCCTGAATCCCAGCATTCACGATGTTTGCTGTAAATCTGCGTAGCAGCACTGGAAAGCGGCGAATCGACATAAACCGGCACGGGTTCAATACGCCCTTCTGTGAAGAGTTTATTGAGCATATAGACGATATACTGCGTTCTTCCGACGCTGAAAGCTGGAATGATGAGTTTCCCTTTTGTGTCGCAGATTGTATCGACAACTTTTTCAAGTTCGCCCTTGGCATCCTCAGCGGGCGGATGTCTGCGGTCGCCATACGTGCTTTCAGTGATTAAATAATCTATGTCCTTAATAAGAACAGGGTCTTTGAGAATCGGAATATCGCGACGGCCGATATCGCCTGTGAACATCAGTTTTTTTGCGCCAGTGCCGTTTTCCCTGAAATCTATTTCAGAAAAAGCTGAACCTAAAATATGGCCTGCATCATGGAAAGTAACTTCGACATTATCAAATAGTTTGAAAGGCTTTGAATACGGCATAGGCACAAGCTGCTGGATGGCTCTTTCGGCATCTTCAGGTGCGTAGAGCGGCTCGAAAGGATTTTTGCCCTGCCTGAGCCTCTTTTTATTCACAAATTCGATATCGTGAACCTGAATACGGGCACAATCGTGCAGCATTATCTTGCATAAATCGGCTGTGGCCTCTGTGCAGAAAATTTTGCCTTTGAAACCTTTTTTTACAAGGGTTGGGACATTGCCGCTATGGTCCATGTGCGCATGTGAAAGGACCATTACATCGATTTTGGAGGGGTCAACGAGAAAATTGCGGTTCTTTTCGAACGCTTCTTTTCTTTTGCCCTGAAACAGGCCGCAATCGAGAAGGATATTTTTGCCGTTGATTGTAAGTATGTGAGCCGAGCCGGTAACTTCGCCTGCGGCACCGTGAAAAGTAAGTTTCATCATTCATCCTTAATTTACTTTAATTTTAATCGCTGATTCCACAGATTACACGAATTTTCAGTTTTTTACAACCTTCGTTTTACAAATATCAAAAGCGGCAGAGAAGCAAACTGTGCAATCATTGAAAAAGCAATCAAGTACGGGATGGAAATATCATAAAGCAGTCCTATTACCGTACTGCCGAGAAACCAGCATATACCATAACCGGCGTTGAAAATGCCATAGCCTGTTCCGCGTTTGGATTTTGGAACCATATCGGCAACAACAGCGAACCTTTCTATTAGCCACAGAGAAACTATGAAAGCCAGGTCTCACAATTGAACGGTTATGTAGCACTATAACCAGTTATACGGGATTAATCGACTTTTTTATTTGCCGTGGAGGACGGTCATTTCGGTTTGAATGGCCTTGGGGAATAAAATATCGTTTTCGATGTGGATGTGCTCGTGAATTGTCTGTTCGAGTTTTTCCAAACCTTTATAAAGAGATTTGAGCCAACTGGAAGCATCCGGAGGAGCTTTAAAATCAGAAGCAATTATACGCATAGTTTTTAATAAAGTGTTTTCAGTGATATCGTGCTCGTATTCAATCTGGCTGATTGGATTAGTCAAACTGTTTAGGGGAATTTGCGGTTTATCGCCATTGTTTTTGTCGTACCAGTCAATTTGGCGGATGTATGGTACGAGCAGCTCCTCTTCTCGAGCAAAGTGGGATTCTATTTCATCGGCGAATAAAGAAAATACATCATTTAACGATGTAAGCATTTGGCGGTACTGCTTATCGACGGTTAAAGCTTTTTCTATATTCCGACGAATCACGGGAATCAGATTATCCAGAACGGTTTGATGGCTTTGCTCGATACAGTCCAACAGTTCCAACAACGAAGCTTCGTACCAGCTTTTATTCGAATCGTGATTCATATATTCCTCGTTTATTCAAAAGTCTCATTATTATATACAGGTTAAAAACATTTATGCCAAACATTGTTTTACTAATATCAGGCAGGTAAAAGGCGCGTCAGCAAAAAAGTTATCAAGATTAATCTTATTGCTGATTGGGGATTGTTATCAGAGAGACTTAAATGATGAATATCTGTTAATGCTGCATTATAAATTATATTCTTAAATCCGGAGAAAAAAATGATGGAGAAAAAATCAAAATTTGGTTTCACCTTAATTGAGTTACTTGTTGTTATCAGTATTATAGCGGTTTTAATCGGGGTTCTTGTGCCGTCGATTTCGAAGATGAGAATCATAGCGAAAAATTTGCAGCAGAAGGCGCAATTTCGGACAATCAGCAGCGGACTTGAAGCGTTCTCGAATGAGAACGATAATATTTATCCTTCGTCTGAAGATGAAAACGCAAACGGGGTTTACGGCGCTCATAAGCTGACGGCTGCGCTTTTAGGAAGAGATTTGTTCGGCTATACACCGGATGGGAATATGATGCCGGGCGAATATTATTCAAATGATCTGAATGAACGCAAGGAATATCTCGATAAAGATAAATTCCTGATGGTCAACCCAATCCAAATCTATGACAATTCGTGCAATCTTGCAGGTGACGATTCGACGCAGAACATCGTGGATTATTATCCTGTAATCTCTGATCTTTTTTATCAGAAGAAAATCGCGGTGCAGAAATTCGATTTTTTGACTCGGCAGTGGCAGGAAAAATTTGTGCAAACGGGCACACCGATACTTTATTTCTGCGCATATCCGACTGAAAAGTTTGTCGATAACACGGCACTGATAGGTTCTGCACCTTTGCCGGCGATAGATTATACCGATTGCGACAGGTGGATTTACGACTGGCACGATAACGAAGGATTTTTCGACCTGGCGACAGTTAAAACTTACGGACTAACCACGGAAGAATATCATGTGTACGATGATTTCCATCGTGGTGTTGATGTGGGGAAAGCAGAATTCTATAAAAACATAATCAACTATAATATTCCAACGTATTTAACACCAATGAATAAAAACAGCTATATCCTGATGTCTGCGGGAGCGGATGGAATATTCGGAACGAAGGATGATGTGTGTAATTTTTAGAATGTAGAAGGTAGAATGTAGAAGGTTCTTCACTGCGCTTCGTTCAGAATGATAATAGCCTTTGGGCGTTGGAGTAGAGGATTTTTTGCATTAAATCGGGGGCAAGGTCGAGGTCTTTCAATAGCTGGAGAGTTTTCTTCTGGTCTGTCCAGGGACTGTCTGAGCCGAAGAGGATATAATCTGCGGGATGTTTTTCGAGAAGCGCTTTTGCAGTTTGCGGGTGCAAATATTCGAGTGCAAAAGAAATTTCCATATAAATATTTTTGCCAATCATTTCCGATTCGACTTCTTCCCATTGCTGCCAGGCACCGAAATGTGTCGCGATGAATTTCAACTCTGGGAATTTCTTTGTAACGTTGACAATTCTCGCGGGGTCTGCCTTTCGTGTGTGTTCGAAAGCGATGTCGTAGCCGGTGTGCATAACGAGGAGCAGATTATTTTCGCAAAGCTGCTCGTAAAGGTCCATCATCGAATCATCATCGAGCAGAAAATCCTGATAGTACGGATGCATCTTTATGCCTTTGAGGCCTGCATCAGCAATCATTTTTATATGGTCGTCTCTTTCGGGGTCCTGTGGGTGAACGGAAGCGAGCGGGATGATTCTATCGGATTGGATTTGCAGCGACCAGTCGAAAATCGGCTGGAACTGTTTTGGCTTTGTGGTAATTGAACAGATAACGCTTTTTTCGATATTGAGAGAATCCATTGATTTTAAAAGCGAAGAAATTGTGGAATCGAGATAGTACGGTATTTCGGGATGGTGCTCGGTAAGCGTTTTCATGGCCTTGGGAGCGAGTTCATCGCTGAACGCGTGAGTATGAAAATCGATAATTTTCTGCATAGTTTATCCTTTGAGGTGAAGTTTACAAATAAAGCTGACAATTTTCAAGGATGAAAATTAAGGTACGGATTTGGGGAAAAGACGGAGAGAAAATGGGGATATTCCTTATTTATCATTTTTTCAAAATCGTTTATCGTTTTAGCATATCGGGAACCAAAATGTTCATTTAAAATCAGGAAGAAAAATGGCAGATAACAACAGACACTTGAATTTGTGGTCAACTATTGTTTCTATTTTCTGTATTGCCGTTTTGTGGCTTGCATTATCGCCGCCTATATCCGAGTCTAAAGCACAAGCGGGCAAAACAGAAACTCGCGAAAATACGTTATTAATGAAATTTATACAAAAGCAAATTGCGAATTGTGCCATTGATGTCGATAGCGCGAAGTCCGCGATATCCGGCGCAATTGCGGCAATTGAAAATAACGATGAAACGACTGCAAAAAATGAGATGCAAAAAGCGGAAGACGTTTTGACAACTTTGCAGAATAAAATACAGGTCTTCTTAGTTAAAAAAGAAAATGAGGAATAAAGAAGCTGTGTTCAGTGGCATAAGTGAATTGGAACTTACGCAGGAGTAAGAATTTAAATAGCCTCTGTCTAAATCTCTGTTTTTAAGGAATAATCCTTAAACGACGGATTAGACGGAGGAATATGAAACCCGTCGAGCTATATAACTCGATGGGTTTTTTTATTAAAATAATCTGCTTGACAGTGCATTACCAAACCCCTAAAATTTCCCCTCCGGAAAGTATAACAGAGCGGGTAAACTCTGTTATTATTCGTATAAGTATGATAAAGTTGTAAAATTGAGACAAAGTTCTCAAAAATCATAAATCATTATTCTTAAAGGAGTTTTCGATGGCAACAAAAATAGCAATTAATGGCTTCGGCCGTATCGGACGTCTTGTTTTCCGTGCTCTGGTTGAGCAGGGTCTGCTCGGCTCGAAATTTGATGTCGTTGCGGTTGGCGATATCGTCCCGGCAGATAACCTCGCTTACCTGCTGAAATACGACTCAATACAGGGTAAATTCAACGGTTCGGTCAGTTCAAAGAAATCATCGCCTGACAAAGAAGCTGATGATGTTCTGGTTGTAAACGGTAAAGATATTCTTGTCGTCAGCGCAAAGACACCTGCTGACCTGCCATGGGCAAAACTCGGCGTACAAATCGTTATCGAGTCAACAGGCTTGTTCACAGCCGCAGAAAAAGCAAAAGGCCATATCGATGCCGGCGCAAAGAAAGTTCTCATTACCGCCCCTGCAAAAGGTGAGGATATCACAATCGTTATGGGTGTTAACGATGACAAATATGATGCTGCGAAACACAACATCATTTCGAACGCATCCTGCACAACAAACTGCCTTGCTCCGGTTGTTCATGTTCTTCTCAAAGAAGGCATCGGTCTTGCCGAAGGTATCATGACAACAGTTCACGCTTATACAGCGACCCAGAAAACTGTTGACGGCCCATCGAAGAAAGACTGGAAAGGCGGCAGAACAGCGGCTCAGAACGTTATCCCATCATCAACCGGCGCAGCAAAGGCTGTAGCCCTGGTTCTTCCGGAAGTAAAGGGCAAACTGACAGGCATGGCATTCCGCGTTCCTGTTCCGACAGTTTCAGTTGTTGATCTTACTTTCAGATCAGTTAAGGAAACGTCGCTGCCAGAGATAAAGGCCCTGCTGAAAAAAGCAAGCGAGACATATCTTAAAGATATTCTCGGTTACACAGAAGACGAAGTTGTATCCAGCGATTTCGTACATGACGCTCGTTCATCTATCTTCGATGCGGGCTCTTCGATTGAATTGAACAAGAACTTCTTCAAACTCGTTAGCTGGTATGACAATGAGTGGGGTTATTCAAATCGTACAATCGACTTGCTCAAGAAAATTGCTAAATAATAATATTGACAGTAAAGCCCTGTCCGAACGGATGGGGCTTTTTTTTAATCCAGGATTCACGTATGAATGAAAATCAATTCGAACAAACACTTGTCCTTATCAAGCCTGATGCTCTTAAGAATTCAATAACAGGATTTATATTTTCACAATTATCAGAATTTCACACGGGAGCCCGCTTTGCAGCCGCAAAGGTTGTAAACGTTTCAAGGCTCCTTGCAGAAGAGCATTACGCCGAACACATAGGAAAACCATTCTTTGAGGCACTGCTCGAATATATCATGGGCAAAGTCCATTATTCCGAAGAAAATAAATGGAAACGAAGAGTAATCGCGATTGTTTATCAGGGCGACGGAGTTCTCGATAGGATAAGAGCGCTTGCAGGCCCTACTAATCCTCATAAAGCGAGGGAAGAAAGACCCGGCTGCATCAGGGCCCTGGGCACAGTTGTAAATCTCAAGGATAAAGACGGCAACGATATCGGCGACAGACTGGATAACCTGATCCACACGTCGGCTTCAATCGAAGAGGCCGAGCGGGAAATCAAACTCTGGTTTGTTCCTAACGATATTCCGCCGATGATGAGAGCGTATCCAACCGAAATTTGCCAAAGACATTATTATTACAAAGACGGTCATCTCGTTGACAACTATGAAACCGGCAGTACGCTGCTTTTGGCTCCGGGCGATTTGGTTTGGAAGTCCGATCTTGAGATTCTCCAAAGCTGCGATTCCAAAGGATGCAAAACAGGAAGATTAAATACCGTTGCAGCAAAATATCTAATCAATAGAGAAAACATATAAGGCGAAAGGAACTGTTATGGCTAAAAAAACAGTAGCAGACATTGAAGTAAAAGGTAAAAAAGTTTTGATGAGAGTCGATTTTAATGTCCCAATCGATGACAAGGGAAATATAACTTCCGACAATCGTATAGTAATGGCTTTGCCCACTATTAAGAGTATCATCGAAAAAGGCGGAAGAGTAATTTTAATGTCGCACCTCGGCAGACCTGATGGCGAAAAGAAACTCGAATTTACTATGAAACCTGTCGCCAAGAGGCTTTCCGAACTTTTAGGCAAACCTGTCATCTTTGCCGATGACTGCATCGGACCGGATGTAAAAGCCAAAGCCTTGGCGTTAAAAGATGGCGATTGCATGCTGCTCGAAAATGTCCGCTTCTATAAAGCTGAAGAAATAAAAGATAAAAAAGCAAAAGACGATGCGGCTCTCCGCAAGGAAAAAGACGATTTTGCAAAACAGATCGCAGAATTTGGCGATGTTTATGTCGATGATGCTTTTGGAACTGCTCACAGAGACAACGCTTCGATGCTCACTGTCCCGCAGATGATGGGAAATAAACCAAAGGTTGTCGGCTTCCTCGTTGAAAAGGAACTCAAATTCCTGGGCGATACCATTAATAATCCCGTCCATCCGTTTGTGGCGATTTTGGGCGGCGCAAAAGTTTCAGATAAACTTGCTGTTATCGAAAATCTCCTGACCAAGGTCGACAGGATACTTATCGGCGGCGCAATGGCTTACACGTTCTTCAAAGCACAAGGCAGAAAAATCGGCAAGAGTTTATGTGAAGACGATTTTCTCGAAAAAGCAAAAGAACTCTTCGGCAAAGCAAAGGCCGCAAATTGCCAGCTCATCCTGCCTGTCGATGATGTAATCGCAAGCGAATTTAAGGAAAACGCAGAAAATAAAGTTGTTACCGGCGATATTCCAGATGGCTGGCAGGGTCTGGATATCGGACCAGCTTCAAGGAAGCTTTTTGTTGATAAACTTGCGGATGCTAAAACTGTCGTCTGGAATGGCCCGATGGGCGTATTTGAAATGAAACCGTTTGATGAAGGCACAAAAGCAGTTGCTCAGGCGGTTGCAGATGCCACACAGAACAACGGCGCAAAGAGCATCATTGGCGGCGGCGACAGCGCAAGCGCTATAAAGAAAATGAAACTCTCTGATAAGGTTACGCACGTCTCCACCGGCGGCGGAGCAAGTCTTGAGTTCCTCGAAGGTAAAAAATTCAAGGCCATCGAGATTCTTGACGAAAAATAATAGCCACCCCGATACGAATTGACAAAGTCAATTCTACAGGGCAGGCAGAGAACACAGAGTTCACAGAGATATAAATAAAAAAAGGCCGATGCAAAATCATCGGCCTTTTTTGTTGATTGTGATTTTGTATTTTTATTTATTTTTTCTTAAAAACAAACCGCCAAGATTCTTGAGAAGCAAGAATTAGAATGAATATTGGAAACCGAAGTTTGTGAGGAAACCGGGGGATTCTTCGCCGAAGCCGAAACCGATGCCGAACGCAAGGACGGTACGCGGAGTCAATTTATATCTTGCACCGATTTCAAATATGTTTGACTCCATCTCCTTTTCTCTCTGCTGCTCTCTGACGTAATCCATTACAAGCAGCGTATCTGCGTTTAAGGGCAGACTGTAGCCGAGAATCGCAAGATACCTGTTTCGCCGTTCTTCATCTTTCGGCTCATCGTTGTTTTTCAAATTCAAATTAAAATGAATTCTGTGCAAGCCGGTGACGGTCTTTGTCGCAATGAATTTTATGTTCGTATCAACGCCCTCGTTATCCTCACCTGTGGGAGGAGTCAGGCCGCCGGAAATAGCAAATGCAGGCCAGAAAAGTGATTCCTGATTAAAATTATACAATCCATTGATTGATAGATTTCCGCTGCCGGTACGGTCGGCGTTGCCGAAAAGAAAATCCGAAGATATTTCCAGTTCGGTATTTGGCCAAACACCGAATTCGAGAACGGGAGTTAAATGAAATTCATCTGTATTGTCATCATTGTGCTGCCAGCCTGTGATTAATTGCACTTCACGATTTCTGTAAGCGGTCGGATAAGCATCTTCGACCTGTACAGGCAATCCTTCTTCGAGATTCAAATGGTCGCCGGCGAAACAATTTGAAAATGAGGCTAACATGAGCAAAACGAAGCTATAGGAAAATCTTAAAAGCTGAGATTGCTTCGGCGTCCTGATTTGCTTTCGCTCATCAGTACTTCTTGCAATGACAATAATAGAGATTTTTCGATTCATTCCCTGTTCTCCTGTTTTGGGGGAAGCGACGGTTCGTTTTGCATATCGATAGGTTCTACATCCGGCAGATTACCATATTTTTCATGCCAGCCTTGCAGCATCGCATCAATCATTTTCTGCGGAGTTGCGCCAGGGGACATTGATTTTTCATCCATCTTCATATTGGGCATAACTTTTTTCATCGCATCGGAGATGGAGCCTTCAAATTCTCCCTCCTGTATGCCGGGAGTCAATTTAAGCATAAACTGGTCCATCGCTTTTTGGTGCATTTGGGCGGACATCGAATTGACATCCATCATCAGCGGCATCATTTCCATCATCATTTCGCGCATCATCCTGTTCATATCGCCTTCGACGGTTTTCATCCAGGGTTCATAAACTCGCGGGTCAACATCAGGATGGGGCAACTGAAATTTACGGACGTATTTTTCATCGCCGGGATGGTAAGCCATTGCGTTAATGACACGATAAAGTTCTTTTTTCTTCTCCTCGATAGTCCAGCCTTCGTAGGCAAGAATATCATAAGCGATTCCGTGAAGCATATGCAGGTTATCGAAAATATTTCCGGATTCAGGCGACATACGCGAATATCGGGGCATTACTTCACGGCTCAAAAGCATTCTCAAAGGCGGATCATTTACCACAATTGTTTTGCCGAGTTTATCGACATCTGTAAGTGCGGCGACCTGCTGGCTGTCATTGCCTCCAATCATTTGGGCTTCATAAGCAATAGGATGCCACCAATGAGCGAAATAAAAATAGTTATTGGATTTCGGATAATTATTCCTGAAGTAAGTTGTGTATGGCTTCATCATAACTCCGGCACGGCGCATAGTGATATCGAGCGGAGCAATGGAACGGGGGATATCGAATTTATCAAGATAGTATCTAACAGATCGGTCTGTCCATTCTTTTTTATCCGGCCAGGGAATCTTCTGATAAGACATAATGTCATACGTCTGCTCGTGATGCATGTGTGTCCAGTCGATTGCACGGTATAACTGCCACATCGAACGCGCAATATACGGGCCGAAATATTCCATGGTCGGCTCTGTTTTAGGAGGGTTGTACAAATAATCCAAATATTTGGCGTAAGTTTCATCATCGACTGGCTGATGCCGCGAAAGCGGAGTTTTTTCAAGTATATCGTGCTGGTAGCCGTGCGCGAAGTGAATTGCGGAACTCATATCGTAGGATTCGTTGTTGCGATAAAAGAAATCGTAATTGTATGGGCCGCGAAGATATGAAACTTCGTTTCGCTTCTCAGCAAAAAGATTAAGAGAAAGTGAAAAAATTATTATTAATATAGTTGTTTTGCTGTTTCGCTTTTTAATCATTTTTTTCTCCTCATAATTGATAAAGGATTAAAATGCGATTATAAATCAGGGGAAAGATTATTTTGGCATAGGATTTTTTACCTAATCGGGGATAGTGAAGAAGAAAGTTGCACCTTTGCCGGGTTCGGATTCGACCCAGATTTTGCCTCGATGACGTTCAACGATTCTTTTGCACACAGCCAAACCCACACCAGTGCCCTCGTACTTGTCCCGGGCATGAACCCGATGGAAAATTAAAAAGATTCTTTCCAGATATTTCTGCTCAATACCAATTCCGTTATCACGAACATAAAAGAGCCAGCCGTTTTCCTGTCTTTTTGAGCCGATATGAATTTTCGGGTTATCATTACCTTTGAATTTAATAGCGTTTTGAATCAGGTTTTGAAATAATTGGGTAAGCTGCGACGGGTCACAATTTATTTTTGGCAATTTATTATTTGTAATCTCCGCAGAGGTTTCCGTTATTTTAATTTGGAGGTTGTTAATGGCATTCTGTAAAATATCATTTACATCCACTTCAGAAAATTTTACTCCTTCGGTTTGGACCCGTGAATATTCAAGCAGGCCGTTGAGCATATTTTTCATTGATTTTCCGCCGCTCATAGCAAAATCAATAAACTCATTTGCCTTGTCGTCAAGTTTGTCTTTATATCTCATTTTCAAAAGTTCCATAAAGGCAGTAACCGCGCGAAGCGGCTCACGCAAATCGTGGCTGATAATATTTGCAAAATCCTCAAGCTCTGTGTTGGAGCGTTTAAGCTCTTCATTAAGCTCCTTCATTTTCTGCTCAGCTTTTTTGCGTTCTGTGATATCCTTGAAAAGAACCGCGACTTTTCTTTCTTCAGGAAGGCCGATGCGAAACGCATAAACATCGAAATGACGACCAAGCTGCATAGCTGAGTTTTCAAAACGTATCGATTCCCCTGTTAAAGCGACTTTACCATAAGTATCAAACCAATGTTGTTCGTGCATCGGTGCGATATCCTTCATTTTTTTGCCGACGGCATTAACGATTCCCGTCTGCCTCTCAAAGGCCGGATTGACAGAAAGAAAAAGATAATCAACCGGCTTTTCATTTTTATCAAATATAACCTGAATTATGCAGAATCCTTCATCAATCGATTCGAACAGAGAACGATATCTTTCTTCCGATTCACGCAGCGTCTCTTCTGCCTTTTTGCGTTCTGTAATTTCCCTGTTCAAATCATCGCGTGAAGCGAGAGTGTTTTTTAAATTGGATGTCATTTTATCGAGTACTCTTGAAAGCCGGCCGATTTCATCTTTCTGATTGATTGCGACTTTATAGTCTAAATCTCCACTTCCAATTATCTGTGCGCCGTGTGCAAGTTTTTTAATAGGATGTGAAATATAGAGAGAAATGTAATAAGATATTAGTATGGAAAGCAAAAAAACAACAAATATTCTTACTAAAATAAGTTTTTTTAAATCATAAGCGCTTTCAAACGCCTCTGAGGCGTCAATCTTAGCGACCATTCCCCAATCTAAAGAAGGCAAATACTTCCAGGCACTTATTACGGTTTCGCCTCGGTAATCCAAGGTAATGCCCGCACCGGTTTGCCCCGCAGCACCTTTTTGTATCGGAACCGCAATTTCCCCTCCAACATCTATTGTAAATTTGAGTACTGCATCGGGATCATACTTAAGAGGACTTAGATAAACGACTTCACTGCCGACTTTTTTACCTATCAAGGCTTCACCGGTGGCACCAAGGGCTGTCTTTTCCTGGATAAGATTATAAACTTCAGCCATATCCAGTTCAAAAACGATCACACCTGCAAAAACATTATTAATGTCATTAATCGGTGAAGTTAAAAGCATTTCATAACGATTGTCGTGAGCTTTGTCGAAGTAAACATCGGAAAAATAGACATCTTCTCTGCCTTTTCGAATAGCTTCTAACTGAACGGGGTCTGCAATCGACATATCAAAGGTATGATGCGCGGCTCTGATAGCATAAATGACAGTTCCTTTGGGATTTACAATCATGATATCTGACAAATTCAAAATAGCCTGCATCTGTTTCAATTGTTCATCGATGATTTTTCCGGCTTTTATATATTCAGGATTATTTGGTTCATCCGCGAGCCGATCAATTTCGGGGATGTTCTGTCTTATTGCGTAACGGTCGCAAGTTATCAAAATGTCAGATTTAAGACTCTTGAAAAATGTTTCAAGCTGGGAAGCTTTGAATTCAAGCACATCCTGCAAGTGCTGGATTTGAGCGGATTTTAAGGATTGTTCGTATCTTCCATAAGTTACAAATTGTATCAACACAGTTGGTGTCAAAGCCACCGCAAGAAACACAATTATAAGTTTCGACCTTATAGACATAGAACATCTGCCTGGTTTAAGTTTCTATAATTCATACGATACACCCAAAGATATAGAAATCAAAAAAGAAATGGATAATTAATTATTTAATATTATACCGTTTTAAGGTTTCCCCCTTATATTTCAGAAATCGAGAATCACGTGAAATCCGCCCTGATTTAGATGAAATATTCTAAAAGTTTGGCCGGAAGACGGCAGGCTAAAATCCTTTACAAGGGTAAGGAAAATCACTATACTTATTGGTTTATTTCATAAATGTCGATATAAGGATAATATGGCTGTAAATAACAAAGTACATCATATTCATTTCGCATCACTATTCAAACCTGAATACGTTATCTGCCATACGCAGAAAACTGACCGTGATTCCATTCTGCTCGAACTGCTGACGCAATTGGCATATCAGGCGGGTATTGGCAATGTTGAGCAGGCGTTTAAAGAAGTGAAGCAGCGTGAAAATGAAGTTCCTACGATAGTCGGGCCGGGTATTGCGATGCCGCACGCAAGACTCGAAGGCGTTGACAAAATCGTTGTGGGCATAGCAACCATAAAAGATGGTTTTGTTTACGCTCCGGACAGAAGCAGCAATATTGTCAAACTCGTAATCCTCACATTAGCGCCAAAAACTGCTCCCGGTATGTACCTTCAAGCCATCAGTTCCATCGCGAAAATCTGTCAGGATCCGATGACAGCGGAGAAAGTCGCTGAACTTGATTCGCCTGAAAAAATCTGGACGTTCTTCCAGACTAACGGCGCTGCGTTGCCAGAATATCTTCGCGCCTGCGATATTATGGAGCCGGTTACAGTCAAGCTGCTGGAGCACGATACAATGGAACGCGCAATCGATCTTTTTGTGCGGCACAGAGTCAGCGAAGTTCCGGTGATTGATAAGGACGGCGAACTAATCGGCGTTGTTTCGACACACGAACTTCTGCGAGTATGTTTGCCCGATTATGTGCTTTGGATGGATGATTTAACACCTGTGATGAATTTTGAACCATTCGCACAAATACTTCGCAAAGAAAGCCAGACGTGGCTGGCGGAGATTATGACCAGCGATTACGCAACCGTTGATGAAAACGCCCCGGCCATTCAGGTAGCAAAGGAAATAACAAGGCAGCATACAGATATAGCGTACGTTATGCGCGGTAAATTGCTGATTGGAATAGTTTCGCTTGCGGCGTTTTTGAGCAAGGTACTTCGGGAATAAAAATGACGGAACAGGATATTAAAAAAGCGAAAATTAGAAATGCTTTATATATTTGCATAATGCTCAGTGTAAGCGGTATGGTCGGGCTGCTTGCGCATTTTCTGAAATTCGACAAACGGCAGGCAATGTCGTGTTCGATTTTCATTATGATTATTATGGCGACTCTGCTGTTCTGGCAATTCAGGCTTGCTATCGCGTTTGTGGGAATAGGCGTGCTCATGGGAACAAATGTGCTCACCCTGCCGACATTCATCAGGGAATGTAAAATCGATGTGATTCTTTTTCTTGTCGGTATGATGGTAACGGTCGGCGTGCTGAAAGAGCTTGGTCTGTTCACATGGATCATTCAAAGCGTTATCACAATTCCGAAAATCACAGGAACAACTTTCGTCATTATCATTTCCGTGCTGGGCGCATTAATGGCTTGCGCGGTTGATGAAGTAACATCGATAGTTTTCATCGCCACACTTATATTTCAGGTCTGTGATACACTAAAAGTACGTCCAACACCGTTTATCATAATCGGCGTAATAGGCACGAACATCGGATCAAGCGGAACAATGCTCGGCAATCCGGTTGGTATTTTAATCGGCCAAAAAGCGAATCCGCCATTGAGTTTCGTCGATTTCATCACATGGTCATTTCCGATAATGATCGTAATTTTGACTGTGAGCATAGTTATTCTGATGTATTGGTTCAGAAAAGATATTAAACTTTTGACCGAACGCCTAAACGCAAGGCGTCAGCTCGGCCTTGGTCTTGGGCCATTGGTAAAAGTCCCATACAAAAGCGGTCTTGCCGTGCTGATAGGTATGATAACTTTCATCGCGCTGCATCATCAAATCGAATTAAAACTGGGCCTTGCGCCGAATACCGTTCTGATAGTCGCGCCGCTGGTAATCGCGGGCCTGCTGATGCTTTGGCGGCACGAACGCGCACGGCATTATATAGAATCCGATGTTGAATGGTGGACGCTGCTTTTCTTTATGATGCTCTTTGCGGTCGCTGGAACGCTCGAAGAAACGCACGTCTCGACAAGAATTGCCGGTTATTTCCAGCAGGCATTCGGCGATAATGTTGCGGTTCTCACACCGATGATTATCGGTATATCCGCTATAGGCTCTGCATTTGTCGATAATATAGTTTTCGTCGCGGCGTTTATGCCTGTCGTCAATAAACTCGATCAAACTCCCCTGCTGTGGGCTTTGCTTCACGGAGCGTGCCTTGGCGGAAATATCACGATGATCGGTTCGACCGCGAATATTGTCGCTCTGGGTATGCTCGAAAAAAGATACAGAGCGCACATCTATTTCTTCGAATGGCTGAAAGTCGGCGCGGTTATCGGTATTGTTTCGTGTCTTATCTCTTGGGGCGGCATCGCCCTGCTTTCACCGTATATGCCGACACCCCAGCAGCGCGAAACTCATCGTCAGGCAATTGAACAAAAAACAAATCACAAAACTTATGAGCACATCGAAAATATCGACCCAAACAGTTGACGTATGTCAAAAGTTTGGTATCCTTTGGGTATGAAAATACAAAAACTGCCAAAAGCCGGAAGTATTGAAATTGCACCGTCAATCCTGAGCGCGAATTTTGCATGTCTTGGTAACGAAATCGCACAAGTTGAAAAAGCGGGTGTTAAAATTGTTCACCTTGATGTGATGGACGGCCATTTCGTGCCGAACATTACCATCGGGCCGGTTGTCATTTCGAAAATTCGCAAATGCTCGAATCTGTTTTTCGATAGCCATCTGATGATTAGCGAACCCGAGAAATACGCCGATGCGTTCATAAAGGCAGGTGTGAACAATATTACGTTCCACATCGAGGTGGTTCCTAATCCTAAAGATTTTATAAATAAGCTTCACGACTCCGGCGTATCTGCGAGTATATGCCTTAATCCCGAAACGCCTGTATCAGCAATCGAAAAATACGCGCACCTGGCGGATATGATTTTGGTAATGACAGTTCATCCGGGTTTTGGCGGCCAAAGCTTTATTCAGGAAGCGGCGGACAAGATAAAACCGATTCGCCAGATTATCGGACCAGATATTCGCATCGAAGTTGACGGCGGCATCGACCCCGAAACAACACCGATTGTTACCGGACTTGGCGCCGATACATTAGTTGCGGGCAACGCAATCTTCGGTCAGCCCGACAGAGCCAAAGCAATCGAAGCGATTCGCAATTCCGTAAAAGTTTAGTCCGATAACTTTCAAAACACATATAGCTGCGATATTAAAATAAATAGTTTGCATATCCATTTTCAGCTTAAACTATTTTTTATTTTTCAAATCAACGTTTCCAAAGTCCCATAATACAGCAATACGATGTCATTATTGGCTGTGATTATCGCTATATAAAAAGGTTGGCAAAATCAGGTACTTTCCGAAATAACTCCCCTGTTAAAATATGACGAATAGAACTTCAAAGTGCTTTTTTTTGCGCTTTTACTATAAATACTTTGTAGATTTTATTTAAAGGATTCTAATTTAAGGATAAAGTTATGAAGACGAGAATAGTGTTATTAATGGCTGTTTGTGCTGTGATTTTGGGTTACAATCCAAAACCGGCAATCAGTGCTGACCCCGGCGACGATACCGCGACTTGTGCCATCTCTGTAACAGTTGATACAATTATAGAATGGGAAGGCGCAAATTTCGCGGCTATTGACCTTGATGCTCAGGAAGGCCATCTTACAGCCCAATCAAGCAGTCCAGAGGGTACTTCAGTATACACTTTATGGACCAACTGCAATCTTACGCTTAGCGCAGATAATACCGCCACAGCACAACTGACACATCAAAGAGGTGGTGGAGCTAATGAAGATGCGCTCGTAACAAAATATAAACTCTCAACTGATGGAGCCGGAGTAATTGCAACAGGTGCAACAGTTGGCGCTGTAGGTGCCAGCGGTTCGAATGCGTATGTACTTCATAACCTTTTCCTTGCTACGCCTCTGGATATAACCCATTTTAATACAGACGGTGCAGTTGAAGTTACATTGGATGTAGAGGCGACTCATGATACTGACAATGTAGCAGATTCAGGTCTCTATGAAGCTACCCAAACTATTACAGCAGCATGGGCAAGTGATAACTAATAAATGATTTAGGAGTTTATTTTTAAGGGATTAAACTATGGCAAGAAAAGCACAAGTAGAGAGAAATATAGGAACATTGTTAGCAACTCTGTTCTGTTTTATTTTACAGCAGACTGTTTTCGCAGGTGTTGCGGTAAGTCCTCTAACACAGCAAATAGAAGTCAAGCCGGGAAAAAAAGCTAATTTCACTATAAGTTTATCAAACAATCAAAGAAATCAAAACTCAAGCCCGTGCCCTGTCAAAATTGATATTCTTGATTTTGCGGTTTCGGACAAAGGCGTTCTCTCGTTTGGCCCGGAACATAAACACGCAAGGACAGCATCATCCTGGATAACCTTTGATGAGAATCAAATTGTTCTTCAGCCCGGAGAATCAAGGCAGGTAAAGGGAACGATTACCGCGCCCATAGATGCAGACGGCGACTACTGGGCATCGGCGATGGTTTCCATCGGGGAAACCAAAGAAAATGAAAAAGGTATAAAGGTTCAATTGAGAACTGCCACAGGATTATTTATTCGTGTTGCACGCAGAACACATACAGAACGCGGGAATATTACAGATGTAAATATTACTATGCCGACTTTTGATGCCGGCCCAAATAAAAAAGATTTATCAGAAGCTGAACTTTATAAATTAAATGAAAAACAGTCTTTGAAAATTGAAACAAAGCTGAAAAATGAAGGCCTTATCAGCATTCCCGCAGTTGGCAAAGCTATTGTATATAACGAAAAAATGAAAAAAATTGCAACGATACCATTATATGCGAGCCGCAATAATGTTTTGCCCGGCGACAGCAGATGGTTTACGGGCATTATGTCGCAGCCTTTGCCCGCGGGCGAATATAAACTCCGTACATTTTTCACATCGGAATCGAATAAACGCCAAATTATGAAAGAATCCGAATTTACAATAAGCGATGATTTGGCAAAAGTATGGACGAAAAATATCGGCAGTGAAAATAATGTAACAAAGCTGCAATTTGACCCCGAGAAGATTGAGCTTAAATTAAATCCGGGACGGTTTACATCCGCGAATCTGCAAATTAAAAATCAGGGTCTGAATACGATTGCAGCAAGCTGTCGAATTGAAAATTCTAAATACGATTGGGTTAATCTGAAAAAAACAGATTTTACTCTCGCTCCGAACAGCGGTTCTTCAATTCCCTGTTCGGTTAAAGTACCGTCTGATGCAAAAGCCGGAACTTATGATTGGATGATACTTATTGAAATGGAGCAATCCGGGCTTGAAAGCCAATCGCAGAAACAGGCTATTCAATACCGAGTTCCCGTCAGTGTTGTAATAGATGAAAACTCACGGACGGTTACGAAGAACTAAAAAGGTTTTATGATATTAAAAGTAAAACATAATTTTTATAAAGCAGCGATGATAGTTTTACTGCTATTATCCGTCAATCTCACCGGAGCTGTTGACCCCGATGAAATCATCGTAAAGAATATATGGGTCGATGTGCCGCTGAGCCAGATATTCCGCGATATCTCTGTTGAGAACGGAATTATTCTCGCGACTTGTCCGCACATACCCGACCCGCTGGTTTCACTCGATGCAGCAAAAGGTAAAACGTTAGAAGACTGTATCAATGAGCTGGTTTCAGGACAGGGACTTTATGTAAAAAAGAAAAGCAGCAAATTTTACCTGATTGTCTGCGGCGACGCAACATGCCCAAGTGCGTTAGAAACTATAACGCCTACACCGCTTTATCTGAATTATATAACAGCAAAACATCTTAGTGAATCTCTGCCCAAATCTTTACAGCAATATGTAACGAGCGGCCAGAGAGACAATGAAGCTTTGGTTTACGCTGTTCCTGAAATCACAACGCATATAACAGAAATCATCAAAAAACTCGATGTTCCGCAGCAGCAGGTTATGCTTGAAGTTCTTGTCGTTGATTTATGGGAAGGCACAAGCGACGAGTTCGAACTGGATTGGAGTATTTTAGGTCCTCACACCGCTTTCAGTATGTCTAAAGGTGTCGCGGGCTTTACCGGGCTGGCAGGTTATACAAGCATAGCGGCAAGCAGATTGTTTGAATTGAATTTGCAGCTTCGGGCATTGATACAGGAAAAGAAGGCAAGTATAAGGTCAAGGCCGAGAGTTGCGACAATCAACGGCGAAAAAGCTAAAATAGATATTTCGCTCGATGAATATTATACGATTATTACGGACCTTTACGGTACTTCGCTGCGAACCGAACTTGAAGTAATCAAATCCGGCGTAATGCTTGAAATGACACCACATATCGGCGAAGAGGGATATATCACAATTGATGTACAAACAGAAGTAAGCGATGTTGCGGCAAGACGCAACTCATCGGCCAACAGCGCCGTTTCAAGCAGCGATTTGCCTGTGATTCGACGTCGAAAAGCCGACACACGCGTCAGGGTCAGAGAAGGTGACGCTATCGTAATTGGCGGCCTTATCGAAACTCAGGAAACCACTAATCACGGAAAATTTCCTTTGTTCGGCGACCTTCCTGTAGTTGGAGGTCTTTTCAAAAGCAAACAGGACAGCACAACGAAAAAAGAAGTTATGATATTCATCACCCCTCAATTAATCAGGGATGAAGAAATGGCTTTTGCCGACCGCAATGAACTGATCGACGGCACTGAAGAAATTGAAAAAATGCGTGCACCTGAATTTTTCGCAAGAAAAGACAATGATAAAAAACGCAAGAATATGAAAGAAGAAGAATTAAATTCCTTGAGCCAGGTAGTAAGCATTCTTGGCAGTGAAAAGGATACCACTGGAAAAGCGAAAGAAATAAAAAATAAGTCTTATCCTGAGAATCAGCTCGCAATCGAACAGGAGCGTGCGATTTTGCAGGAAGCGATAACCCTGCTCGAAGTCGATAGTAAAAGTAATCGGAGCAAAAAATAATGAAATCATTAATCAGCCATCTTGTTTATGCGATACTGGCGGTAACAATTCTGCCGATAACGATATGCGCTGAAAATGAATATGCCTGGCGGTCAGCCACTTTTCCTAATATAGATATTGACACACAGGATCCGGATGGGCCCATTAATTCACAATCCAGTGTACGCAATGGAAGTGCAATGCTTATTTTGGATGTAAGCGGATTTGATGCTGATGCGGTTCTTACAGCAGACAATTCTGCGGCAGCTCAACTGCACTCAGCAACCGACACTCTCATTACAGAATACAAGGTTACATTTGACGGCGATGGCGTAAACGGCACAGGCGGAACCAGTATGGAAAATTATGTGCCATACAATGATTTTTTATCCGGCGGCGGATTGAATATACAATACAAAGAAGGTGATACGGAAGTGGAAGTAACGCTGCATGTTCAGGCAAGCAACCGTAACGACAATGTCGCGGATTCCGGCATATACACCGCTACGCAGACACTTACAATTACCTGGGATGGGCTATGATGAAGCAGCATATAAATAAAAATACTGAAGATTTTCAGCAGGCCTTATCGCTTGAAGAATCGATTCTCGGCCCATTGGGAAGTGAAGCCGCTGAACATCTGAGAAAATCTAAAGCCGGTCTTAAACCAAATGTCGGCAACAGCGTTCTTCTCGATGTCATAACAGACCAAGCAAAAGCGAAATTCGTCTGGCAGTGTGTTACCATATCTTTTGCAATACTATTTGCGGTATCTTCAGTGGTATGCTTCAATTTATACAGCAGCAGGCAAAATCTTGCTGTAAGAGTAAATATACTTGAACCTCTCGAGAAGGAACTGAAAGAATCCAGAGCCCAAACAGACAATTTCAGGGCAGAGGCAATCAAAGCAAGTGCTGAACTTAACCACACACAAAACGATTTGAACAATTCAAAATCACAAATTGAAAATCTGAATAATCAATTGGCAGATCTTACTGACCAGCTTGAAACGCTCAAGGCTCGTAATGCCGAAGCAGTCAAAATGCTTAACGGACGTCTGAAAAAACTATCAGACTCGGCTGAAACTCAGATTATACGATAGCAAACTTGCGTTAGCAATTCTTAGACTTTTAGTGATGTTTAATACGGATCCCAAAAAATATTCGTGCGATGCTCCGCGGGTAAAGCGAAGCGGGCCAAGAATTTAACAAACCTCGCAACGCGCGAGTAATAATACCAATTGGTATAATTCTATCAGCAGAGAAAATATGAGAATCCTGAATTAATGAAATTATTTTTGTGTGTTCACATTGCTGTTATAGAATTCAACCGCCTGCCTGAGTGTGGGTTTAAATTCCTCTTCGAGTTTCCATGGTTTGGTAATATATCTGAATATCTCGCCCTGATTGATTGCGGTAAGCAAAGTACCTACCTGAGTATAGCCGGAAAGAATAATGCGAACCATATTAGGGTATTTCTCTTTTACAATTTTAAGAAGCTCCAGCCCAAGCATCTCCGGCATTCGCATATCAGTAACAATTACGTGGACTTCATTCTTTTCGAGTATAGACAAAGCTTCTTTACCGCTTTCAGCAAACAATAAATGATAGGGTTCGTCAATTAGACCCCTTTTCAATGAGCTAAGAATAAGCTTATCATCATCAACAAAAAGTATCGTTCTTGATTCCATAATTACTGTTTCGTAATATTAACTTCCAAAACTTGTTCCAAATTTACTTTTCAACCGTACTATGTTCTCTTGAATTATAAAACTCTAATGCCTGGCGAACCGCTGGTTTAAATTCCTCTTCCATCTGCCAGGGTTTTGTAATGAACCTGAAAATTTCGCCCTCGTTGATCGCCGTAAGCAGAGTATTAATTTCCGTATAACCCGAAAGCACCATTCTTACAACCGTGGGATATTTTTCTCTTACTCTTTTCAGCAAAGTAAGCCCATCCATCTCAGGCATTCGCATATCTGAAACAATCACATTGACTTCGTACTTTTCAAGCAGAGACAGAGCCTCTTGGCCGCTTTCCGCAAATAACTTGTTGTATTCCTCGTCAATCAGCCCTCTCTTTAAAGAGCTAAGGACAAGTTTATCATCATCAACGAAGAGTACTGTTCTCATTTCCATAACTAATTACCTCACTTAATTTCAGCCTTTTGGGCTTCTATAATTAATTCGTTTGAATTTTCGTTATTTTCTTTTACCGGTTTTAACGGAATTTTTATTGTGAATTTTGCGCCGTTGCCGTATACACTATCAACAAGCAGCATGCCTTTATGCTTATTTACGATAATATCATAGGAAACAGATAATCCCAGACCGGTCCCTTTGCCTGCAAGTTTAGTTGTAAAGAATGGATCATAAATCTTCTTTATATTTTCAGGTTTAATTCCCGGCCCGTCATCTTCAATTTCACATATAACCTGTGCATCATCCGAGTAAGTTTTAACTCTGATAGAACCTTTGGAATCCCTGTGCTGCGATTCGATAGCATGAGCCGCGTTTACAAGAATATTCAGGAAAACCTGGTTAAGCTGGCTGGCATTGCATAATACCTGCGGAATATCTCCGAATTCTGTAATCACATCGGCATGGTATTTAATCGTATTTCTTGCGACTGCGAGAGTCGATTCAAGGCCTTGATTAATATTGAAACTATCTAAGGATTCGACCTGGTCTATTCTCGAAAAATCCCTTAGGTTCTGTATTATAGTTGTAACTCGGGTAAGGCCCTCTTTTGACTCCTCAAATAATGCATCTATATCGTCAAGCACAAAATCCATCTTCATATCAATGGCTGCCTGTATTATAGTCGAATTTTTTTCCAGAAGAGCGGCGCTATTGTTATTTGGAATGTCATCAGCCAGCCGATTATACATCTCAATTAATTTTTTAAATTTAGCAAGATACTTTTCGAGAGTCTCAAAATTGCACGCAACAAAACCAACAGGAGTATTCATTTCGTGCGCGACACCGGCGGCCAATTGCCCGATCGAAGCGAGTTTTTCACTTTGAATTATTTGTGCCTGCATATTTTTCATATCGCTGTTGGCTTTTTCAAGCTCTTTATAAGCTTTTTTAATCGCTTCTTCAGCTTCTTTGCGTTCGGTTATGTCCTCACCTGAACTTAATAACGATATTATATTTCTTCCTTCATCATACATTATAACATTATGCCACGCGATCAACCGTTGTTTTCCCTTTTTGGTTAGTATCGGATTCTCGTGATATTCACAATTCTTTATTTCACCTTTCATCATATAGCTAAACATCTCTCTAATGTCGTTTTTATATTGCGGGGGAATAAATGTATCACACCAGTTCTTCCCAATAATTTCATTTTCATCATATCCAAGAATTTCACAGCCTTTATTGTTGATTCTATGCACCGTCATATCTCTATTAAGTACGAGCATTATTACGCCGGCTACATCCAGATAACTTTGTGCCTTGTTACGTTCCCTAAGAATAGCTTCCTGCGAAAGTTTAAGCTCTGTTATGTCGAGCACGGTAATAATTTCACCTGCGTCTATGTCATTAACATCAAGAGGCGATACATTCAACAGCACATCTATCAATGCACCATCTTTCCGCCGCCATTTTGTTTCCGAACTGTTGAGACCGGTCTGCAGAAGATTATTATAAAGTTCATAACCAACCCTGTTATATTCTCCTATATTCTGGTATAGCACCAGTGCAGTCTTGCCAATCAGATCGTTCTCGGCATAACCGGATATCTCCGAAAACATTCCATTCATTTTATAAATGAATCTTTTTTTTGTCAGTACAATGCCAATCGGTGCTGCATGAAAAATACTATTGATTACAGAAGCGTTCTTTCTTAACGCAGTCTCCGCCAGCTTACGATCTGTAATATCACGAAAAGTCCAGATTCTTCCGAGATTTTTCCCTTCTTTATCTATAATGGCAGATGAATACCGGTCGAGAACAGTTCCATCTTTATACTCAATTTCATCTCTGCTTATCTCGTCAGGATGAGAGTTAAGATACTTTACTTTTTCCAGAACATCTTGCGGATTGTTTGTTAAACCAATTGCATATTTCATTAAAACTGTTTCGTCTTTGTTCTCGACAATTTCGTTTGGTACTTTCCACATATTAATCAGACGTTTGTTAATTAAAATTCGTTTTCCCTGATTGTCAACAACCAGTACCCCGTCTAAATTCGCTTCTACCTGAGATTCGAGGAGTGCCGTTTTCCATCGTAATTCCTCCTCAGCACGCTTACGAACATCTATATCTTCAACTATTTCAATAAAACCCTTAACGGCACCATCATGTCCAAAGAATGGAACCGCACGGTTGCGGACATAAAACCGGCTGCCGTCATCCCTTATACCCTGGGTTTCCACATCTTCTGTTTTGCCGGAAATCAGAGCCCGTGCACCGGGACAATGTTCACATATTGCATCTCTTTTCTCGAACTCTTTATAACAAAATTTGCCCACAAATTCACTGGCAGGTTTTTTAAACATTTCGGATAATACTGAATTCACCTGAATGATTCTGTGATTGGTGTCCATTACGGCCACTCCCATAACAGAATTATTAATCAGGGATTGATATTTTTCCTCACTCTCCTGTAATTGTTTTGAAGTTTGAGACTGATAAACAGCCAACGCTGCATTGCTGCTGATTCCATCGAGCATCGCATCTTCACAAGACTCTATTGGATTTTTTGAAAAAAGAGCCATTACCCCCATTGGCTGACCGTCTGTAAACCGCAGTTGATATGCCGCGTACGATATAAGTCCATTTTCTTTTGCCCACTGTCTGTCGCGAATATATATATCATTTTGAATATCGTTGGTAACATGCTTGTATTTCACATCAGAAGCAAGCATCCCAATCATGTAACATCCAAAAGGAACCCGCCGATAAAATGCTCCTTCTGTGTTCGTATATCTGCCTGAACTTGAAACCAGATGCAGACATTTATCACGATTATTGCAGGCATTCGGACCATCTTTTATTTGAGCGTGATCACATCCATTCTGACAGGCATCTCCGTTTTGAATCAGCCATATTCGGCAAAAATCGACATTGAAGAATTTTACTATATCATCTGTTACTCTTTGGAGTCTTTCTTCAATTGGGATTGTTCTAAGAAGCGATTGCTGGATTGAATTTATTCCAAGTTGGAAAAACAGCATTTTTTCACGTTCTTTTTCAGCCTGTTTGCGTTCAATTGAAAAAATGATTGTTCGTATTAATGTGTCGCCTGATAAATTATCTTTTATAAGGTAATCTGATGCACCGTTTTGTATCGCTAAACGTCCTGTTTCTTCATCATTGAATCCTGTTAAAACAACAATAGGCAGATGTTGATTGGTTTGTCTGATTCTCTGAACAGTATCAATGCCGCTGCTGTCAGGAAGTCCCATATCAAGCAGCGCCAAATCAAATGCCTGATCATTCAGATGCGTTATAGCGTCTGAAAGTTTTTTAGCTGACTCTACCACAAATTCAAAAGTATGAGAATTGCAAAGTAAACTCCTGGTTAAAATAATGTCTCCATCATCATCCTCTACTAATAGAACTTTTATCGTTTTTTTATTCATAGAATCGCTTTTCGTTTTCATCGCCGGTTTTTTCTATTTTTTTAATATAACCTCACTTGATAGAATTTTCACACCGAGTTTATCTGCTTCCATCAGAAGTTTTTCCTTAATGATTGGTTTGATTATATATGCTTCGCAACCTTCTCTGAATGCTCCAATAACATTTTTGGAATCTCCCAAAGCTGTTGTCATTATCACCTTGACTCCATCCAGACCATAAATACCGCGTTCTTCTTCAATTCGACGTATGAGTTTGAGCGTTTCGTGTCCGTTCATATTCGGCATCATGATGTCAAGGCATATCAAATCATAAGGTTCCTTTTCATCCAAAGCCTGGCGAAAAGCTTCGATTGCTTCATTTCCTTCAGCAGCTAAATCACAAACGCCGTAACCTGAAAGGTATCTTTGCAAAAGTCTTCTCGCGGCAAAATTATCCTCTACAATTAAAAATCTCATTTCATTTCTCCTTTTATTCATTTAAACACAATTGTTTTTCTTTCTTTTTATTTGTTAGTAAATATTTTCTTAATACATGCAGAAATTTTTCACGGTCTACCGGTTTGGCCAGATAATCATCGCAGCCCGCTTCGATACATTTTAGATCGTCGCCTTTCATCGCTTTGGCAGTTAAGGCTACTATCGGAGTTGTTATTCCGTTTTGCCTCAGCTTCCTTACCGCCTGATATCCATTCATATGCGGCATCATCATATCCATAAATATTAAATCAAATTCGTTGGCCGCCGCATTCTCCACTGCCTCCCTGCCGTCTTTTACCACCGTTACGCACAGTCCCAGCCTTTGCAGAAAAGACTTGATAACCGCCTGATTATTCGGAACATCTTCTGCGACCAATATATTTCCTGCAAATTTAATATGCTTAAAATTAAGTATTTTGCTTTCCCATGGTTCTTCGCAATGATTTTTACCCATTAGCTGCTCATCAATAAGTCCCGAATATGTTGGAATTATAAGCGAGAACACAGAGCCTTTACCTGCTTCACTGGTCAATTTTATTTCGCCGCCGAGAAGTCTTGTCAGTTGTTTCGTGATTGACAGGCCCAGGCCGGTACCCGCATATTGCCGGTTTGAACTTCCATCTACCTGCGTAAACGGATTAAATATGATTTCTTGTTTATGAAGCGGGATGCCGATACCCGTGTCTTCAATATCAAACTGAATGTATGGAACATCTTCAATTTCTTTTAGGAAAACATTCACGTACACATGACCTCTTTCCGTGAATTTTACAGCATTGCCTATGAGATTTATCAAACACTGACGCAGACGTACCTTATCGGTGTGTATCCGCAAAGGAAGATTGGCGTTTTTAATGACTTTGAAATCCAAATTTTTCTCTTTCGCCTTAAGCCGCATCAGCAGTTCGATAGAATTAAGCAATCCGTTCAACGAACAATCCGATATATCGATATCAAGCTGACCGGCCTCAATCTTCGAGAAATCCAGAATATCGTTGATAAGCTTAAGAAGATTATGGCCCGACTCCCTGATAATATTAATATCTTCTTTCATATCATCGTCAAGCTCTTCTTCTTCCGCCAGCAAGTCGCTAAACCCGATAATCGCATTCATAGGCGTACGTATTTCATGGCTCATATTCGCAAGAAACTGGCTCTTTGCCGTATCAGCCATTGCTGCCCGCGTTGCCATTTCGCTTGCTCGCATTGTCGCTTCTTTCAGATGACGATTGATTTCCAGCAGCTCATCCTCATTTCGCTTGCGTTCGGAGATATCCCTTACCGTAACTACTTCGCCGGCGTCAGGATTATTTGGTTCAAGCATTGATGCGTGCAGCAGCACATGTATCAGCGTACCGTCTTTGCGCCGCCATAGCGATTCTATGCTGTTACTCGACTGCCCCAAATCTGTAAATAGTTCCCGCCCCACGCGATCAAATTCAGCTTCATTCGAATAAAGCATCAGCGGCGAACGCCCAATCAATTCATCCGCATCATAACCGGAAATTTCAGAAATCCTTCCATTAACTTTATAGATTATGCGTTTCTTAACCAGCATAATACATATCGGTGCCGCCGCAAAAATATTATCCAGCAGTGTCGCGCTTTGCCTCAGTGCCGCTTCCGCTATCTTACGAGCCGTGATATCCAGTAAACCAATAAGAACATGCCGTTTCCCGCCAAGTTCGATTGGCACAGCGCTTACCGAAAACCAGAATTCCCGATTTGCCCCATCAATCATAATCCAATGATTGACTTCTATTTCCCTAAACGACTTGTCATTGAGAAGTATATCACTAATCGCTTCGCGGATATGACAGCTTTTACATGCTTCACCGTAGCCGCAGCCCCCTTCCGCACTCAACGCGTGCATACAGCACAAACTGTTTCCCGGCTGATGCATAAGCATTTCCGTTTTATCTTTGCCTACCAGCTGCTCAGTCGCCTTATTAACACGAACAACTTTACCATCCTGGTCAAGCAGCAGCATACAAACTCTCGATGCATCGAAAATAGACTGAAGATTATTCCGCTCGGTCGCAAGCATTTTCTGCTGAATGCGCATTTTTTCTTCCGACTGTTTGCGCTCAATCGCAAAAATGACTGTTCGTAATAATATATCGCGCGATAATTTACCTTTTTCCAGATAATCTGATGCGCCGTTTTGAATCGCCGAAAGGCTTGTTGCTTCATCATCTATCGATGTTAAAACAACTATCGGAGTATATGGATCTGCCTTATGTATGCTTTTAACCGTTTCTATGTCCATGCTATCCGGAAGCATCATATCAAGAAGTATCAAATCAAATGTCTGCTCGCCGAGCAGTTTTACTGCTTCTGAAAGCCTTCGCGCAGATTCTACGATAAATTCGATTGTGTGCGAATTACCTGCCAGCAATTTCCTCGCTATAACAATATCGCTGGCATCATCCTCTACAAGCAGAATTTTAATTGTTTTCTTTTCCATAAAATTCATCTCAACTCGCCTCTGTGAAATCGTCGTTATTCCTTGTGCCTTAATCTTAAAATGTAATTGATAATATCTTTCCTGCTGATAATTCCGACCAGTTTCCCGCTCGACGTTATCGGCACTCTCCTGAAATTATTTTTTATAAGACACTCTGTTATATCAATCAGGCTGTCCTCTTCGTTGAAGCTGACAACACCCTTTGTCATAAAATCTTCAACTTTGTTTCCCATCCCCTCCGCGTTATACAATAATTTCAATACATCTTTTTCAGAGATAATCCCCGCGATACTCATATCGTTGTTAACCACCGGCAGACCTGTAATGTTATTCATAACCAGCGTCCTTATTGCTTCGTAAATATCAGTATCCCTCTTAACGCTGATTACGTTTGTCGTCATTATTGTTTTAGCTTTAAACATTTTATTGTCCCTTATAATTGCTTTTTTCCTGCTCGGAATTTGTCTCTTTAAATCACATAATTAGAAATTTTACTTTTAACCGAATTAATGCTCTTTATTTTTTGAACTATCTGCTCGAAATTGAGATGCTTTGTTACCGGCTGATTTATTTCCGTCGATACCGCCAAATCTGAAATCATTTCTTTAAGCATTTCGACAGCTTCGAAAACAACATCGATATTGCCGGAATCTAAAACGAGGTCGCATTTTCGCGCACTGTCGAATAAACATTCGGCACTATGCGCAAGTGAACCAATCTCCACAAGATTAAGGAACCACGCCATACCCTTAATGCTATGAAATGCCTGGAATACCTGATTCAAATTGTCTTTATCGTTCGGTTTGGTTTGCAGCGAAAATAAGCCGTTACAGGCGGATTCAACGTGGTCCTGCGATTCACTTATGAATACAAGAATCTGAGAAATCTCATCCTCGGAAATTTCATCCTGCTCTAAAGCGTTCTCTATTAAGGCATTATGTTTGTTTAACTCAGCCTTCTCTATCCAATACTCGATTTGCCCGATAAACGAGCGGAGAACCGAAAGGGACTGTAATACCGGCCTGAACGAATCGTCATAAGTACTTGTCTGGCTTGTACTTCTGATTTGCTCAAGGAGCCTGGGCATTACATTGCATGTCTGCTCAATCTTGCTGTTAATAGAATCAAGAATCAACTGCAATTTAGCGATAGATAGCGATTCCACGTTTTTAACATCATTGGTAAGTTTATCAGTGGTATTCATAAATTCTCTCTATACAAACATTTACATTTCTAACGACGTTATAAGTTTTTCGACTGTTTTCGATGGCAGATAAATTTCGGAAAGTACCAGAAATACAAAAAATTAAAAAAAACTTAAGTTAAAAAGCGTTTCAACGAATATTATAATTATAGGAAATGTATATTTTAATAGGCGGGGCAAAATGGCCAATGATACTCAAATACTGGCGAAAAGTATCCAACCAGTAGGAAATCAAAGGTTCCAAAACGATGAAATCCTCGAGAATATGTTTTATAACCTCTTGGATGACAAGAATTTAACGCGGCGGGAAGTCGAAATCCTAAGTATGATTATCGCAGGTCATACAAATAAGGAAATATCCCAAAAGATAAGCCGAACCGAACGAACCATTGAATACCACCGAAACCGGCTAATGCACAAATTAGGCACCAAATCAGCCGCAGAACTCGTCAAACGTGCAATCTCAATGGGCATAACTGTTAGCTAAATTCACCGGTACTCTCAATTTCCGAAAAACTTCCCAATTTATGTCTTGGGGCAAGAAAACTCTTGACTTTTCTGTGTTTACAACGTATATATATTGTGTTGACATTGTATACGTTTTTGGAGGTAAATATGAGTGCTTCAGCTACAATTAACGTTCGTATCGACGCCCAAACCAAGTCCAAAGTTTCTAAAATATTGGATTTATTGGGAATGACACCGTCACAAGCTATAAATTTGTTTTTCAAACAAATTATTTATACCCAAAGCATCCCCTTTGATGTAAAATTGCCGAATAAGGAGACCATACAAGCTATGAAGGAATTGGACTCCGGCAAAGGCGTAAAGTTCAATAATGTGGAAGATTTGCTAAAGGATTTAAAAGGTTGATACTAACTCGTTCGACCCAATTCAAAAAAGAAACTCTATCGCACCCTGTACATTGAGCCGCGATGGATTTAAATTTACAAACTCGATGAAGCCAACGGCGAACTCAGTTTAGCAAGAACCGGAGATCCGGCCCTGATCAACTGACACTATACCGGCCTGCCCCGTTAGATGAATCAATCAACATCATTGCAGTATCTTAGCTATCTAACCGGGGAGACCCCGCAATAGTAAATTAAAAATTCAATCATTATCGATTACCCACTATCGAAAAAATATTTCTCTGTAATTACCAACTATAATAAATTAATAAAAATTAAATTCTTTACCTTATATGCAATATAATCTAAAATGTAATAATTATTCGTAAACAACATTGCAAATTACCATATTTAAGAATAATCGGGAATAAATAGTGAATCAGAACATTTTTAAATATGAAATGGATATGGTCAATGTATTATCATCATCCCATCTTTCACAATACTTTTATGGAAAGCGAGGAAATAGGAATATTTCTCAAATTCCAGAAGTATCTATTGGATCAACGATACCCGATCTTGTATGCATTGCCCTTCCTAAAACACACCGACAAGACTGTATGAATTATCATCCAGAACTTGATACTTTGATTATATCGGATTTGGTCGAAAATGGTTATAGCACAGCATATGAAATTAGCAACCGACTTTTTGTGAGAGAAGCAATAGTAAAAAAATCGCTTGACCGTTTATATAAGAAAGCAACACTCGTCCAGATTAAACCTGATTGCTTTAAATTACGAAATAAAACTTGTCTTCTTGATTATCATATTATTTCTATCGAAGTCAAACTCACCAATTGGCGTCAGGCACTAAGGCAGGCAATTTCTTATCTTAATTTTTCGCATATGGCGTACATTGCATTGCCTAGTACTTTGACAGAAAAGGAAATTATTAAAGAACAATGTAAAAAATCGGCTATTGGATTGATCGCCGTCAATAGTAATTCTGTCAGAATTGTTTTCAAACCCAAACCACATGTCCCTCCATCTTCTAAGTGGATATGGTTATTATCCAAAACAGTTGGGATAATGTAAATACTATCCCGCTTTCTCAATAAAGTTTTTAAAGGCTTTATACCAAGAAGATTGATGATTTATCTCAGTACGAGGATGACGATTTTCTAATTTTGAAATAACCTCTGCCAAACTCTTAGCATTTTCTAACCACTTGAGGCCATAGTTAAATAATTCACTTTCACCCATATCAGCAATCTCTGAAGTTCGATTGATTGCAACCGAAACAAAATGCTCTTTTGCTGCTGTTACATTCGTGGGCCGGTATGCCCATTCCGGCACCATAGATACTTTTTTTCCCGATCGCAATCCAGCAACCAATGGTTCACTAGCAGAAGTTGGTTCCAGAATAGCTGAAAATAATCCTTGTTCAAATGCGCGGTCAAGATCCTTCTCAACGTGAAATTCACCCGCAAAATTATGTGAATAATATGCAGGATAAGCCCTGCCATCTTTATCTTCGATATCTGTTAATTTAAGTTTTCGTTCAGATTTATACCATCCTGAAGCCCACGTGTCAGCACCGGCTAAAAGAGAAAGGAATCCTGTAGTACCTGTATATGCAACAATTATTCGTTTTAAGCCTGCCGTCTTCAATCCATAGACTAAACGTAATAAGCAACCTACGGTATTATGATGAGTACAATAATAACCTTGTTCATTTGATTGTTCCAAAACTATATAAGCACCATCAAGTTCTCTGGAACTTATTTGATCAATAATTAGATCAATTAACTCATTGTCCCAAGGCTCTATTAAACGTAGTGCAGAATCAGAAATGGCAACTGTTGCTAAAACTCCTTTCTTGTTATTTATTTGTTTTGCAATTTTCAATCCACTATCAATCCATTCTAGTTCAATTGAATAATCTGTAGCTTGATCAACAGTTAATGGTGAAGGTAAAATATATTGTTCGCAATTCAAGTTTTCTTGAACTTCTAGACATACTTGTATTGTTTGTTCGATTTCATCATTTTTTTTCGGTAGTTGTCCTAACCATAATTCATGTACATTTTTGGTGAGTTCATTTTGCCATTGTCTTTGTGTATGTTTGCCGCTATTAAAATTAGAAAAAGGTTTAATTGGAAACCATGGGTATGTTGCAAGATAAGCGCATTTTTTTCGACAAGTGTAAGGATCGAGCTTTATAAGATAAAGTTGCGGATCTAACAAGCGTCTTTGTAAATGATAGTATTGTTTATCAAGATTCCTACGCATTAAAGTATGATATGCAATACCTATAGGATAAATGATACCACCAGATACTCCTGAAATATTACTTGGTACTTTCAATTGAACACTTCCGGGCCAGAAAAATTCCTTTGCCATAATAGTTTCCTATTAAATAAAAAGTTCAAACGTTTTTAAGATTTCTTCAATCCGAGGTCTATCATATGCTCGGAATTTAACCATCGAATCAATGGTTTTCACCATAGGTTGTGGTATATCATTTCTAATTGTATTCGTTTTAATTGGACATCCGTTAAGCAATAAATCTTGACGCCGATTAACTGGATGCTTACCAGCTAAACATTCTTGCAAAGTAATTCCTAATGCAAATATATCAGATTTATACGATAATTGCCTTACAGCTCTGGCCTGTTCGGGAGAAAAATATCCCGGTGTGCCCCAAGTACAACCTGGCATAGTTAAAGCTTCAAGCTCTATATGTCTAGCAATTCCCAAATCGATTAATACCGCAGAACCTTCATTTTTAAGCATAATGTTTTTGGGATTAATGTCCCTATGTACTATTCTTTCTGCCCATAATAGTTGAATTGCTTTAGCAATATAATGACCGCATTTAGCTATTACAGAAATTTCTATTTTATTTTGTGTTATAACCTCAGATAGTACTTTGCCATGGATAAATCTTGTCGCCATAAAAATACATTTATTATTCCTAATAAAAATTTCACCAGATACAACCAGACGAACAATTGCATCTGCATCAATACGTTTCATTAAATCAATTTCACGTTGTGTACGTTGTTGGACTTGATCTGTATAATATATTTTTAAAGCTACTACTTCATTAGATGGTTGATGCGTGCATTTAAAAACAGCACCTTGTCCCCCACAAGGTAGTAATGTCACATCTTTGAAAAGCTCGCCAAAGGCTGCTTCGATTTCTTCGCAGGATAAAGGTGGATCAAAAGGCATTACAATTCCATCCCATAGAATAAAGTGCCAATATTTACCTCGTATACTTTTTGCTGACGTCTAATTATACCACCCTTTCCCACCTTCTCAAGAAAAACAATAATAATTTATCCGCTAATACGTATAAGTCCACCGAAACCAAAAATTTACAATTTTAAATCTTCTATCTTCAATGCTCCATCCCCTATCCCTGAACCCTATACCCTACATAAATCTATCCTCTATCCCCTGAATTTCGTTCGTTTTTCGCTCACTTTTTTGGCGCTTTTTATTACTTTTTTTCGCTTTTTACAGGCATTTTTGTGCGCATTTACATCGCAGATCGCAAATTCCGCGCAATTAAAAACTTGCGCAGCAAAGCCTAACTCCAGCATTTACAAACCAAAATAAAGGACTTACGGCAATATTTTCGAATGAAAATATAGGGGTTATGAATTGTAATTTTTTCAAAAACTTCTGCTTGTTTCAAAGGCAGAAAATTAATGTGAAATGGTGATTGGCGGGGGTTCGGTTTCTTCCTGGGCTGGTTTATGGGCTATAACGCGGTTATAGAGCCAGCGGACGACTCCGCTAAGCGCGAAGCTCCAGAACACCACCACTAAAGCCACTTCGAAATAGTAGATGACAATTACGATAATGGCCACTGCTTTAATGAGATATGAAAAAGGTTTTCTGCCCCGCAGGTATTGATTGATAACGTGCGGATATCGAATTCTGCTGACCATAAGAGCGCCGGCGGCGAGAGCGGCGAACGGCAGTGCATAAATTATAATCGTGTGGCCGACCTGCGAATAAATCGTCCAGTTTTCGAGAATCTTTTTTGTGATTTCCTGATTGAGTATAATCAGGCTTGCAACTGCGCCGGCGGCGGCGGGACTGGGCAGGCCTGAAAAGCTCATGTGGTGCGATTCGTCTTCCTCGTTTTCGACGTTGAACCTCGCAAGGCGAATAGCGGCACAACTGAAATATATCGCGGCGGCAAGCCAAAGGAAGCGGTACACGAAAATATCTATCATTGGATTAAACGACAAATTAGTTTCAACGACCCGCAGCATCAGAAACGCCGGTGCAATTCCGAAGCTGATTACATCGCAAAGGCTGTCGAGCTGGCCGCCGAAGCTGCTGGTGCTCTGGCTGAGTCTTGCCAAATGGCCGTCGAGCATATCGGCGATCATCGCGAAGAAAATCATATAGCCTGCCATTGCGAAAAACGGGAACTGGCTGTGATAAATTTCCAGTCCCGGCGCGGTTTCCCGGCCGACTTTGGAAGCGAAAACTATGGATGCAAATCCGCAGGCGCCGTTTATGAGGGTAACAAGCGACGGCAAAACGGTGATATATTTCAATCGCTGCTTGCGTACATTCCGCAGGAGGCTTCGTTTTGCGCGTTCAGATTTGTTTATTTCTTCATTCATATTTCGCCAATAAAGTCAGGCCCGCTTTGACTTTATCGCCTTTTTTCACGAGAATTTTTGCCGTGCTCTGGGCGGGCAGATAAAGCTCTGTTCTGGAACCGAATTTTATCATTCCAAAGATGGTGCCGCCAGTAAATTCCTGACCTTCTTTGGCGTCGCAGACTATTCTTCTGGCGATGGCGCCGCTAATCTGGCGGACTAATATTTTCTCTTTAGGCTCGGTCAATCGAACCATTCCCAAGTTGTTGCTTTCATTGATTTTACCGCAATTTGCGTCCATCGCGTTGATAAAGCCGCCCTGCTTATATGTGATGTTTTCAATTTTTATCGGGCATGGAGTTCTGTTTAGATGGACATTGAAAACGCTCAAAAAAATGCCGATTCTGATTGCGGGGCCATCTATAAACATTTGCTCATCAACGACTTCCACGTCGGTAATGGTACCATCGGCCGGTGAGAGAATCAAATCGTCGCCAATCGGAACCATGCGCAGCGGGTCACGGAAAAATGAGAGCATCCAGCCGAGAATCAGGGCTAAAATCAGCTCTAAAAATAGAAATAAACCGATGCTGAAAAATGCTGTAAGTATCGACAGAAGCATTAGTAATAAACACAGGCCGGGATAAATTACGACCTGC